>CADCVQ010000014.1 GCA_902806175.1 uncultured Solirubrobacteraceae bacterium
CCTGCAACTACATCGACATCATGTCCCAGCACCTGCGCCACGTACGCGACGGCGAGCCGATCCTCAAGCCGGTCTACGGCCATGGCGACGGCACGTTCGGCCGCCCCGAGTACGTCGTGCCCAAGCGCTTCGCCGTGATCGAGGGGCTGCTGGGTTACCACACGCAGGAGCTCTGCGACTCCCATGACGTGCGCGTCTACCTCGCGCCGCCCGAGGAGCTTCGGCGCGAGTGGAAGATCAAGCGCGACACGAGCAAGCGCGGCTACGACGAGGAGCAGGTGCTCGCGGAGCTCGACAAGCGCGAGCCCGACTCCGCGGAGTTCATCCGCCCGCAGCGCCGCTACGCGGACATGATCGTCTCGTTCCTCCCGGGCGACGACAGCGAGAAGCTCGACGCCGAGCTCACGCTCTCCGAGGGACTGGCCCACCCGGACATGTCGGTGCTGCTCGACGAGGGCGGCAAGCGCGGGGTCAAGCTCGAGGAGGAGCGCTCGGGCGGGCGCCGCCTGTTCATCCCGGGCGATCTCGACGCCGACGCCGGCGCCGCGATCGAGGAGGGCATCTGGGAGAAGATGCAGTTCGCCCAGCAGCTGCGCACCGATCGCCTCGGGGAGTTCAGCGTCGGCGAGGAGAAGCATCGTTCCGAGTCGCTGGCGATCGTCCAGGTGCTCATCCTGTACCACCTCGTCACCGCCAAGGCCGCTGTTGCGGTCGGCGGCGACGAGGCCACCGCGCGCACCGATCGCCAGTCCGCCGAGAGCGAGACAGAGTCCGCGGCGCCGGCAGCGTCGTAGCGGCCTGAAACGACAGACGCCGAGCGGCATGCAGCCGCTCGGCATCGGTCCTTCAGGTCTGGGTCCTGGGTTCTACAGCCAGCCGCGCTCGGTGGCGATCAGGACCGCCTGCGCGCGGTCGACCGCGCCGAGCTTGCCGTAGATGTTGTGCAGGTGGGTGCGCACCGTCGACGTCGACAGCTGCAGCTCGGCGGCGATCTGCTTGTAGACCTTGCCCTCGGCGAGGCGCTTGAGGACCTCGACCTCGCGCCCCGACAGCGGGCAGGGATCGATCTGGCGCGGGCGCCCGGAGCTCGGGTAGGGCAGGTCGAACATGACCGAGCGCAGCTCGGCAGGGCCCAGGCCGACGGCGCGGGCGACCTTCAGCAGCGCGTTGGGCGAGATCTGATCGCCCTGCGCGTAGTGGGCCAGCATGTCGGCGAGGCGCACGAAGGCGGCCTCTCCGGTCGCGTCCTCGGAGTGGTGGCGCTCGATCGCGGAGGCGACGGCGCTCGGCAGGCCCCAGCGGCGGGCCAGGACGCCGCCGACGAGGGCGTGGTCGACGCCGAGCTCGCGGCGCTCGCGGTGCACCCGCTCCTCGGGCGTGCGGGCGTCGCCGTGGACCTGCGCCGGGTAGCCGGGGTAGGCGTGCGTCAGGACGAGCTTGCCGATGTCGTGCAGCAGCGACGTGACCATCAGGCGGTCGCGATGCTCGTAGCCGGCCTCCTGGGCAAGGCGGTCAGCCGCGCGCTGCGTCGCGACGCCGTGCAGGCGAAAGCGCTCCGGCGCGGCATCCCAGACGGTCGAGCGCTCGAAGAAGTCAAACGTGCGGGCGCGGCTTGCGAGCGCCTGGACGGACTCCGGCGAGAGCATCTCGACGGCCTTGACGATGGACTCGACGCGCCCGCGGCGACGGTCGTCGAGCTGGTTTGCCGTCCGCAGGACGGCGATGACGAGGGCGATATCGGATTCGACGGCGGCGACGACGTCGGCCGGCGACACGCGCTCGGCGCTGACAAGGCGCAGGAGGCGGTTACGGGATTCGGCGAGCGCGGGGAACGCCTCGAGCGCCTCGAACGCGGCGGTCAGGCGGCGGCCGTGGCCTTCGTTGTGATGGCGCTGTACGGGCGCGCTGGTGGGCTCTGCTGCGGTAAGGGCGGGGGAGCTGATCATGAGGGCGGTCCCTGCTTCCGGGTCGGGATCGTCGGGTGCACTCCCCGTATCGGCAGCTATGGACAGATGGTTGAGCCCAAATTTCAGAGTCGCTATACACGCAGTGCGCGCTCGATCCGCGCGAGCGACTCGTCGCGCCCGAGAACGACCAGCGTCTCGAAGATCCCGGGCGAGACCGCGGTGCCCGCGAGCGCCACGCGGACCGGTTGAAAGACCTGCTTGGGCTTGGCGGCGCGCGCCGCGAGGACGCCCTCCAGTGCCTCCTGCACGTTCTCGAGCGTGAACTGCTGCAGCGGCTCGAGCGCCGCATGCACGTCGGCGAGCACGGCTCGCCCGTCCTCGTCGAGCCACTTCTCGCGCGCCTTCGGATCGTCGGCCGGCCCGTCGAAGATGAACCCGGCGAGTGGCTCGAAGTCGGCCAGCGTCTGCATCTTCTCGTGGGAGATCTCGACGGCTGCGCGCAGGCCGCTGCGGCCGGTGAACTGCTCCAGTCGCTCGGTCAGCTGCTGCACCGGCAGCGCGCGCATGTAGCGCCCGTTCATCCAGCGCAGCTTCTGGTGGTCGAAGCGGGCCGGATTCTTGGACACGCGCTCCAGCGAGAAGCGCTCGGCGAGCTCCTCGGTGGAGAGGATCGTCTCGTCGTCCTCCGCGCCCCAGCCGAGCAGCGCGAGGTAGTTCTTCAGCGCCTCCGGCAGGTAGCCCAGGTCGCGGAACTCCTGCACCGATGCCGCGCCGTGGCGCTTTGAGAGCTTCTTGCCGTCCGCGCCGTGCAGCAGCGGCAGGTGCGCGTAGATCGGCGGCGCGGCGCCGAGCGCCTCGAGCACGAGCAGCTGGCGCGCCGTGTTGGAGAGGTGGTCCTCGCCGCGGACGACGTGCGTGATCGCGGCGTCCATGTCGTCGACCGCGACGGCGAAGTTGTAGAGGACGCTGCCGTCCGCGCGCGCGATCACCGGATCGTCGAGATGGACGTGGGCGAACGTCGCGCCGCCGCGGATCACGTCGTGCACGACGCTCTCGCCCTCGTCTGGGACGCGCAGGCGCACGGCCCCGGAACCCTCGTCCTCACCGCGAAAACCACGATGCGCGCCGTGCTGGGCCTTGAAGAGGTCGACCTCGGCCTTCGTCGCGCTGGAGCGGTAGGCGTGGCCCGCGTCGAGCAGCTGTTGCAGCAGCTCCTGGTGGCGCTCGGAGCGCGCGACCTGGCTGATCGGGCCCTCGTCGAAGTCGATCCCCAGCCACTGCAGCGCCTCGAGGATCTGCTCGACGTTCTCGGAGGTCGAGCGCTCGCGGTCGGTATCTTCGATCCGCAGCACGAGGGTCCCCCCGCCGCCCCGGGCAAGCAGCCAGTTGTAGAGCGCGGTACGCGCGCCGCCGACGTGCAGCGCGCCGGTCGGAGAAGGAGCGAAGCGGACTCTCATGCATGTCGACCCTAGCCGTAGCCGATGCTGATCGGCGCCCACGTCTCCCCCGCCGGCGGGCCGGCGAAGGCGGTCGCGCGGGGGATCGAGCGCGGCGCGCAGGCGATCCAGATCTTCAACCAGAACCCGCGCGCCTGGAAGCCGCGCGTGTATTCCGGTGAGGAGATCGCGGCGTTTCGCGAGGCGATGGCCGCCTCCGACGTCGACGCGCTGCTGATCCACGCCGTCTACCTGCTCAACTGCGCCTCCGACGACGAGACGATTCGCGCCAACTCGCTGCGCTCGTTGATCGCGTCGTTGCAGGCGGGAGCGGCACTCGGCGCGCACGCGGTCGTGCTGCATCCCGGGTCGGCGAAGACGGGCGACGTCGACGAGGCGATCGCGCGAGCCGGCGTGGTCATCGGCGAGGCGCTCGCGCAGACGGAGGGCTGCGCCCTGCACCTCGAGAACACGGCCGGCTCGGGCGGCACGCTCGGGCGCTCCTTCGAGGAGCTCGCGGCGCTGCTGGAGGCCGCCGGCGGCGATCGGCGCCTCGGCGTCTGCCTGGACTCATGTCACCTGCTCGCGTCGGGCTTTGAGATCCGCAGCGAGGAAGCGCTGTCGTCGGTGGTGGATCGCTGCGCGCAGCTCGTCGGCCTCGAGCGGCTCGGTTCGTTGCACCTCAACGACTCGCAGGCGCCGCTCGGCTCCAACGTCGACCGCCACGCGAACGTCGGCGCGGGCGAGCTGGGCGAGGACGGCTGTGCGGTCTTTCTGTCCGAGCCGCGCTTCGACGACCTGCCGCTCGTGCTGGAGACGCAGGGACCGCAGCACTCGGGCCCGACCGGCGAGGAGCTCGCGCTGACGCGCGCCCTGCGCGAGCGCGGCCTGGCGTCCCGCCGCGGCGCCGGGGCTTAGCTACCCGCCCGCGCGGGGTACGGGGAGAGCCATGAGCGACCTTCGAGACGACTACGACCTCCCAAAGAAGCCGCCGCTGCCGTTCCGGCAGGCGGCCCTCATGTGCACGGTGGTGGTGCTCGCGCTCGCCGGTTGGCTGCTGCTGCCCAACTCGCCGCTCAGCGTGGCGCTGCTCGCCGTCGTGCTGCTCGGCGTGGTCTTCACCGGGGTGGCCATGGTGCTGCGCTCGCGCGAGCTCGACAAGAAGCCCGGCCGCAACCCGGTGCCACCGCCGAGCACCGACACGTAGTCACGACGGGCGCCCGGCGCCCCTAGTCGGGGTGGCGCTCGTCCTCCAGGCGGTCGTCGAGATCCTCCTCGATTGACCCGTCGACGCTGTCGGGGTCGCCGAAGAGGTCGAGCTCCTCGTCGTCGTCGGGCACGGGCAGTGTGTCGGGATCGCGTTCCACGGTGGCTGCTCCTCCGGTAGGGGAGCGCGCCGGATACCCGGCGCGGCGCGGCGGTAACGGCGAAGGGCGCGCGTCAGACCGCGAGTGCCGCAGGTCCCAGAACCTGCTCGAGTTCGGCGCGCAGCGTGGGCGTCGTCGCGACCTTGTACGACGAGCCGAGCTTGAGCTTGCGCGGATCGCCCGACCTCATCTGCACCTCCAGCACGACCTCGCAGTCGCCCGGGTAGTTCGCGAGCAGGCTCTTGAGGTCGTCGATGATCGACGCCGGCAGACCGGCGGCGTCGACGCGCACGTGCAGGGGCAGCGGGCCGACCTTGCGCGTCGCTGCCGTGGCCTGGGCGACCTCGACCTCCTCGGGCGTCGGCTCGAACGCCTCGACGGTCTGCACGACCAGACAGGTCGTGTCGGCGTCCTTGTGGTCCACGCGCCCGCGGACGAGCACGACCGAGTCGACGCCGAGGGCGCCCTCGTACTCCGCGAGAGCCTTGCCGAAGACCAGGATCTCGACGCAGCCCTCGAGGTCGTCGAGCGTCGCGAACATCATCGGGTCGCCGCTGCGGGTGCGGATCTTCTTCGCGGCCGTGATGATCCCGCCGGCGTTGACCCACTCCTTGTCCTTGCGCTGGGCGAGGCCGGCAAGCGGACAGTCGACGCGCTCGCGCAGCGCCTCGCGCACCTGCTTGAGCGGGTGCGCGGAGATGAAGAGGCCGATCGCCTCCTTCTCGATCGCCAGCAACTCGGGCTGCGCGAACTCGCGAGATGGGATCGGCGGGTGCGCGGGTGCGGCGAACGCCTCCGCGGCGGTCGAGCCGTCGCCTGCCGAATCGCCCCAGTCAAAGCCGTCGAAGATCGAGCCCTGGCCGATCTCGGCGTCCTGCTGGGCCTTCTGCCCCGCTCCCTGCGCCTGCTCGAGCACCTCGAGCATGCCCATCCGCGTCGCGCCCGTGGAGCCGAAGGCGCCGCACTTGATCAGCGCCTCGATCGCCTTCTTGTTGACGGCGCGGCAGTCGACGCGCGCGCAGAAGTCCCAGATCGACGCGAAGGGGCCGCCCTCGTCGCGGGCGGCCTTGATCGCCTCGACCGCCGCGAAGCCGACGCCCTTGACGGCATCCAGGCCGAAGCGGATGTTGCCCTCGAAGACGACGAAGTCGTGATCGGAGACGTTGACGTCGGGCGGCAGGATCTCGATCCCCATCTGCTCGGCCTGGGTGGCGAAGAACGGGACCTTGTCCTTCGTCGACATCACCGAGCTGATCAGCGCCGCCATGTACTCCGCCGGGTAGTTGGCCTTCAGCCAGGCCGTGCGGTAGGCGATCAGGGCGTAACACGCAGCGTGGGACTTGTTGAAGCTGTAGTCAGCGCTCTTCTCGTTGGTCGCCCACAGCTGCTCGATGACCCGCTCGCTCGTGCCCGACGCGCGGCAGCCGGAGATGAACTCGGGTTGCAGCTTGGCCATCGCGACGCGGTTCTTCTTGCCGATCGCCTTGCGCAGGTCGTCGGCCTTCGCGCCGCTGAAGCCGGCGAGCGTCTTGGCGATCTGCATCGCCTGCTCCTGGTAGAGGATCACGCCCTTCGTCGTCTGGGTGATCGGGCGCAGGCGCTCGTCGGCGAACTCGATCGTCTCGGGGTTGCGCTTGCCGCGCGCGTACGCGGGGATCTGGTCCATCGCACCGGGCCGGTACAGCGCGACGAGCGCGACGAGGTCGTCGAACTCCGTCGGGCGCACGTTGCGAAGCGCCTTCTGCATGCCCTCGGACTCGAACTGAAAGACGCCGATCGAGTCACCGGACGCGAGCATGTCGTACGTCGGCTCGTCGTCGAGCGGAAGGTCGGCCATGGCGGGCCGCACGCCGGACGAGCGCTCGATGATGTCCAGGGCGTCCTCGATGACGTCGAGGTTGCGCAGCCCGAGGAAGTCCATCTTCAGCAGGCCGAGCTGCTCGACGGGCTTCATCGAGAACTGCGTGACGATCTTGAAGATCTTGTTGCCGTCGGCGTCGACCTGGTTTGAGTCGGCGAGCTGCAGCGGCACGATGTCGGTCAGCGGCCCCTCCGCGATGACCACCGCGGCCGCGTGGATCGAGGAGTTGCGCACGATCCCCTCCAGGCCCTGCGCGACGTCGATGATCTGCTTGGCGATCGGGTCGGAGTCGTAGGCGAGCTTCAGCGGCTCGCCAGGCTTCAGGCAGTCCTCGAAGGACGGCGAGCGGCCCATGATCGGGTCGGGGATGAGCTTTGCGAGCTTATCGCCGACGCCATAGTCGTGCTCGAGCACCCGCGCCGCGTCGCGCGTCGCCGCGCGCGGGAACATCTTGCCGAAGGTGACGATCTGCGCGACCGACTCTCGACCGTACTTCTCGACGACGTAACGCATGACCTGCTCGCGCCCGCGCACGGAGAAGTCGATGTCGATGTCCGGCATCGACACGCGCTCGGGGTTGAGGAAGCGCTCGAAGAGCAGGTCGTAGCGCAGCGGGTCGACGTCGGTGATCTGCAGGCAGTAGGCGACGATCGAGCCCGCCGCCGAGCCGCGCCCCGGGCCGACCGCGATGCCGTTGCCCTTGGCATAGCGGATGAAGTCCCACACGATCAGGAAGTAGGCGTCAAAGCCCATCCGGTTGATGACGCCCAGCTCCATCTCCATCCGCTCGCGCGCCTCGGCGGGCACGGGATCGCCGTAGCGCGTGCGCAGGCCGTCCTCGACGCGCGCGCGCAGGTAGGCGTCCTCGGGCTCGCCGGCGGGCGTGGGATAGGCCGGGATGAGCTGCTTGTCGAGCTCGATCGCGACGTTGCAGCGCTCGGCGATCTCGAGCGTCGACGCGATCGCCTCAGGCCACGGCGCGAAAGCCGAGACCATCTCCTCGCTGGACTTCAGGAAGAACTCGTTCGTGTCGAACGTCATCTTCGGCGCGCGTAAGGTCGATTTGGTCTGCACGCACAGCAGCGCCGTGTGGTGGTGGTAGTCCTCCTTGCGCAGGTAGTGCACGTCGGCCGTCCCGACGATCGGCCGCCCGAGCTCGCGCGCGATCTTCACGATCCCCTCGTTGGCCTTGTCCTGCTCGGGCAACCCGTTGCGCTGGACCTCGAAGTAGACGTCCTCGGGGCCGAAGACCTCGAGCAGGTCGTCGGCGTGCGCGCGTGCCTCGTCGTCGCGGTCGGCGACGAGGCGCTGGCAGAAGCGCGAGGCCAGGCAGCCCGTGAGCGCGATGATCCCCTCGGAGTGGCGCTCGACGACGTTCAGGTCGACCGTCGGCTTGCCGCGGTTGAGGCCCGCCAGGAAACCGGCGCTCGAGAGCTTGACGAGGTTGCGGTAGCCCTCGTCGCTCGCGGCGATCAGCGTGAGGTGGTTGTGCTCGTGGCGGCCGCGCTGGGTCTGGTCGTCGACGAGATAGATCTCACAGCCGAGGATCGGCTTGATGCCGTTCTTGCGCGCCGCCTGGAAATGCTCGATCGCGCCATTCATGACGCCGTGATCGGTCAGCCCCAGCGCCGGCTGGTCGAACGCCGCCGCACGCGCCGCGAGCGCGTCGATCTTGCACGCCCCGTCGAGCAGCGAGTACTCCGAATGGACGTGCAGGTGGGCGCAGGAGGGTGCGGTCACGGGCGCTCAGGATAGGTGCCGCGGCGGACGTGGCGACCGGGTGTTGTCGCACTTTGGGCGCGGCGAGTTGTTGCGATCCGCGCGCCACACGGCACACCTTCCTCGCCAGGCTGCGGTCGTGGAGATCGAGGTGGACGACAGGCCGCGCAGGTCGGCACGCGAACCCGCTCGGCTAGGCAGAGCCGCGCTGGATGACGTCGCCATGGCGCAGCACGCCGCCTGACGCGCAGCGCCCTGGAGGAGAAGGCGCTCGGCCTATGCCGGCGCGCCGGTCTTCCCGCGCCGAAGGTCAACGCGCCGGTCTTCTGCACGCCCGGCGTCTGGCACACGGTCGACTTCTTCTGGGCGCAGCAGCGCGTGATTCTCGAAGCGACGGGCACCGCTGTCACCGCACGCGCCGCCGTCGAGCACGACCGGCGGCGCGAGACGGACCTCGTCATCGCCGGCAACCGCGTGCTGCAACGACGTGGCTGCAGGTCGAGCGTGAACCACGGCGGGTGGCCGAGATGGTCGGCACCGCTCGCAGCAGCGGCTCGAGCTGGATGAGATGCCGCACGGGGCGGCCTGAGAACCCGCTCGCGCGCAGACAGGCGGCGGTCGGCTGAGCGCCTACTCCGAGGGCGCGCCGCGCTTCGTCGCAACCACGGCGATCGTCGCGATCGCGCTCGCGACAAGGGCCGCCGTCGCCACCCGGCGTGACGGCATCATCTGGCGGACGCGACGGCGCGCGTACCAGCGCGCGCCCTGCCATACGACGAATCCCAGCACCTTGTATCCCATGTGCGCGATGCTACCCGGGCCGTCACGCGGGGACTCAGGACTTCGCGCGCGGGTCGAGCTCGTCGCCCGGCTCGTCCAGCTGCGCCCGCAGGCGATACGCCATCCGCGACTGCAGCGACCACAGCTCGATGAAGCCCGGCGACGCCTGCTGGGAGAACAGCCCGCCGGACTCTCCGAAGGAGGCGAGTGACTGGTCGTAGACGGCGTTGGGCGACTCGCGCGTGACGACGCGCGCCGAGCCCTTGTAGAGCTTCATGCCGATCGTGCCGGTGACCTGCTCGTTGACGCGGTCCATGAACGCGTCGAGGTCGGCGCGCAGCGGCTCCCACCACAGCCCGGCGTAGACGAGATACGCCCATTGGCGCTCCAGGCCGGGCTTGAACTGGTTCTGGTGGATCGTGCCGACGAGCTTCTCGAGCTCGGCGTGGGCGGGCATGATGACCGCCGCCGCCGGCACCTCGTAGATGTCGCGCACCTTCAGGCCGACGATCCGGTCCTCGATGTGGTCGACGATGCCGACGCCGTGGCTGGCGCCGATCTCGGCGACCTGCCTGAGCAGCTCGACGAGGCTCAGCTGCTCTCCGTCGAGGGCGACGGGCACGCCTTGCCTGAAGGAGATCTGCACGACCTGCGGCGCGTCGGGAGCGCGCTCGGGCGGCGTGACGAGCTGGAAGACGTCGTCGTCGGGCGCGTGCGCGAGGTCCTCGATCCAGCGTCCCTCCGAGGAGCGGCCCCAGAGGTTGTCGTCGATCGAGTACGGCGCGATCTCGGTGCCGCCCTTGACGGGGATCCCGTGCTTGCGCGCGTACTCGATCTCCTCGTCGCGGCCCATCTGCCAGCCGCGCACCGGCGCGATGACCTTCAGCTCGGGCGCGAGCGTCGCGATCGTCGCCTCGATGCGGACCTGGTCGTTGCCCTTGCCCGTGCAGCCGTGGGCGATCGTGTCGCAGCCGGTGCGCCGCGCGTAGTCGACGGCGAGCTTGGCGATCAGCGGGCGCCCGAGCGCGGTGAACAGCGGGTAGCCGCCGCCGTACAGCGCGTTGGCCTTGATCGCCGGCAGGACGAAGTCGCGGGCGAACTCCTCCCGCGCGTCCACCACCTGGCAGTCCACCGCGCCGAGGTTGAGCGCCTTGCCGCGCACCACCTCGAAGTCCTCTCCCGGCTGGCCCAGGTTCACGGTGAGCGCCACCACCTCGGCGTCGTAGGCCTCCTGGATCCACTTGAGCATCACGCTAGTGTCCAGGCCGCCCGAGTAGAGCAGCAGCACCCGCCCGACCTCGGACGGCTCGGCCTCGTAGGAGGCCGTGGTGCGGATGCGGTGGCGGTCGTCGGTCATGGGGTCGCGGAACCTAGCAGCGCCTCAGCCGAGCGCCGCCGACAGCCGCGAGAGGGCGTCGTCGATCTCCCGCGCGGTGACGGTGAGCGGTGGCAGCAGGCGGATCGTGTCCGGTCCGGTGGCGTTGACCACCAGCCTGTGCTCCCGCAGGAGGCGGCGCGCGAGGGCGGGCCCATCGTCCGTGCGGAAGGCCAGCATCAGGCCGCGGCCGCGCGCCTCGAGGCCCAGACCGCGAATCCCCTCGAGCAGCCGTGTCCCGTTCTCGCGAACCGAGGCGAGGAAGGCGGGATCATCCACCACGCCGAGCACCGCGTTTGCCGCCGCCGCGATCACAGGGCCGCCCGCGAACGTCGAGCCGTGGTCACCGGGCTGCAGCACGTCCGCTTGCTCGGGCGATGTGACGCACGCCCCGATCGGCAGGCCGCCGCCCAGCCCCTTGGCCGTCGTCATCACGTCGGGGCGCACACCGAAACCTTGCCAGGCCCACATGTCGCCGGTGCGGCCCATGCCGCACTGGATCTCGTCGAAGATCAGCAGCGCGCCATGCCTGTCACACGCCTCCCGCGCAGCGTGGAGCACGTCCCCGCCGAGGGGGTGGATGCCCGACTCCCCCTGCACGGGCTCGAGCAGCACCGCCGCGGTCTGGTCGCTGACCGCCGCGGCCAGGGGAACA
>CADCVQ010000015.1 GCA_902806175.1 uncultured Solirubrobacteraceae bacterium
GCGCGGGCAGCGGCCTCGCGGAGGACCTCGACCACCCAAACGTCACCGCTGCCGCTGCTCGGCAGCAGGTGCGCCGCGACGCGCTCGGGCGCGATGTCCTCGTCACGCAGGATCTCGGCGGCGCGCCGGTGCAGCGCGGCGCGCTCGCCGGTGCCGACGTCCGCGTAGACGGCCGATGCCAGCAGCGGGTGCGCGAAGCGCAGCGCGCCGCTGTCGACGGGTCGCAGGATCTCCGAGGCGGCGAGCGCGTCGGCGGCCGCCGCCGCGCGGCCGGGCTCGCGCCCGGTCAGCGCCGCGACGTGGCGCAGGTGGGCGTCGTCGCCGAGCACCGCGACCGCGCGCGCGACGCCGGCGGCGTCGTCTGACAGGCGCATGAGGCGCACTGCGACGGCGCGCAGCACGGCCTCCGGCGCCAGCGTCCCGATCCGCGCCGCGTGCTGCGCATCGGGCGGCCAGCCCTCCGCCTGCACGGCGCGCACGAGCTCGCCGAGCAGGAACACGTTGCCCTCCGTCATCCGCCAGCACGCGTCGCTGAACGCCTCGTCGGCGCTCGGCAGCGCCGCGACGACGAGCCGGCGCGCGCCGGCGCGCGAGAGCGCCGCGGGACGGACGCGCCGGCTGGACACGTGCGCCGCGATCTGGCCGAGCAGGTCGTCGGGCGCACCGGGTTCGCCGAGCCGGCGGGTGACGACGATCGACACGGCCATCTCGTCGAGGCGCTGCAGGAGGTAGAGCACGAGGCGCAGCGACGCGCGATCGGCCCAGTGCGCGTCGTCGATGACGAGCAGCACGGGGCCCGTCTCGGCGAGGTTCGTCAGCAGCCAGAACAGGCCGTGCATCACCGGATAGGAGCGGTCCTCGGCCTCGTCTCCGCCCCAGCTCGTCGGGCGCTCCAGCAGCGGCCCGGCGAGCGCTGCCGATCCGGCCAGCAGGCGGTCGTGCGTCTCGTCGTCGGCGCCTGAGAGCAGCGGCTCGAAGAGCTGCAGCGCGATCCCGAACGCGAAGTCGCTCTCGAGTTGCGAGGCGCGGGCGCGCATCACCGTCATGGCGTGCGAGCGGGCGCGCAGCACGGCCGCGTCGAGCAGCGCCGACTTGCCGGTCCCGGCGTGCCCCTCGACGAGCAGCAGCCGCCCGGTGGCCGCGCGTCCGGCCGCCAGCAACTCGTCGACCGCACGCAGCTCCGCCTCCCGCTCGAGAAGGCCGTCAGGCCGCGGGATTGCACCGGCGGCTGGTGCGTGCTTCGTCAAAAGACTGGGGAGCTGCCCTAGTGCGCCCGGCCTGGAGATGGACTAGAAAGAGCCTAGCGGTTGACCACGCAGGTCGACCGCGGCGCACGACACGGACGTCGCGGGCGCATCGCAATGTACGCGGACCGCAAGGACGCTTCAGCGGCCCGGGACCGGACGTCCCGGGTCCGCGTACGTCAAGCTACGTGCTCACGACTCGCGGATCGGCGCCCACTGCGCCTCGGCGAGGTCGCCCTGAGGCAGCCCCGCGGGCTTGGGGATGCCGGGCGTGTCGCGCAGGTACCACTCCGCGTCGAGCGCCGCCTGGGTGCCCGAGCCGGCGGCGGTGACAGCCTGACGGTACGTGTGGTCGACGAGGTCGCCGGCGCCGAAGACGCCCGGCTTGCGCGTCCGCGTCGAGCGTCCTTCGGTGATGAGATAGCCCTCGTCGTCGAGGTCGACCTGGCCCTTGACGAGATGTGACTGCGGCTCGTGGCCGATCGCGATGAACGCGCCGGCGATGGCGATCTCGCGGGTCTCGTCCTGCTCGGTGTTGCGCAGCCGCGCGACTTCCAGGCCGCCCTTCTCGCCGGCATGGAACTCCTCGACGGCGTATGGCGTCAGCCACTCGATGTTCTCGATCGAGCGCGCGCGCTCAAGCATGATCTTCGACGCGCGAAACTCCGAGCGGCGGTGGACGACGATCACCTTCGAGGCGAACTTCGAAAGGAAGATCGCCTCCTCCATCGCGCTGTCGCCGCCGCCGACGATCATCGTCGGCTTCTCCTTGAAGAACGCGGCGTCACAGGTCGCGCAATACGAGACGCCGCGGCCGCTGAGCTCCTCCTCGCCGCGCACCTCGAGCTTCTTGTGCTCGGCGCCCATCGCGAGGATCACCGTGTGGGCGCGGTACTCGTCGTCGCCGACCCAGACCTTGTGCACGCCGGCCGGCTCGTCGCAGAGCTCGACCTTCGTCGCCTGATCGGTGATGAAGCGCGTGCCGAAGCGCTCGGCCTGGTCGCGGAAGCGCTGCATGAGCTCCGGTCCCTCGATCCCCTCGGGGAAGCCCGGGTAGTTCTCGACGTCGGTCGTCTGCTGCAGCAGCCCGCCCCACAGAAAGCCCTCGACCACGAGCGGCTTGAGGTTCGCGCGCGACGTGTACAGCGCCGCGGTGTAGCCGGCCGGGCCGGAGCCGACGATGATGACGTTCTCGATGGTGTCAGGGCTGGGACTGGTCACTTCAGAAAGTATAGTGGTATCGACCGCGTTACGCGCCCGCCGTCGCCGGCAGGTCGCCGTGCGCGCGCTCCTCGCGCCAGCGCGCGACCGTGCGGCGCAGTTGGAAGTAGGCGATCGCGCCCGGGATCGTGGGGATCCAGAACGTGAAGACCCGGTAGCCGAGCACCGCCGGGACGACGAGCGAGAGCGGCACGCCGAAGGCCGCGAACGCGGCGATCATGCCGCCGTCGACGCCTCCGATCCCGCCCGGCAGCGGCAGCAGGTTGCCCAGAAAGCCGACGAAGTAGCCCATGATGATCACCGCAATCGCAGGCGGATCGCCGAAGGCATGAAAGCACGCCCACAGCACGGCGATGTTGAAGCCCCAGTAGGCGATCGCGCCCAGCAGCGCCGGGTCGCGCTCGCGCACGTGACACAGCGCCTCGCGCATGCCGGCCGAGAACGCCGCCGGCGCGTTGGCCAGCCGCTGTGCGACGCGCGCCAGGCGCCCGCCCCGCGCGGCAAAGCCCTCGAGGCGACGCTGCAGGTCGGGCGGCACGCGCGACAGGCCGAGCCCCAGCACGATCACGACAAGGCCGAAGAGCGCCGGGATCACCGTGATCCCGAAGCTGTCGGGGCCGGGCAGCAGGTTGAAGTACAGGCCGAAGCCGCAGACGACGAGCGCCGCCATGTAGACCGCGTAGGTCAGGATCAGGAAGGCGAGCGTCTTGTCGGCGACCGCACGCCGCGGCATGCCGGCGCGCCGCAGCGCCCACGCCGTCAGCGCGATCCCGCCGGCCCCGCCGGCCGCGAACAGTCGCGTCGCAGCCAGTCCGGCCATCGTGATCTGGTAGCTCGCCCGCCAGTCGATCCGCGCGCCGGCGCGCGATCCCGCGCGCACGAAGACGCCCTGGAACATCATCACGTAGCCGCCGAACGACGCGAGCGTGAACACGAGTGCCACGCCGAGCCACAGGCGGTTTCCCTCCCCGACCTGCTCGCCCTGCTCCTTGAGGTCGGCAAGCTGCGGCAGCACGAAGTACAGGAAGGCGACCGCCGAGACGACGAAGAAGCCGCCGAGCACGAGGCCGCGGCGCGTGATGTGCACGCGCGGCATCGCCTCGTCGAGGTCATCCTGCTCCTCGAGGGGTTCCGGTGGATCGACCTTCGGGCGCCTGGCCTTCGTTTCCATCGTCCTCGTTCCGCACGCGCGAGCACGGGCGAGTATAGGTCCGAGGTCAGACCGTACGGAAGCGTTCGGTAAGGCGATCGGCGTTCGTGTGAGGCGATCAGCGCACGCGCGCAGCGGCGTGCTCGACGAGCGCGCCGATCAGCCGGCTCGTCTCGTCGGCCTCCGGATGCCACTGCACGCCGAGCGCGAAGTGGTTGCCGGGAACCTCGATCGCCTCGGGTAGCTCGTCGATCAGGGCCCAACCCGTCACCACGAGGCCGTCGCCGAGGCGATCGATGCCCTGGTGGTGGTGGGACTTCGTCGCGTGCAGCTCCTCCCCAGCGGCGCGCGCGGCGAGCGACTCGGGCGCGAGGCGCACGTCGTGGTCGGCGCCGACGAAGCTGCCGAGCACGCGGCGATGCTCCTCGTGCCCGAGCAGCTCGGGCAGGTGCTGGTGCAGCGTCCCGCCGCAGGCGACGTTCATGACCTGCATCCCGCGGCAGATGCCGAGCACCGGCATGTCGCGCTGCAGCGCGCGCCGCACGAGTGCGACCTCGAAGGCGTCGCGCTCGGGAACGCTGCCGATCGTCGCGGGGTGCGGCGCCGCACCGTACATCGCGGGGTCGATGTCGGCACCGCCGGCGAGCATCAGCCCGTCGATGCGATCGAGCACCTCGTCGGGATCCTCGACGAGCGCCGGGTCCGGCGCGAGCAGAAGCGCCATCGCGCCGGCGCGGTTGACGGCGTCGGCGTAGCTGCGCGGCAGCAGGAACGCGTCCAGGTCCCACGCGCCCCAGCGCGCGCGCTCGAGCGGGGTGCAGATGCCGATCACGGGACGAGCCACCCCGTGCAAGGTAATGCACGTGTACTGCTGGCCCATCCTGTAAGTCCGCACGCGCCATACAGGAGCAACGACTAGCTTCCGCTCCCATGTACGAGACCGTCGAGCTCGAACGCCGCGGGGCCGCCGCGCTCATCCGCCTCAACCGCCCCGACGCGCTGAACGCCTGGAACCACCAGCTCGGCATCGAGCTGCTCGACGCCGTCGGCAGCGTCGCGGCCGATGACGAGGTGCGAGCGGTGTGCGTCACCGGCAGCGGGCGCGCGTTCTCGTCGGGCGCCGACCTGCGTGACCTCACCGCGCGCGATCGCACCGCCGACGGCCAGATCGACGTCCAGACGACGCTGACGACGATCTACCACCCGATCCTCACGACGCTGCGGCGGATGCCCAAGCCCGTCGTCGCCGCGATCAACGGCCCCGCCGTCGGGATCGGCTGCTCGCTGGCGTTGACCTGCGACCTGCTGCTCGCGGCCGAGTCGGCGTACATGCTGCTGGCGTTCGTGAACATCGGGCTCGTGCCCGACGGCGGCGCGCTCGCCCTGATGTCCGCGCGCGCGGGCGCGGGGCGCGCGATACAGATGGCGATGCTCGGCGAGCGCGTCGCGGCCGCCGATCTGCTGCGCGCGGGGCTCGTCGACGCCGTCCTGCCCGACGACGAGTTCCACGACGGCGTGCTCGCCACGCTGGACCGGCTCGCCACCGGCCCGACGCAGTCCTATGCCGGCTCCAAGCGACAGGTCAACGCGTGGACGTACGCCGACCTCGAGGCGCAGCTCGAGCTCGAGGCGAGCATCCAGCAGGAGATGGCGCACTCGGCGGACTTCCGTGAGGGGGTCGCCGCCTTTCTCGCGAAGCGGCCGCCGAACTTCTGCGGTCGATGACCTGCGCGGCGGCCTTCTGGACACGGGCCGCCGGCCCGCCTCGCAGTAGGGGGGAGCACTTCGCCGCAGCATGAATAGAATGCCCGCCGCCTGTGGCTCGCGCTCGCGTACGTACCCGTCGCCGCATCTTCGCGCTCACGCTCGTCGCGGTGCTGATGGGCGCGCTCGTGCTCGCCACGGGCGCGTCGGCGGACTTCTGGACCCCGGAATCCGGCGGCGGATCGGAGAACTCCGAGAACATCGACACGCTCTACAAGCTGATCCTCGCGGTCGCGGCCATCGTCTTCTTCGGCGTCGAGGGGGCATTGGTCTACTCGATGGTCAAGTTCCGCGCGCGCAAGAACGCCGTGCCCGCGCAGATCCGCGGCAATACGCGGCTGGAGATCGGCTGGACGCTCGGCGCCGCCGGGGTGCTCGTCGTCCTCGCCGTCGTGACGTTCGTCATGCTGCCCGGCATCCGCAACCCGCCGAACTCCGACCCCGACGGCTTCCCGACGCAGCGCATCGTCAACGTCCAGAACGCGAGCGCCTACCAGCCGCGGCCACCCAACGGCAGGGCGCTGAACATCGAGGTCAACGGCCAGCGCTTCATCTGGCGCTACACGTACCCGGACGCCGACCAGAACGTCCTCAACAACGTGTTCAACTACGAGACGCTGATCATCCCCACGAAGACGACGATCGCGCTGACGATCAAGGCGCAGGACGTCGCGCACTCGTGGTGGATCCCGAAGCTCGGCGGCAAGGCCGACGCCGTGCCGGGGCACACGAACTTCACGTGGTTCAAGGTCGACAAGCCCGGAAGCTTCCGCGGCCAGTGCGCCGAGCTCTGCGGGCGCAACCACGCCGACATGTACGCGACCGTCGTCGCGGTCGAGCCCGACCAGTTCAAGCGCTGGCTTGCCAACAAGAAGCGCGAGATCGACGCGAACAACAAGGCGGCGCAGCAGCGCCGCGCGAAAGAGGCCGAGGAGCTCGCCGGCGGCGAGAGCCCGACCGAGGACGCCAATCCCGTCGAGGAGAGCGAAGCCGCCGCCGCTCAGGGCGAGGGCTAGAGGCCATGGCAGCCACAGACACCGCCCTGATCCCGGAGATCACCGCGCACCGCGTCGACCGGCCGCAGCGCGGATGGGTGTCGTGGGTGACGACGACCGACCACAAGAAGATCGGGATCCTCTACCTCGTCACGACGTTCGTCTTCTTCATCCTGGGCGGCGTCGAGGCGCTGCTCATGCGCGTCCAGCTGGGCGCGCCGGACAACACGTTCCTGACGCCGTCGGTCTACAACTCGCTGTTCACGCTGCACGGCACGACGATGATCTTCCTGTTCGTCGTGCCGATCTTGGCGGGCTTTGGCAACTACTTCCTGCCGCTGATGATCGGCGCGCGCGACATGGCGTTCCCGAAGCTCAACGCGCTGTCGTACTGGCTGCTGCTGGCCGGCGGCCTGGTCTTCTACCTGTCGCTGTTCTTCTCGCCGCCCGAGGCCGGCTGGACGTCCTACGCGCCGCTGTCGCTCGAGACGTACTCCGAGAGCGGCGGCATGGACGCGTGGATCTTCCTCATCCACCTGACGGGCATCTCCTCGCTGCTGGGCGCGATCAACTTCTACGCGACGATCGCGAACATGCGCGCACCCGGAATGGGCTGGGGCCGCCTGCCGCTGTTCGTCTGGACGCTGCTCGTCTACGCGATCCTGCTGATCCTGGCGCTGCCCGTGATCGCCGGGGCGGTGACGCTGCTGCTCACCGATCGTCACTTCGGGACCGGCTTCTTCGACCAGGGCCAGGGCGGTGACCCGCTGCTGTGGCAGCACCTGTTCTGGTTCTTCGGCCATCCCGAGGTCTACATCATGATCCTGCCCGGCTTCGGGATGGTCTCCGAGATCCTGCCGGTCTTCGCGCGCAAGCCGATCTTCGGCTACAAGGCGATCGCGGCGGCGACCGTCGTCATCGCCTTCCTCGCCCTGCTCGTCTGGGCGCACCACATGTTCACCACGCCGAGCGCGACGATCGTGCTCGTCTTCTTCATGATCAGCTCGTTCTTGATCGCGATCCCGACGGGCGTGAAGATCTTCAACTGGGTCGCGACGCTGTGGCGCGGCACGGTCGAGTTCAAGACGCCGCTGATCTTCAGCGTCGGGTTCATCTCGGTCTTCTTGATCGGCGGCATCACCGGCGTCTTCCTCGCCGTCTTCCCGGTCGACTGGCAGCTGCACGACACGTACTTCGTCGTCGCGCACCTGCACTACGTGCTCGTCGGCGGCTCGGTCTTCGCGATCTTCGCCGGGATCTACTACTGGTATCCCAAGATCACCGGCAAGATGCTCTCAGAGCCGCTGGGCAAGTGGTCCTTCGCCTTCATGTACATCGGGATCAACGTGACGTTCCTGATCCAGCACTCGATCGGTCTGGACGGGATGCCACGGCGCATCTACGAGTACCCCGACGTCGGGCACCTCGCGACCTACAACCTGATCTCGACGATCGGCTCGTTCATGCTCGGCTTCGGCGTGCTGCTGACCGTGGTGAACGCCGCGCGCTCGCTGAAGAAGGGCGTCGCCGCCGGGCCCGACCCGTGGAAGGGCAACACGCTGGAGTGGTTCACCGAGTCGCCCCCGCCGGTCAACAACTTCGACGTCATCCCGCGCGTGCGCTCGGTGGAGCCGATGAAGGACATCCGCCGCCAGGTCGCACGCCAGAGCGAGCCGGACCTCAGCCCCGCGCCCGTGCCGGCGGCGGCGGGTTCGTCGGACTGATGGCAGCCTCACAGGCAGTCGTCGCCACCGTCCAGACGGGGTGGCGTCAGGTCGTCGGCGACTACGTCGCGCTGACGAAGCCGAAGGTGCAGTCGCTGTTGTTGCTCACGACGGTCTGCACGATGCAGATCGCGGGCGACCCGTCGATCGACCTCATCGCGCTGACGGTCGCCGGCGGCTACCTGTCGGCCGGCGGTGCGGGCGCCGTCAACCACTGGTATGACCGCGACATCGACGCGCTGATGCCGCGCACCGCCAACCGGCCGGTGCCCGCAGGGCGCGTCTCGCCGCGCGCGGCGCTGATCTACGGCTGCGTGCTCGCGCTGCTGTCGTTCGTGCTGCTGAGCGCGACCGTCAACGTCCTCTCCGCCACGCTCGCGTTCTGCGGCTTTCTCGGCTACGTCTTCGTCTACACCGTCTGGCTCAAGCGCCGCACGCCGCAGAACATCGTCATCGGCGGGGCCGCGGGCGCGGTGCCACCGCTCGTCGGGTGGGCGGCGGTCACCGGCGGACTGGGCGGGACGGCGCTGTATCTCTTCGCGATCGTGTTCTTCTGGACGCCGCCGCACTTCTGGGCGCTGTCGCTGCTCATGAAGAAGGAGTACGAGCGCGTCGGCGTGCCGATGCTGCCAGTCGTGCGCGGCGAGCAGGAGACGCGCAAGCAGATCCTGCTCTACAGCGTGCTGCTCTGGGCGGTCACGCAGCTGCCGTTCTGCGCCGGCGGCCTCGGCACGCTCTACCTCGTCTGCTCGCTCGCCCTGGGCGCCCTGTTCATCGCGGGCGCCGTGGTCCTGTACCGCCGCGCCGATCGGCGCAGCGCGCTGCGGCTGTACCTCTTCTCGCTCGCCTACCTCGCGCTGCTGTTCGGCGCGATGGTGCTCGACGTGAAGGTCTAGACTCCGCCGCGCATGGATCAGAAACTCGCCCGCAAGAACCTCCGCTCCGGCCTGCTGGCCGCGGTCGTGATCTTCTTCATGTTCGGCATGACGTTCGTCGCCTCGGCGATCTACGTCTCCTAGACGCGTGAGCACGCTCGATCCCGAGACGCCGCCCGCCGGAGAGCACATCCATCTCCCGGGCCCGAGCCTGCAGCCGGTGCTGCTGGCCCTGGGCATCACGCTGACGCTCGTCGGCGTGACGACCGGGCGGTTTCTGCTCCTGGCGGGCCTGATCCTGACGGTCTGGGTCACCATCCGCTGGATCGGCGACACGCGCCGCGAGATGCGCGCGCTGCCCGAAGACCTCGACGAGCACTGAGACCGCCCCATCCGGCGCTTTCGCGCCGCGCGATGTGGACAAAGTCTCGACAACGAGCGTTAATGCGCCAGGATCACCCGCGCCGCTCATCCCCCGGCGGGTGCAGCGGCGTAACAGTGGTATGGAGATTCCGATTCAACGTCCCGCCACGGTCCGTCACCGCACGAGCCTGTTCCGCGATGCCGTAGCAATCGTGGAGATGGAATACGGCTCCGATCTGTCCCTCGACGAGATCGCCCGGCGCGTCGCCTCGTCGCGACGCCAGCTGCAGCGCTCATACGCCGAGATCGGCGACACCACCTTCCGCGAGCACCTGACGGCCGTTCGCATGGATCGTGCCGCCGACCTGCTCACGACCCGCGGGCTGACAGTCCGCGAGGTCGCCCAGCGCGTCGGCTACCGCCAGCCCGCGCAGTTCGCCAAGGCGTTCCGGCGCCACCACGGGCTCGCCCCCTCCGCCTTTCGCGACACGCGCCGATTTCGCGCGGCCGCGCCCGCCCTCGCCGCCTGAGCCACCCGCCGCGCACGGGCGCTGACGGCGGTCTCGAGCCGCCGTCGAGCGCCGTCGCGCCCGGCGCTGCAGTACCTGATCGCGTTCGTCGCGCGCAGCCCATAGGATGCCGGGCCGCATGAGACGGGAACGAGATCGCGACGCGAAAACGCCCGTGCTGTGGATGGTCATCCACGGCCTGATCGCGTCGGCGATCGGGATCGCGATCGGTCTGGCGATCGAGTGGTTCCCGGAGTCGGCCTCGACGCAGGCCGGGCCGATCGACCACCTCTACGACGTCCTCATCTGGACGTCGGTGCCGGTGTTCGTGACCGTCACGATCATCGTGCTGTTCAGCGTGCGCAACTTCAAGATGCGCCCCGGCGAGGAGCAGCTCGACGGGCCGCCGATCCACGGCAACACGCGCCTGGAGGTCATCTGGACGGCGATCCCGGCAATCATCCTCGTGGTCCTGTGCTCCTACGCGTGGGTCGTCCTCACCGACATCGAGGAGGCGCAGGGCCAGGACGAGATGCGAGTCAACGTCGTCGGGCAGCAGTTCGCCTGGACGTTCGAATATCCGCAGGCCGGCGGCAAGCCGATCAAGTCCACGCAGCTGTACCTGCCCAAGGACCGCCCCGTGCGCTTCTACGTCAAGGCGCTGGATGTCATCCATGACTTCTGGGTGCCGGCGTTCCGGATGAAGATCGACGCCGTGCCGGGCATCGAGACGAAGATCCGCGTCACGCCGAACAGACTCGGGACCTACCCCGTCGTCTGCGCCGAGCTGTGCGGCCTCGGCCACGCGGTGATGCGCTCGACGGCGCACGTGCTCGAGCGCGGCGAGTTCGACCGTTGGCTGGCCGAGCAGGCCCAGGAAGCTAGGGAGGCGCAGTGACCGCAGGACGGCTCCGCACGCCCGGGTTCGCCCGGGCGGGTCTCTACATCCTCCTCGGCTTCGCGTTCTCGGTCGCCCTGGTCGCCGCGGCGCGCGCGGCCTACGGGCTCGACCCGGTGCTCAGCGGCGAGGCCATCACGATCGTCTCGCTGCTCGCGGTGCCGCTCTTCTTCCTCGTCGGCATCGGCGTCTTCGACGAGTGGTTCTACTGGGCCGCCGGCCGCCCGACCCGGCCCGACGACCACTCGAGCCACGGCGCGCACTCCTGGCGCGACTACTT
>CADCVQ010000016.1 GCA_902806175.1 uncultured Solirubrobacteraceae bacterium
CGCGCTCGGGAGGCGCAGCGCCGGCGCGCCCCGGGGCCTGCTCGAGCGCGGGATCGGGCTCCCAGCGCTCGGCCATCACGACGCGCTCGAGCGGCAGCCGCGCGGCCCAGCCGCTGGCTTCGAGGCCCGGCCGCACCGGCCGCTCGTCGGGCCAGCCGACGCACAGGTACGCGATCGGGTCGACCGGCGCCGGGATGGCGAGGATCGCGCGCAGGTCGGCGAGCTTGTAGAAGCTCACCCAGCCGACGCCGAGCCCCTCGGCGCGGGCGGCGAGCCACAGGTTCTGGATCGCGCAGGCCGTCGAGTAGACGTCGGTCTCGGGGATCGTGCCGCGGCCGAGGATCTCCTCGCCGGGCCGGCCGTGATGGCAGCAGACGCAGACGCCGAGCGGCGCCTCGACGATGCCCTCGATCTTCTGATCGAGAAACTGGCGCGCGCGGTCGTCGAAGCGGTCGGCCTGGCGCAGGCGCTCGCGCGCGGCGACGTCGCGGATCGCGATGCGCGTCTGGCCATCGCGGATGACGATCAGCCGCCACGGCTGCATGAGCCCGACGGACGGCGCGCGGTGCGCGGCGCGCAGCACGCGCTCGAGGATCTCGTCGGGGACGGGATCGGGCCGGAAGCGGCGGATGTCGCGGCGCTCGGCGATCACGCGGTGGACCGTGTCGAGCGCGTCGTCGTCGTAGCGCCAGCCGCGGGGGTCGGCGGCACGCTGTGCCGCGCGGGAGGGATCGTGCCCCGCAGGCGTCGCCGGCCGGTACAAGCGCGTCGCGTCGCTCATGCCGACACCGTACGCGACCAGAGGTAACGGTAGGCGCGGCGGCATGGCGCTCGGCCGTCGCGCGCGCTAGGGTCCGGCGGGTCAGCGCGACGGCGCGAGGAACCCGGTGTGAATCCGGGACGGTTGCGCCACTGTGAGGGGTCAGAACCCGAAGCCAGGAACTCCGCCGTCGCGGCACCTTCCACGAGGGACGCACCATCCCCAGGAGGAATCCAGTCATGGATCCAGCAGCGAACGTCCAGCCCTTTCCGCTTCGCCAGCTTCTCCCCGCGCTGCTGCTCGGCGTGCTGTTCATGCTCGCGATCTATCTCGTGCAGTACGACCAGGGCGTCTCCCAGACGGGGTCGCTGCTTCACGAGCTCATGCACGACGGGCGCCACCTGCTCGGCGTGCCCTGTCACTAGCCTCCAGCGCGCGGCAGCCTCGTGGTCTGGACCCTCGTCCGCAGGGGCCTCGTCGTCGGCGCGATCGCCGGCCTGCTGGCGGGCGTCTTCGCGTTCGTCTTCGGCGAGCCGCGGGTGCAGGATGCGATCGACATCGAGAACGCGGCCAGCGCGCACGCGTCGCTCGCGCACGTCGGCGACTGGGTCGTCAGCCGGGACGAGCAGCGCGGCGGCCTGTTCCTCGCCACGGCGCTGTACGGGATCGCCGCGGGCGGCTTGTTCTCGATCGCCTTTGCGGCGCTGCGCGGGCGCGGCTCGCAGCGCACCGACTGGGAGCTCTCGACGCGCCTGGCGGGCGCGATCTTCGTCGCGATCGTGGTCGTGCCGTTTCTCAAGTACCCGCCCAACCCGCCCGCGGTCGGCGACCCCGAGACGATCGGGGAGCGCACCGCCTACTACCTGATCCTGCTCGTCGGCTCTGCGCTGGCGATGTTCGCCGCGGCGCGCGTCATGTGGTCGATGCGGTCCGACGCGCCGCCCTGGGCGCGGCCGCTCGCCGGCGCGGGGACCTTCATCGTCGTCGCCGGCGGCCTCGCGCTCGCGCTGCCGGCCATCCAGGAGGTGCCCAGGGACTTCCCGGCGCCGCTGATCTGGGAGTTCCGGCTCAGCTCGCTGGGTACGCAGGCCGTGCTGTGGGCGGCGCTCGGCGTCGGCTTCGGGATTGCGACGGTGCGGGCGGCCGCGGCGCACGGGCGGGCGCCCGCGCGCGGCGAACGATCGGTGGCGGCGCCCTGAGGCGCGTGCTGCTCATCCGCCATGCGTCGACCGATGCCGTGCGGCGCGCGGCGTTTCCCGTCGACGAGCCGCTCGACGAGGCCGGACGGACCGCCGCCGCGGCGCTCGCGGGGCGGCTCGGTCGCGGCGAGGCGCTCTGCGGCCCGGCGCTGCGCGCGCGGGAGACCGCGAGCGCGGCCGGCCTGGACGCGACAGTCGACCAGGCGCTCGGCGAGTGTGACTTCGGCACCTGGGGCGGGCGCTCGCTGCAGGACGTCCATGCCGCCGAGCCCGATGCGGTGAGCGCGTGGATGACCGATCCCGACGCCTGCCCTCACGGCGGGGAGACGCTCGCGGCGCTGCTCGCGCGGGTCGCCGGCTGGATGGACGGGCAGGCCGCAGCCGATGGGCGGGCGATCGTCGTCACGCATGGCGGAGTCATCCGCGCCGCGGTCGTGCACGCGCTGAGCGCCCCCGCGCCGTCGGTCTGGCGCGTCGACGTCGCGCCCTTGTCGGTGACCGAGTTGCACGCCCGCGACGGGCGCTGGACGGTCCGGCGCGTCAACGGCGAGGTGCAGGCGTGAGCGCCGCCGGCCTCGCGCTCGGCTTCGGCGCCGACCTCGCCTTCGGAGATCCCCGCCGCGGGCATCCGGTGGCGGGGTTCGGCCGCGCGGCGCTGGCCCTGGAGCGCGTCGCCTATGGGCCCAGCCGGCTGCGCGGAGCGCTGTTCACCGGATCGCTCGTCGGCGTCGCCGCGCTCGCGGGCCACTGCCTGGCGCGGCTGCTCGGCCGCCGCGCGGCGCTCGGGCTGCTGACCTGGACCGCGCTGGGCGGGCGCTCGCTGCGCCGCGAGGCGGCGAGGATCGGCGGCCAGCTCGAGCGCGGCGAGCTTGCCGCCGCGCGCGCGTCGCTGCCCGCACTGGCAGGACGCGACCCCGCGGCGCTCGAGGCCGACGCCATCGCGCGCGCGGTCGTGGAGTCCGTTGCGGAGAACACGGCCGACGCGGTCGTCGGCACGCTGTTGTGGGCTGCCGTGG
>CADCVQ010000017.1 GCA_902806175.1 uncultured Solirubrobacteraceae bacterium
CGCGCTGTGGCCCCTGCTCGCGGGCGGCGCGCTCGGGCTCGTCGTGCTGTGGGGGCTGGCGGCGCTCTTGCTGCCGGTGCTCGTCCGCGGGCGCTCGGCGGCGCTGGACATCGTCGCGGCCGCGGCCTGGGCGGCGGCGCTCGCCGCCGCCACGCAGGCGCTGTCGGAGGCGCTCGTCCTCGACCCGCCGCGCGGTCTCGTCGCCGGTGCGCTTGCGGGCGGCGTCATCGCCGTCGCGGCGCGCGCCGTGCGCGGGTCGACCGTCTAGGAGTGGCCCCCCCGTGTGCACATCACCGATCCAGCAGAAAACTGGTAGCTCGCGTCCCCGTAGCATGAGCCCCAGGCATGAGCGTCCTGCGCAACCTCGAGGCCAAGCTCACCGACCTCGTGGAGGGCACCTTCGGGCGTGTCTTCAAGTCCGAGGTGCGGCCGGTCGAGCTCGCGCGCAAGCTCGCCCGCGAGATGGACGAGCACAAGACCGTGTCGCTCTCGCGGACGTACGTCCCCAACGAGTACTTCGTCTGGCTGTCGCCGCAGGATCGCGAGCGCTTCGAGGGCGTCGAGGACTCGCTCATCGAGGAGCTGAGCGCCTACCTGCTCGAGCATGCGCGGACCGAGCGCCTGGCGCTGCCGTCGCGCCCGCAGATCGAGTTTCGCACCGACGAGCGCCTGTCGCTCGGCGAGTTCGGCATCCAGGCGCGGCTCGTGCGGCCCTCGGAGGACCCGGACGTCGCCGAGCCCGAGCAGGCCGACCACGGCAACACGATGATCTACTCGACCGCCGGGCGGCTGCGCGAACCGGTCGAGGAGCTGCAGGGCACGCGCGCCACGAAGGCGCTCTTGCTCGCCGAGGGACGCCGCCACGTCATCCCGCCGGGCGGCGCGATCGTCGGCCGCAGCCGCGAGTGCGACATCGTGCTGGCCGACGCGAACGTGTCGCGCCGCCACGCGCACGTGCTGCCGGCCGCCGCCGGCACGTGGACGATCGCCGACCTCGGCTCGACGAACGGCGTCGTCGTCAACGGCCGCAAGATCCAGGGTGCCGCGCAGCTGCAACCCGGCGACCGGATCGCGCTCGGCACCGCGCAGATCACCTTCGAGCTCGACTGATCACGCGCGCGACGGGCGCCGCCGCACGACGGCCGGGCCGGCGGCCCGCCGCGCAACCGCCCGCGACGGACCACTAGGCTCAAGCGCGAATGCTCGAACCGGTTTCCGTCGGCCTGAAGTTCGCCTTCCTGGCCGTCCTCTACCTCTTCTTGCTGTGGGTCTCGCGCAGCGCGTTGAAGGATCTGCGCCGCGGAGCGTTCGGCGGGGCGCGCCCTCCCGTGGCGGCCGACGCGACCGGGATGCATCCGGCCTCGAGTCTCAACGTGCTCGACGGCGACGGCGAGGTGACGCCGCGGCTGGTCGTCGAGTCCGTGCCCGGGCTCTCGCGTGGGATGGCCTACGACGTCGGCGAGGGCGCGACGCTCGGCCGCGGCGACGTCGAGATCCAGCTCGAGGATCCGTTTGCGTCCTCGCGCCACGCGCAGCTCACGCGTCAGGGCGCGATCCTCGTCATCGAGGATCTCGGCTCGACGAACGGCACATACCTCAACGACGAGCTGCTGCGCGGCCCGCGCCCGCTGCACGCCGGCGACCGCGTCCGGATCGGCGACTCGACGTTCACCTACAGCGATTGACCGACCACTGATGCTGCGCGTTGCCACCGATCACTTCTCGCACTCCGACACCGGCCGCGCCCGGCGCGCGAACGAGGACTCCTACTACGCACGCGCGCCGGTCTTCGTCGTCGCCGACGGGATGGGCGGCGCGCAGGCGGGCGAGGTCGCCTCGCGCCTCGCGGTCGAGGTCTTCGAGCGCGGCATGGGCGCCGACGACGGCGTCAGCAGCGGCGAGGAGCTGCTCGCGGCGCGCGTGCAGGAGGCCAACTCGCGCATCCACGAGATGTCGCAGGCCGAGCAGGAGCGCGCCGGGATGGGCACGACGATCACGGCGGCGCACGTCGGCGAGCACGACGTCGCGATCGCCCACGTCGGCGACTCGCGCGCCTATCGGCTGCGCGGCGAGGAGTTCGTGCGCCTGACCGAGGACCACTCGCTCGTGGAGGAGATGCGCCGCCGCGGCCAGCTGACCGCACAGGAGGCCGACGAGCACCCGCAGCGCTCGATCATCACCCGCGCGCTGGGACCCGAGGCGGACGTCGCCGTCGACACGTCGTCGTGGCGCGGGATGGCCGGTGATGTCTACCTGCTGTGCAGCGACGGCCTGACGTCGATGGTTCCCGAGGCGAGCGTCGCGGACATCATGCGCGCGGCAAGCACCCTGCGCGACGCCGGCCGCGCGCTGATCGACGCCGCCAACGGGGCCGGCGGGCGCGACAACATCACCGTCGTCCTGTTTCGCCTCGAGGAGGTCGGCGGCGGGTCCGACGGCGCGCGCGAGCAGCCGACGTCGGTCGGCGGCCTGACGACGACCGACGTGCGCGCGGCGGTCGCGCAGGCTCCGCCTGCTTCCGCGTCCGCTCCCGCGCGTTCGGGCGTGCCGGGCCCCGAGTCCGGCACGTCGACCCGGCGGCTGCAGCCCAGCTCGCCCGCGCCCGCGCCCGCGCACTCCGGCGCGCGCCGCGCGCGCCGCCTGGCGAAGGTCTTCGCGATCCTCGCGCTGATCGCGCTGCCGGTCGGCTTCGGTGCCTACAGCGCCAACCAGGCGGTCTTCTTCATCGGCGCAAACGACGAGGGCTTCGTGACGCTGTATCGCGGCCTGCCCTACTCGCTGCCTGCCGGGATCGACCTCTACAAGGTCAACTACATCTCGGGCGTCCCGCTGCAGACGCTGCCCGCCCGCCGCCGCGAGCGGCTCGTCGACCACACCCTGCGCTCGCATGACGACGCGTCCGACCTCGTCCGCGAACTCGAGCGCGGCCGCATCGCGTCGTAATGAACGCGCGCAACCGCGAGCTCTTGGCGCTGATCCCGGCGACGCTGCTCGTGACCGCCGGCTTCGCGGCGGTCTTCATCCAGCGCGAGAACCTGCTCAACGACCTGTCGCTGACGTACGGCGCGATCTTCCTGGCGCTCTGCGTCGCAGCGCACCTCGTGCTGCGCATGACGCTGCCCGACGCCGACCCGTACCTCTTCCCGCTCGTCGCCGTGCTCGCCTGCTTCGGCCTCGTGATGCTCTACCGGCTCGACGAGGAGCTCGCGCGCGAGCAGGCGCAGTGGTTCGTCGTCGGGCTGATCTTCTTCACGGGCACGATCGTCGCGCTGCGCCGCGACCACCGCGTGCTCGAGCGCTACCGCTACGTCATCGCGCTCGGCGGCATCCTGCTGCTGCTGCTGCCGCGGCTGGGCAACCCGGTCAACGGCGCCTACCTGTCCTTCGAGCTGGGGCCGATCTCCTTTCAGCCCGCGGAGCTCGCGAAGATCGCGATCGTCATCTTCCTCGCCTCATACCTGCGCGACACGCGCCAGGTGCTGGTGATCGGGGCGCGGCGCTTCGCCGGGATCACGTTTCCGCCGCTCAAGCACCTCGGGCCGCTGCTCGCGGTCTGGGGGACGGCGATGCTGCTGCTGTTCGTCATCCAGGACCTCGGCTCGTCGCTCATGTTCTTCGGCGGCTTTCTCGCGCTCGTCTACGTCGCGACGAACCGGATCTCGTTCGTCCTGATCGGCCTCGCGCTGTTCGCGCTCGGCGCGCGCGTGCTCTACGCGATCCGCCCGACGATCGAGAGCCGTGTCGATGCCTGGCTGCATCCGTTCGAGCCCGAGCTCTACGAGCGCGAGATCGGCGGCAGCTACCAGATCGCGCAGTCGATCTTCTCGCAGGCCGACGGCGGCTTCTTCGGCCAGGGCTTCGGCCAGGCGATCATCCAGCTCGGCGACAGCGCGCCGATCCTGCCGGCGGCGCACACGGACTTCATCTACGCCGTGATCACCGACGAGCTCGGGCTGATGGGCGCCGTCGCGGTGCTGCTCGTCTACCTGCTGATCATCGAGCGCGGATTCAAGACCGCGATGCTTGCGACCGATTCGTTCTCCAAGCTGCTGGCGACGGGCCTGACCGCGGTGCTCGCGCTGCAGGTCTTCGTCATCGTCGGCGGCGTCACGAAGCTGATCCCCCTGACCGGCGTGACCTTGCCCTTCATCTCCTACGGTGGCTCGTCGATCGTGGCGAACTTCATCCTCCTTGCCCTGCTGCTGCTCGTCTCCGACCGCGCCCGAAGAGAGGTCGCGCCATGAACGCGCCGATCCTCAAGCTCTTCGGGCTCGTCCTCGTGCTCTTCGGCGCGCTGGCCGGGATGACGAGCTACAACAGCGTCATCAACGCCGAGGAGTACCGCGACAACGCGCTCAACAAGCGCCCGCTGATCGAGCAGGCACAGGTCAGGCGCGGCGTGATCCGCGCGCGCGACGGCTCGCTGCTGGCGCGTTCGGTCAAGGGCGAGGACGGGCTCTACCGGCGCCGCTATCCCGACGGCGCGCAGCGCTTCTCGCACGTGCTGGGCTACGACTACGGGCTGACGATCGGCCGCGCGGGCCTGGAGCGCTCGCGCAACGACGCGCTCGCGGGCGAGAAGGACGAGATCACGTCGATCGTGTCCGACCTCAGCGGCGAGCGCAAGATCGGCGACAACGTCGTCACGAACCTCGACCCCGAAGCGCAGCAGATCGCGCTGCAGGCGCTGGGCGGCAGGCGCGGCTCGGTCGTCGCGATCGAGCCCGCGACCGGCAAGGTCCGCGTCATGGCCAGCACGCCGGGCTTCGATCCCAATGCCCTGCGCGACGCCAGGGTCTTCAACCGCCTCAACCGCGAGAAGAGCTCGCCGCTGTTCAACCGCGCGACGCAGGCGGGCTACGCGCCGGGCTCGACGATGAAGGTCGTGACCGCCGCCGCGGCGCTCGACAGCGGCAAGTACACGCCGCAGTCGACCGTGCTGGGCAAGTCGCCGATCATCGTCTCGGGCGTGCCGCTGAAGAACTTCTCCAACGCGCAGTTCGGCGCGATCGCGCTGACGACGGCGCTGACGAACTCCGTCAACACGGTCTGGGCGCAGGTTGCCGAGGATCTCGGCAACGCCCGCATGCAGGACTACATGGAGCGCTTCGGCTTCGGCGTCGACCCGCCGCTGGACTACCCCGACGGGCAGATGCTCCCCAGCGGCGTGTTCGACGTCAAGAAGGACGCGCCGATCTCCGCCGCCTCGCGCCGCGTCGACATCGGCCGCGTCGGCATCGGCCAGGAGCGCCTGCGCGTGACGCCGCTGCAGATGGCGATGGTCGTCGCGACCGTCGCCAACGGCGGCATGCGGATGAAGCCGCAGATCGCCAGCCGCATCGTCGACAGGGACGGGCGCACGGTGCAGCGGATCAGGCCCGAGGTGCAGCAGCGCGTCATGTCGGCCAGGTCCGCCGGCCAGCTCACCCAGATGATGGCCGACGTCGTGCGCGAGGGAACCGGCACCGCGGCGGCGCTCGACGGCATCGAGGTCGCCGGCAAGACCGGTACCGCCGAGCTGAACATCGCGCGCCGCATCAACCAGCCGTGGTTCGTCGGGCTGGCGCCGCGCTCGCAGCCGAGGATCGCGATCGCCGTGACGCTCGAGAACGTGATCGGCGGCCAGGGCGGCGTCGTCGCGGCGCCGATCGCCAAGCAGGTCATGCAGGAGCTGCTGCGATGAGGGGCGGGCTGGAGGCCGACGCCGTCATCGACGAGCGCTACCAGGTGATCGCCCACCTCGGCTCGGGCGGCATGGCCGAGGTCTACTGCGCGACCGACCTGCAGCTCGGGCGCAAGGTCGCGCTGAAGGTGCTGCACGAGCGCTTCGCCGCCGACGAGGAGTTCGTCGAGCGCTTCAAGCGCGAGGCCTCGTCCGCCGCCGGGCTGCAGCACCAGCACCTCGTCGCCGTCTATGACCGCGGCGAATGGGACGGCACGTCGTACATCGCGATGGAGTACGTGCCCGGCCACACGCTCAAGCAGATCGTCACCGAGGCAGGCCCTCTGCCGCCGAGCCGCGCGGTCGACCTCACCGTGCAGATCCTGCGCGCAGCGCGCTTCGCGCACCGCCGCGGCGTCATCCACCGCGACTTCAAGCCGCAGAACGTGATCGTCGACGACGAGGGCCGCGCGAAGGTGACCGATTTCGGCATCGCCCGCGCCGGCGCGTCGGACATGACGCAGACGGGCTCGATCATGGGCACCGCGCAGTACCTCTCGCCCGAGCAGGCCCAGGGCCATGCCGTCAACGCGCGCTCGGACCTATACTCGATCGGGATCATCCTCTACGAGCTGCTGACCGGGAAGGTCCCCTTCGAGGCCGACTCGGCGGTGACGATCGCCCTCAAGCAGGTCTCCGAGGCGCCGCTCCCGCCCAGCCAGATCAACCCGGCGGTGACGCCCGAGCTCGAGTCGGTCGTGCTGCGCGCGCTGATGAAGGACCCCAACGACCGCTTCGCGGACGCCGACGAGTTCATCGCCGCGCTCGAGGCCGCCGGCTCGCGGATCGCCTCCCCGGCGGAGATCGCCGCTGCCGAGGCGGCGGCAACCGCGCTGCCGGCGGCCGCCGCGGTGGGTGGGGGTCTGATCGCAGTGCCGCCGCCGGTCACCGCGCCGCCGCCGACCGGCGTGTATCCGGCGGTCGTCGAGCGCGAGCGCGAAGTCGCGGTCGAGCCGCTGCGCAGGCCGCCGGAGCGCAAGCGCTGGCCGTGGCTGCTAGTCGGCGCGCTCGCGCTGATCGGGCTGATCCTGCTGCTCGTCTCGGTCCTCACCCCGGAGCGCGTCCAGGTGCCCAACGTCGTCGGCAGCTCGATCTCGGTGGCGACGCAGCGCCTGCAGAACGAGGGCTTCGAGGTCGTGCCCGTGCGCGACAACTCCGACAAGCCGCGCAACACCGTCATCGGCCAGGATCCGCAGGGCGGAACGAGCGCCGCCGAGGGCTCGCGCGTGACGATCAACGTCTCCGACGGCCCCTCGATCAGCGACGTCCCGGACGTCGTCGGCGACGGTCGCAACGAGGCGCGCAAGGAGCTCGTCGCCGCCGGCTTCGAGGTCAACGAGCGGCCGGTCGCGTCGGAGTCCGTGCGGCTCAACCGCGTCGTCAGCCAGTCGCCCGACGGCGGCTCGCTGGCCGAGCGCGGCAGGGTCGTCACGATCGAGGTGTCCTCCGGGCCCGAGCGCCTGGCGGTGCCCGACGTCACCGGCAAGAGCGAGGACGAGGCACGCGCGGCGCTCGCTGCCTTCCGCGTCGTCGTGCAGGAGCGGGAGGACGCCGAGGCCGATCCGGGCACCGTCCTCGCCCAGAATCCGGCGAAGGGCAGCCTGCCGCGCGGCGGGACGGTGACGCTGAGCGTCGCGGTCGAGCGCACGCTGGTCGCTGTGATCAACGTCGTCGGGCGCTCGCAGAACTACGCGACGAAGCTGCTCTCCGGACGCGGCTTCGAGGTCGCCGTCGAGGAGGAGGCGGTCGACTCGTCCGCCGAGGACGACCGCGTGCAGAAGCAGTCGCCGGCGGGCGGCGACGACGTCGAGCGCGGCTCGACCGTGACGATCACCGTCGGGCGCTTTGACCCGGACCTGGACCCCGAGCCGGGCAGGACGACGACGACGCCGGGCACGACGACGCCCGCGCCCGCGCCCTGAGCCGGCCAGTGGTCGCACGTTGCACCAGCTGATGCGCGTCGCGGTCCTCTCCGGCGGGCGCTCGTCGGAGCACGACGTCTCGCTGGCCAGCGGCGAGGGAGTCGCCGCAGGGCTTGCAGAGGGCGGCCACGACGTGGTGCGGGTGACGCTCCGGCGCGACGGCACCTGGGTGTGCGCAGGCGAGCAGCTTGCGCTGGCGCCGGGCCGCGGACTGCTCGGCGCCGACGTCGCCTTTCCCGTCCTGCACGGGCCGTTCGGCGAGGACGGCACGGTCCAGGGCCTGCTCGAGCTGCTCGACGTGCCGTACGTCGGCTCGGGCGTGCTCGCCTCGGCGGTCTGCCTGGACAAGGTCGTCGCCAAGGACCTGATGGCGCAGGCTCAGATCGCGCAGGTCGACTACGCAGGGATCCGCGCCGCGCGCTGGCACGCCGAGCGCGACGCGGTGCTCGAGCAGGTCGCGCAGCTCGGGCTGCCGGTGTTCGTCAAGCCCGCGCGGCTGGGCTCCTCGGTCGGGATCGCGAAGGTCGTGGTCGCCGAGCAGCTCGGCGCCGCGCTGGACGCCGCGTTCGCGCACGACCCCAACGTGATCGTCGAGGCGATGAGCAGCGGCATCGAGGTCGAGTGCTCGGTGCTCGGCTCGGCGCGCGACGCACGGGCCTCCGAGCCGGGCGAGATCGTGATCGCCGCCGACTGGTATGACTACGCCGCCAAGTACCAGCCGGGCGGCATGCAGCTGCGCGTCCCGGCGCAGATCTCCGACGGCGCGCGCGAGCGGCTGCAGGCGATGGCGGTGGACGCCTTCAGGCGCTTTGACTGCGCCGGCCTGGCGCGCGCGGACTTCTTCGTCGAGGACGACCGGGTGCTGCTCAACGAGCTCAACACGATGCCCGGCTTCACGCCGACGAGCGTGTACGCGAAGCTGTGGGCGGCCAGCGGCCTGCCCTACGCGCAGCTGGTCGGGCGGTTGTGCGAGCTGGCGCTCGAGCGCTTCGAGCTCGAGCGCAGCTACCGCTTCTGAAGGCTCGCGCGCGCGATCAGCGGTACAGCAGCAGCTCGGAGATCCGCACGACCTGCTCGTCGGGCGGCAGCTTCGTGATCCAGACGAGGTAGCGGCGGTACGGGTTGGAGGCGGTGTCGAGGTCGATCGCCTCGCTGGTGCCGATCGGCACCGCCGGGGAGCTGACGAGCGTCCAGCCGCGCGGCGGCTCGGTCGACGGCAGCCCGTTGGGCGCCACCCAGATCGACGCCTCGAAGCCGGGCGTCGGCGTGCGGATCGTCAACTTCCTGGCGGCCACGCCCGGCGACGCGTCGATCACGACGCCGACGCCCTCCTTGCTCAGCGTGCCGGCGTCGTAGCGCTCGGTCGCCCACGTCGTCGACGAGACGCCGTCGACGAGCGCGCTCGTCTGCTCGGGGTGCTCGCCGTCGCCGCCGAGCGGATCGAAGTCCGACACGGCGCGCTGGCGCAGCCCCACCGACTTCAGGCCCTGCGGCGTCGGCGCGACCTGCTCGCGCTGGCCTGTGCCGCGCTCGGTCTGCTGCGCGGCGACGTACGCCAGCGCGCCCGCGCCCGCGACGATGAGCGCGAGCAGCCCGAGCAGCGCCTTCGTCGAGCTGCGCGCGCGCAGCGGCACGCGCCGCCGGGTCGTCTCGGGCAGGCTGCGCAGCACCGTCGTCGCCTCGCCCGTCACCTGGCCGGTGCGCGCGGTCTCGATCGCGAGCACCTCCTCGAGGTCGGCCATCATCGCGTGCGCGTTCGGATAGCGGCGGTCGAGCTCCTTGTCGGTCGCGCGGTCGAGCACCGCGGCGAGCGCGGCGGAGACCTCGGGGCGGCGGATCTGCACGTCGGGAAGCTGCTCGCGAACGTGCTTCATCGCGACGGCGATCTGGTTCTCGCCCTTGAAGGGCACGTCGCCGGTGAGCATCTCGAAGAGGACGATCCCCAGCGAGTACAGGTCTGACTGGCCCGACACGGCGTGGCCGAGCGCCTGCTCGGGCGAGACGTAGTCCGTCGTGCCGAGCACGCGGCCGTCGGCGGTCAGCCCCTCCTGGTGCAACGTCCGGGCGATCCCGAAGTCGGTGACCTTCGCCGCGCCCTCCTCGTCGATGAGCACGTTCTGGGGCTTGACGTCGCGATGCACGATCTGGCGCTCGTGGGCGGCGCCGAGCGCGCGCGCGATCTCGATCGAGTAGGCGAGCGACTCGGCGATCGGCAGGCGGCCGTTGCGCCGGATGCGCTGCTTGAGCGTCTCGCCCTCGACGTACTCGAAGACGATGTACGGCGTCGCGTAGCCGTCGCCGTCCTCGCTCTCCTCGCCCGCGTCGATGACGCCGACGACGTGCGGGTGGTTGAGCTGGGCGACGGCCCGCGCTTCGCGGCGAAAGCGCTCGAGCTGGTCGGAGTCGCCGGCGATCTCGCGATGCATGAGCTTGATCGCGACCTGGCGCTCGAGGACGGTGTCGAACGCCCGGTAGACCGTCGACATGCCGCCGGTCCCGACCTGTGCGTCGAGGCGGTAGCGGTTGGAGAGCAGCGTGCCGACGGGCGAGGGCATCGCTCTATTGTGCAGTCGGTCGCGGGTGGTGCACGTCAGGTCCTATTCGGGGCCGCGAAGCGGGCATCCTCCGTGACGTTCGTACCCCGCGCGGCGGCCCGTGGCAACGTCCTGCTGGAGCCGCCGCCGCCGCTACGTGCGCTCGATCTGCCCCGCGCGGTCGGTGACCGTGCCGATCCGCGCCGTGCCCGGGTGGCGCGCCGCCAGCAGCGCGACGGCCTCGTCGGCGTCGGTCTCGGCGACGACCGCGACGAAGCCGCAGCCCATGTTGAAGACGTCCCACATCTCGGCGTCCTCGACGCTGCCGCAGCGCGCGATCAGGCCGAAGACCGGCGGCACGGGCAGTGGCGCCTCGATCGCGAAGCCGACGGCGTCGTTGAGGCGCAGCAGGTTCGTCAGCCCGCCGCCGGTGATGTGCGCGAGGCCGTGCACCTCGACGGGTGACGCGAGCAGCGCGAGGATCGCGCGCACGTAGATGATCGTCGGCTCGAGCAGCGCGTCGGCGACCGACGCCCGGCCGCCGAGCTCGGGCGGTCTGTCGTCGAGCCCGAGCGCGCCCTGCTCGAGCAGGGCGTGGCGCGCGAGCGTGTAGCCGTTTGAGTGCAGGCCGCTGGATGGCAGGCCGATCAGCGCGTGGCCGGGGGCGACCCTCGCGCCCGTGACGAGCGCAGCGGGCGCGACCGTGCCGAATGCGGCGCCGCAGAGATCGAAGCCGTTCGGGCTCGGGTGGCCGCGGATGAGCTCGGGCAGGACCGCGAGCTCGCCGCCGGGGATCTCGATGCCCGCGTCCTCGGCGCCGATCTTCAGCCCCGTGGCGATCTGCGCGAGGGCGGCCGGGTCGGGCTGCTCGACGGCGAGGTAGTCGAGCATCGCCAGCGGCTCGGCACCGACGCAGATCAGGTCGTTGACGTTCATCGCGATGCAGTCGATCCCGACGGTGCCGAGGCGGCCGGTCTGCTCGGCGACGACGAGCTTGGAGCCGACGCCGTCGGTCGACAGCGCGATCGCGAGGTCCGGGGTGATCTGCAGCACGCTCGCGTAGTGGCCGGCGCCCAGCAGCGAGCGGCTCGGCCGCCCGGTCTCGATCGTGCGCAGGACGTCGACGAGCGCCCGCACCCCCGCGTCGCTTGATGCGATCGATACGCCGGCGGCTGCGTAGGCGTCGTCGGACGGCACGGACGGCGAACCTAGCGCAGCGCGCGGTGCGCCTGCCCGGCCCGCGCGCCGCGCCCGCGTGCCACTCGCGCCGCCACGAGCGCCGCGAGCCCGAGCCGGTAGGCCACGTAGGGCATCAGCGAGCGGTCGCGCTCGACGGCGCGGATGATCCTGACCGACGCCAGCGTCGTCGCGAAGGAGGCGACGATGCCCGCGCCAAACGCGCCGGCGGTGCCCGGCGGCAGCCCGCGGCGTGCCAGCCGCGTGCCCTTCAGCAGCGTCGCGCCCACGATGATCGGCAGCGCGACGTGACGCGAGAGCATGCTCGCGTCCTCGCGCGCGAAGCCGCGCGCCCGCGCCGCCGCGAGCGTCGCGCCGTTGCGCGACACGCCCGGCATCAGCGCGCAGGCCTGCGCCAGCCCGAGACACAGCGCGTCGCACGCACCCGCCTGCTCGCGCCGGCGCCGGCCGCTGCTCGCGGCATCCGCCGCAGCCATCGCCAGCGATCCGATCGCGAGGCCGGCGGCGACCGTCGCGGGCGTGCCCAGCCGGCGCTCGATCGGTCGCTCGAACACGAAGCCGACGATCGCGGGCGGCACGAAGCTCAGGACGACGAGCTGCACGCGCCGGCGGTCCAGCGAGCGTGCCGCCTCGGCGACCTCGTCGCGCAACCCCAGCAGCAGCGCCGCGGCCGTGCCGGCGTGCAGCGCGACCTCGAAGGCCTTGCGCAGCTCGCCGTCAAGCCGGCTGTAGGGCCAGCCGCACAGCCACGGCACGACCGCGACGTGGCCCGACGAGGAGACCGGCAGCAGCTCCGCCGGCCCGTGCAGGAGCCCGAGGGCGAGCGCGTCGCGGGTGCGGAGGCGCAGCTCGTCAGCGCGGCGGGGCATCGGCGGCCGGTTCGGCCGGCCCGACGGCTGCGTCACCGCCGCCGCCGCGGCGGTACTTGACGATCAGATAGGCGATCCCGAGGACGATGCAGGCGGCGACGAAGTAGTCGAAGTAGTGCAGCGAGTCCTTCCAGTCCGTCCAGTTCTCGCCGACCTGCTGGCCGATGAACGTGAGCATGAAGACCCACGGCAGGCAGCCGAGGAACGTCAGCACCGAGAAGCGGACGAACGGCATCCTGGCGACGCCCGCCGGCAGCGAGATGAACGTGCGGATGATCGGGAGCATCCGCGTGAAGAAGACGGTCGCGTCCCCGTGGCGCTCGAACCAGCGGTCGGCCACCACGAGGTGGTGGGGCTTGATGAAGACCCGGTGGCCGTGCTTCTCGATCAGGTCGACGCGGCCGTAGTAGCCGACGGCGTACGCCACCCACGAGCCGACGAGGTTCGCGACCGAACCGACGAGCGTGACCGCGACCAGGCTGTACTCGCCCTCGCTGACGTTGAAGCCGGCGAACAGCATCGTCGCCTCGCTCGGGATCGGGATGCAGGCGCTCTCCAGGAGCATGAGGACGAAGACGCCCGGAAGGCCGAGGTCGGCGACGACATCGGTCGCGAACTCGACGATCGGGTCCGTCAGTGAGGCGACGACGAACACGCCGCGTGGAGGCTACCGGCCGCGCGCGGACGAGGTGTGCGGGTCCCGTGCGGGTCTGGTAGGCATGGCGCTGTGATGAGGGCCTACGTCCTGGCGGCGCTCGCGATCAGCGCCGTGCTGCTCTCGCTCTTCGGGATCGCGCACGCGCTCGGCGTCCCGTTGCTGAGCGACGCGTCGCCCGGCCTCGGTGCCGCCGGGCCGGGCGCCGCCGCGGCGAGCTTCGCGCTGCTGGCGACCGACGTGCTGCTGCCGGTCCCGTCCAGCGCGCTGATGCTCCTCAACGGCGCGCTCTTCGGCTGGCTCGGCGGCACGCTGCTGTCGCTCGCGGGCAGCGAGGCCGCGGCGCTGCTGGCGTGGGCGATCGGCCGCCGCGGCGGCCGACTGCTGGAGCGCGGTGAGCAGGCCGGCGCCCGCGCCCGCGCCGATGCCTTCGTGCGTCGCCGTGGTGCGCTGGCGATCATCGTCACGCGCCCGGTGCCGGTCCTCGCCGAGACGACCGCGATCCTCGCCGGAGCAGCGGGGATGCCGCTGCGGCGCCTCACGGCCGCCGCGGCGGTCGGTTCATTGCCGCCCGCGCTCGGCTATGCGCTGGCGGGCGCCTACGCGGGGCGTTTCGACGCGGGCCCGATCGTGCTGGCCGGAGTGCTGACGCTCGCCGCGGCGTTCTGGCTGCTCGACCGCCGCCGTGCGGCCGCCGTCACGGCGGGCGGCTGATCACCGCAGCCGTCAGCGCGGACGGTTCTCGGCGATCCAGCGCCGAAAGAGCTCGAGCTGCGGCTCGGTCCAACGCGGGTCCGGCGGTTTGGGCATGACGTCGAGGTCATCCGGCGCCGCCAGGCGCTCGAGGATCGCGTCGCGCCGCTCGTCGACCTTCTCGTACACGTCGAGGATGACCCCGAGGTTGTCCATGTGGTCGATGTCCTTGGGTCGAAACAGCGGCTGGATGTCGCGCGCGAAGCTCGTCGGGATCGGAGCGGTCGCGGGGAGCTGCTCGATCAGCGAGATCCGTGCGGCGTCAGACGCGAGCATGTCCGCGAGGTACTTGCCTATCACCTCGTCCGTCGCGTCGCCGGCAGCCTGCATCGCCTGGACCTTCGCGATGGCGGCGTTCGTACGCTCGCGATGCAGGTCCCATCGTGCCGCCTCGTCCGCAGGGAGGTGGATCACGGCCGGCAGCGTGAACGGGATCGCTGCGACCGCCGCCGTCGCGGTCGCGTCGCCGCGCGGCAGCGTCGTCAGCAGGCGCGCGATGTAGCCGATCCGCGAGCGCATCTCGGCGAAGATCCACGCCGTCAGCAGGTCGCGATGAACGGCCCGTGCGAGTAGGTAGTGCTCGACGAAGCCGAGCAGCAGCGCATAGCGGATGTCGGCGAGCTCGGCCCAGCGGCGGGTGCGCGCGTCGCCGATGTCCCCGACCGTCGGGTCGGTCGGCACGTCGCGCGTCGGCGTCCACTCGCTCGGAGCCGGGAACGGGACGACGCCGGTCTGCCCGCGGAAGATCGTGAGGAAGCGACCGAAGTGCGACAGCTCGCCTGCGCCGATCGGGCCCTCGCCCTGCTCGCCGACGTCGCGGATCGCCTGCACCGCCGCCGCGCGGTCGGCCATCCGATGCACGCGCACATCGCCAACCTGCCAGGCCGCCGGGTCGGCCTGCCGGGCCAGCGACGATGCGTCGAAGGCATCGTCGGGCAGGTGCCAGGTCTCGGCCGGCGCCTGCTCGAACGCCGCGACCGAGAGCTGGCGCACCATTGCGTCCCACGTCTCGTCGCCGGACGCGCCCGGACCGAGCTGGTCCGGCGCGGCGAAGATGAGCCCGAGCAGGCCGTACAGGGTGCCGACCCGGTTGATCGTAGTTCCGGCCGAGTCCGTGGCGAGCGCGGCGATGTCCTCGATCCCCGGCGCGCCGGCCGGGGCCTCGGCGACGACGTACTTCGCGAGCGAGCGCTGCGACACGGGCTCGAGATGGAGCTTGAAGGGATAGAGGTCCTTCTGCGGAGGGAAGTCCTCGCGCTCGAGGTTCGGTGCCATCGCGAGCAGCAGGAGCAGGTTCTGCACGGTCATGAGGTGGCCCATCTCCTCGCGCGCGATGCCGAGCAGCACCGTCGGCCACGCGATCTCGGAGGTCTCTCGCAGCGCTGCCTTGTGGGCGGGATCGGTGACGTCCCGGGCCGCCTTCAGGGAGTAGGCTGCGTAGAGGTACTGGACCATCAGCGCGTGCTCGACCTCGGCCGCGGATTGCAGCAGAACCTCGGCCTTCTCGCGCGGGGTGGGAAAGTCGCTGAGGTCAGGCAGCGCGATCGTCACCGTGGCGGGCGCCGGCGCGCCGGTCTGCGCCGTCGCCAGCAGCTCAAACGTCTCGCCCCCGCCGTCGGCGGGGACCTCGTAGTCGGTCCAGCGAAATCCGGGCGCGGGCACGGTCGCTGCCTCCTGGGGTCAGAGCCGCGGCGGCAGGGGGTCGTTGTCGAACATCTCGTCGAGCCCGTCGGCGTCGAGCGCCAGCCAGGCCGCGCGCAGCTCCTCCATGCGCGCCTGCGGGAGCGGCGGGTTGTTCGGGTTGTCGTCGGCGGGCCGCGCCTCGGCCTGGATGCCCCACGCGAGCGCGAGGTTTCGGTTCAGCCCCAGCCAGCGCTCCTCGTCGGCCCCGAGCAGGACTACCGCGCGCATGAACGCATGCCACGCGTGATACGCCTGCGGCGGCTGCGACGGGCTGCCCTGATCCATCTTGTGGACCTTGTCGCCGACGGGCCGCCGGTCGTCGAAGTTCAGGCCCTGGCCGAACTCCTCGAACGCGTTCTGCTCGGCCGCGGCGTCGCCCTCGAAGTGGCGGTCGAAGATCGCCAGCTGCTGCTCGGCAAGCTTCATCAGCGGGCCCTGTAAGGCGGTCATGTCCTGCTTGAAGCCATCCGGATACGTGTCGTTGTTGCGGTGCTCGTGCCAGCTTCGGCTGATCGCGAAGGGGCCGCCGATAGCGCGGATCGCCGCATCCGCCTCGGGGTCCTCCTCGCCGAAGGCGCTGTTGAAGAAGTTGTCGAACTCAAACCAGAATTCCATCGACGATCCGGCCATGTGCGATCCCTTCGTGACGGTTACCGCGACCCTAGCCCCGGCCACCGCGCGTGTGCGAAAAATGCGCAGGCGCGAACGCCGGCCGGCCGCGCGACGGGAAGGCGGGGGCTGGTCACCGGATAGCCTCGGCGCCCGCATGCGCGTCTGGGTCGACCTCACGAACAGCCCGCATGTGCTCGTGCTGCGCCCGATTGTCGGCGCGCTGCGCGCGCAGGGCCACGAGGTCACGATCACCGCGCGCGACTTCGCCCAGACGCTCGGTCTGCTCGAGCGCTTCGCGATCGACCACACGGTCGTCGGGCGCCACCGCGGCGGCCGCGTGGCGGCCAAGGGGATGGGCCTCGTCTCGCGCTCCAGCGCGCTCGCCCGCTGGGCGCGCCGCAGGCACTTCGACCTCGCCCTGGGCCACGGCTCCAACGACGTCACGGTCGCCGCGCGGCTGCTGCGCGTGCCGTGCTCGACGATGTTCGACTACGAGTGGGCGATCATCCAGCACACGGTCAACTGCCGCCTCGCGCAGGCCGTCGTGGTGCCCGACGCGATCCCGCCGCAGCGGCTGGCTCGCTACGGCGCGACGCCGCAGAAGATCGCGTCCTACGCGGGGCTGAAGGAGGAGTACTACCTCAGCGACTTCGCGCCCGACCCGGCGGTGCTCGACGATCTCGGCCTCGATCCCGCCGAGCCGATCGCGGTGATCCGCACGCCGCCGGCGGTGTCGCTGTACCACCGCTTCGAGAACACCGTCCTCGGCAGCGTCCTGGAGCGCCTGCGCGGCTCGCAGACGGTCGTCCTGCCGCGCACGCCGCAGCAGCGCGCCGAGCTGCGCGGCCGCGGCTTCGTCGTCCCGGAGCGGGCGATCGACGCGCAGTCGCTGATCGCCTACGCCGACCTCGTCGTCTCCGCCGGGGGGACGATGAATCGCGAGGCGGTCGCGCTCGGAACCCCGGTCTGGACGACGTTCCAGGGGCGCCTCGGCGCCGTCGACGAGCGCCTGATCGGCGACGGGCGCCTGAAGGTGCTCAGGCGCGCGGCGGATGTGCAGCTCGCCAAGCGCCCGCCCCAGGAGCGCGACGCGCTCCGCGTGCGGCGCGATCCAGCGGTCCTTGCGGGGCTGCTGGCGCGGCCCGCCGTCGCGGCCGGCTGAGCACGCAGTTACGCGCCGCGCCAGCCCACGCTGCGCAGGGCGTCGCGCACGGAGTCCTCGGTCACGGCGACAGCGATCGCCGTGAGCGCCGTCAGCCCCAGCGCCGGGAGGATCAGCGCGTGCCGTCGCGTCAGCACGAACGGCAGCACCGCTCCGACCGTGAGCTCGACCGCGAGGACGAGCCGCGCGCCGCGGTGCGTCCATTCCTGCGTGAGCAGCAGCGCCTCGCCGACGAGCGCGCCCGACACGAGCGCCGTGCCGAGGACGTTCGCCAGCGTCCCGCCGCGGCTCGGTGCAGCTTGCGCCCGCTCTACTTACAGGTGCCTTGCAGGATCGTCAAAACGGGCCGTTAAACCCTGAGCGAGCCGCTAGCGTAAGCACATGCGGTTTGGCATCCTTGGCTCGCTCGAGGTCCGTGACGACAACGGCGACCTGATCACGCTTGGCGGCATCAAGCCGCGTGCCGTGCTCGCGGTGTTGCTGTTACATGCGAATGAGCCGGTGAGCGCCGAGCGGCTTGCGCTCGCGCTATGGGGTGAGGATGCAGCGGAGAGCGCGACGAGGACCGTACGGGTGCACGTGTCGCGCCTGCGTAAGGCGCTCGGCAACGGGGAGGTGATCACGACGACGACGGCGGGCTATCGCCTGCGCGTGCGTGACGACGAACTTGACGCCGCGCAGTTCGAACGCCTTGTCGAGGATGGGCGGCGGGTTCTCGCCAACGGCCAACCGCACCACGCAACGACGATCCTCCGGGAGGCGCTCGCGATCTGGCGAGGCCCCGCGCTGGCCGATCTGGCGTTCGAGCCGTTCGCACGCGTCGAAGTCAACCGCCTGGAGGAGGAGCGTCTCGCGGCGGTCGAGGCTCGCATCGAGGCTGACCTCGCGGTGGGTCAACACGCAGAGATCGTCGCCGAACTCCAACAACTCGCTGCAGCGAACCCGACACGCGAGCGCCTTGCCTCGCAGCTCATGCTGGCGCTGTACCGCTGTGGACGGCAGACCGACGCGCTCGAGGCATACCGGGACGCACGGCGCGTGCTCGTCAGCGAGATCGGGGTCGAGCCGGGCCCTGAGCTGCGCGAGCTGCAGGAAGCCATCCTGCGCCAGGACGTCGCTCTTGAGTTGGGCCGCGGCATTGCCGAGCTTCCATCTGAGCTTGACATTGCACGCAGTTCGCCGCTCGTTGGTCGTGAGGATGAGCATGCGTGGCTACGCCTGCGTTGGGAGCGCGCGCGAGATGGATCGGGCGGCCTGGTCATCATCGCCGGCGAGCGCGGAGCAGGTAAGACCCGCCTTGCTGCCGAGCTGGCGCAAGACGCTCATCGGCGTCACGACGCCGTGCTCTACGTGAGTGCCAACGACGCGCCTGACATGGTGCTCAGCGTGCTCCGCGGCCTGCAGGACGTGAGGCGCCCAACGCTGCTCGTCGTTGATGACGCCGACGGAGCCGCTGCCGACGTGCTCGAGACGCTCGATGTCTGTGCGCGTTCCCTCGCGAGCATCTCGTCGCTCGTGCTGGTGTGCTGTGAGGATACCGAGCTACTCGCCGGTCGGCGCGGCGATGGAGTGTTGACGCTGGGGCCGCTCAGCGAGAACGCAGTCCGCACCATCGCGCGTCATTACGCGTCGGGGAAAGCCCCCGCAGAGGTTCCCGTGGAGTGGCTGCTTGAGGCAAGTCATGGCTTGCCGCGCCGCGTCCACGAGGTCGCGGGTCAGTGGGCGCGCCGTGAGGCCGCTCGCCGTGTAACCGTGGCCGCGGAGCGTGCGGATACGGGACGTACGCAGCTGCGCACGATCGAAAACGACTTGGTGGGAGGCGTTGTCGAGCTGCAGGAGGCGGGCGAGCGGATCCTCCCGCGGCGCCAGGTCGAGCCTACTGTGGTGTGCCCTTTCAGGGGCCTGGCGTCCTACGACGTAGCAGACGCGGAGTACTTCTTCGGTCGTGAGCGGCTTGTCGCCGAGCTGGTTGCCCGGCTTGTCGGAGCGCCGCTGCTTGGCGTCGTCGGGCCGTCGGGAAGCGGCAAGTCCTCTGTGATGCGCGCTGGGCTGCTGCCCGCGCTGGCCAGCGGCGTGCTACCGGGCAGCGAGACGTGGAAGCAGGCTGTGTTGCGCCCTGGTGCGCATCCACTACGCGAGCTCGCCGCGGTCTTGCCCGACGCCGACGGTGGCCGCAGTGGCGGCGGGCGTGTTGTGCTCGTCGTCGACCAGCTGGAGGAGGCTTTCACGATCTGCGCCGACGAGAACGAGCGCAAGGAGTTCATCTCAGAGCTCCTGCACGCGGCGCTCGATCCCGATGGGAGGTACGTCGTCGTGCTCGCTCTGCGGGCGGACCACTACGGTCGCTGCGCCGCTCATCCCGAGCTGTCCCGCCTGCTTGCAGCGAACAACGTGCTTGTCGGGACGATGCAGCGCGACGAGCTGCGGCGTGCTATCGAGGGTCCCTGCCGGCGTGCCGGGCTGCGTGTCGAGCACGAGCTCGTCGAGGCGCTCGTCGGCGACGTGGCAGGTGCCCCCGGCGGCCTACCTCTGTTGTCGACCGCGCTGCTGGAGTTGTGGCAGCATCGCGATGGCCGCCGCCTGCGCTACAGCACCTATGTGCAGACGGGCGGCGTGCGCGGAGCAGTGGCTCGGCTCGCCGAGGATGCGTTTGCCGAGCTCGACGACGCGCAGCGGCGCGTGGCAGAAAGCGTGCTCATGCGACTTGTCGATGCGGGGGACGGCGATGCCGTCGAACGTCGTCGCGTCGCGCTCGACGAGTTCGAGTTCGATCGGGAGGACGTTGCGCGCGTCGTGGCGCTGCTGACAGATCGTCGGCTTGTCACGGTGACCGCCGGCACGATTGAGATAGCGCACGAGGCGCTCCTGCGTGAGTGGCCACGTCTACGCGGATGGATCGAGCACAACCGCGACGCGCTGCGGATCCAGCGCACGCTGCGGGAGGCGGCCGGGGAGTGGGAGCGGCTCGGTCAGGATGACGGCGCGCTGCTGCGCGGCTCTCGGCTTGCCGAAGCCGTCGAGTGGCGCGACGCGCGCGCGCCGTCGCTGAGCGAACTGGAGCGGGACTTCCTGGCGGCGAGCGAGGCGGCCCGGCAGCGCGATCGGCTAACGCGGCGCAGGCGGATCGGGCTTGCGTTCGGGTCGCTCGCGGTCGCGCTGCTTGTGATCAGCGTTGTTGCTGTCACGTCGATCATCGACGGACGACGGACCGCTTCGCGTGAGTGGGCAAACCGATCGGACGCCGTGCTCGCCGGCGATCCCGGTCTTGCGCTTGCGATCGGCCTTGAGGCCTTGAGGCGTCACGACACCCCGGAGGCGCGAAACGCGGTTCGCCAAGCCACGCTGGCGGACCGCGCAGCGGCTGTCATCGACGCACATCCGTCGGCTATCTACAGAGCGGCGCTCGGCTCGGACGCAACACGTCTGGCGACCGCGGGAGACGACGCAACAGTTCGCAGCGTGAACCTCGAGGATGCTCGTGCCGTTTGGACCGTCAAGGGCGCGAAGGGGCCAGTGACTGATGTGAGCATCAGTCCCGACGAAAAGCATGTTGCAAGCGTCAACGTCTCTCCGCCGGGCTCGGGCGGTGAAATCGCGGTCGCGACGAGCGATGGCCGTGACCGGCGCGCCGTCCTGCGGCTTCCGACGGACTTCTACGCGCGCAGCGTCGAGTACGACCGGCGCGGAGAACGTCTGCTGATCGCCGTCGCGGGTGACGACTCGATTCGCATCATCCGGGCCACGGACGGCCATTCGAGCACGCTGGCAAGCCACAAGGGTCTGCGCGTCGCGCGCTTTGACGGTGGCGGCGAGCGGGTGCTCAGCGCGGGCCAAGACGGAAAGGCGCGGCTATGGGATCTCGCCGGCGGCCAAGCTCCGATGTCGTTGACACACGGCAGCGATATCTTCGACGCTCGCTTTAGTCCCAACGGGCAGTATGTGGCGACGGCTGGCGCAAACGGCGCGGTGCGAATCTGGAGTGCGCGCAGCGGCCGGCTCCTGCGCGAGCTCGCGCTGGGTCTGCAGCCCCTGTACTCGGTGCGGTTCAGCCCTGACGGCCGCCGTATGGTCGCTGGGGGAGCAGACGGCATCGTACGCGTGGCCGCTGTGCGTGGGGGGCCGATGCTCGCCGAGTTGAAGGGCCACCGTGACCGCGTATACGACGCAGGCTTCATCGGCCGCGCCGACAGCGTGTACAGCGTGGGCACCGACGGAACGGTGCGCACCTGGGCGCTGCTGAAGACTTCCACGCTACCTGCGCAGCAAGAGGAGCCTCCGACTGTGCCGAGCTTCAGCCCAGACGGCAAGCTCGTCGTCAGCGGCCATGTAGGCGGCCGCGTGCGGCTGTGGAACCCAGCGACTCACGCGATTCGAGAGCTTCCGCGGCACGAGGGCTACAGCGTGGCGCTGTACTCGGCAAGCGGAAGGTATGTCCTCAGCGCGGACGATCACCGCATACGTCTGTATGACGTCAAGCGCGGGTCCTCGGCGTGGCTGCCCGTGTCAGCGGAGGAGATGCAGGCGGTAGCGGTCGATCGGACGGGAAATCGACTCGCATTTGCGGGGGCTGCGGGCCTCGGGGAGCGTCCCACGATCATGGCGCGCGACGGCGGTCGTCGGATCAGGCTGCCAGCCCAGGGGCAGGTCGTGTGGCTCGCGTTCAGCGCTGATGGCAAACGCCTGCTCAGCGCATCCCAGGACGGCGCCATTCGCATCTGGAATGCCACGAGCGGCGCGCCGGAGCGGGTGCTACACGCCGGCGACGGTGGCGTGCTGCAGGCGCAGTTCAGTCGCGACGGGCGCCGCGTGGCCGGCGCGGGCACGGACGGTACGGTCCGCATCTGGGACCTTGATAGCGACGAATCGATCGTGCTGTACGGCCACGAAGGTCCGGTCACCTCAGTCGGCTTCAACGCCGATGGCAGTCAGCTGTTGAGCGGGGGGAAGGACAGAACGGTGCGGCTGTGGGACGCACGCGGCGGCGACGTGCGCGTCGTGTTGCGCAGGCATGACGGCGAGGTCACGGGCGTGGCCTTCAGCCCCGACGGCCAACGCGTGCTCAGCGGGGCGACCGAGGGGCTTGTCGTATCGGCGTGCGAGGTCTGTGAATCGTTTGCTGACGTCCTCGCGGTGGCGAAGACACGTCCCGGCGTTGCGCTGAGCGCGGCCGAGCGCGCGCGACTCGATGGCGACCCGGGATAGACGCGCGGGGGCTCCGGCGAGCCGGCGCGCGGGCCGCTCAGTACGGCGGCCGGCGCCAGCCGCCGGGATCGCCGTCTGCTTCTCCCCAGATCTCGGACTCGATCTCATGCGCCCGATCGATCCGGCATGAAAGCACGGCCGCGGTTCGGAGGACCCAGAACACGTCGCGTGGATCTCTGTCGTTGTTCTCAATGTTGACTCGGTACTTGATGTCGTCGGCGCGAACCTCAAGCCATCTCCAGAAGGAGTTGTCGAGGTATATCCGATGCACCCCGTCGACCTCGGGACCGAGGTATCCCTTCACCGAGATGTAGCCCGCCGGTATCCCGGGATATGCGCCGCCGAGCTCGATAGCAATATCGTCAGCAGTGAGGTCCGGTCTGAACGGCTTTGGCGGCTTTGGTTGAGGCACGGTGGCTCCTCTGATTGAGGGAAAGTCCATCTAAGACCTTGTGCAATGTGGTTGTCAAGCCGGGGGGGACGGCGCGGTCCTCAGCGCACGCGGGCACTTCGGTTGCGTTGCGCATGGTGCTCTGCAGACGCTGCCGCAAGAACGTCCGGCAGGACAAGGGCAATCTCGTTGGCGCGGCTACGGATGTAGAGATCTGCGGGCGCCGTGCTGGGTGCAACGGGCACACGCGCCAGCTGACGCAGGATCATCGCCTCATTGGCAGCGCGGACCGTGCGCTGCAATGCCTCCAGCGTCCCGGTGCCGCGCAGGATCGTGGCCGCTTCCTGCGGGTCTGGCTTGCGCATCCGAACCGAACCATCCTGCTGGACGGCCTTGAACTGACGTGCAGCGTTCGTTGCCTGCACGATTCGCGCAACAGACGCAAGGGGGTGCCGTGGATGGCGCTCGACGATTGCCTCTAGCGCGTCGTTACCGCGCCGCAGTTCGGGTGCGTCTGAACCGACGAGTGACATCAGCTCGCCCTGCTGATCGTCGAACATGAGCCCTGCGACGTCCTCGTCGGCTCGAGTCGCCGGGCGGCGCACAACCGTCCGCGCGATGTTCGAGAGGACAAGCGAGCCGTTGGGCGCCATGCAGCGCGCCGCGATCTCGTATCGACCGGGCCGATCGAAGACAAAGCCGTCCTTGCCGTAGTGAATGAACGCGCTGTCACGCACCGGCGCGTCACCGGCCCGCAGAACGACCGCGTCACCCACGCGGCAGTGGCGCAGCAGCGGCTCGAACACCTGAGTTACACCGTCCGGCCGGCGGATCGCGATGTCGACGTTGCCGGGCCGTGGGCCGAGGACGCTCGGGGCGGCCCGGCCTTCCTTGGTGGTTCCGGACAGCGCGAACTCCACGGTGACGGGAACGCCGTAGCGCACGACCGGGGGCGCGGCTAGCGCGAGCCGCAAGCCGGGGTCCTCTGGCTGAGTCGTGGTTTCGTGGGCGTCGTGCTCGAACGCTGCCCCGGCCAGGAACGGGTCGCCGCCCATGATGATGCTGTCGCGCATCGCGTGGCGCAGATGGACAAGCTCCGCGTCGTCGAACCGGAAGGCGAATTGCGACCAGAAGGCGTCCGCGCCACCCGGAAACAGCTGTGGATAGGCCATCCACGTGGCTGAGCGTGGACGGCTTGGCACGGGTGGGATGGCGAGGGACTTCTGAAAGCAGTGCAGCAGGTTGAAGCTGTGCGCGATCTCATGGACGCAGGCGAAAAGCTGCGTACGCAGTTGTTGCGGCCCCGCCTCCTCCATCGCCTCGATCGCCCGATAGAAGACCGCACAGCCCTGGCGCTGTCGGCCGCGCCGGTCGAACATCAGCCCGACAACGCTCTCTCGGGGCGACGTTCTGTCCCTGTCGTGAAGCCTGGCGTGCAGCAGCCAGACCGCCCACTGCGGCACGTCCGCGAACCCCGCGAAGTGCTTGACCATCGCCGCGTGCAACTCCGCGTCGCTCCACGAGGCGCCAGAGCTGGCGATCATGCCCGGCTCGCGAGTGCGCACCATTTCAATGCCCGCCTCATCGAAGGCGGACAGGTGGGTGAGCGTCCGGCGCTCGCAAGGAGCCGGCAGCAGCCCGGTGTCGTAGGACTTGAAGCACTCGATACCGACCTCTGAGTCCTCCTCCAACAGCACCGTTCGAAAGCTCGGCGAGGTGTATGCGCACTCATAGAGCGCACGCCGCTGGCCGCCTGGCGTCAGATGGCTGAGCGTCGCGCTCGCTGGCGACGCCCCCTGGCGAACACGCGGGATGGTCACGCGCACGAAGCTGGCGTTGGTCTCCCACGTTGACCGGGCAACCCCGCTGATCGTTACCTGCGAAGGACTCGGTGTCACGGCCGGCGCATCAACCCGCATCGAGCCGAAGTACTCCAATTTGCCCCGTTGCACCCGGAAGTAGTCAGCACTTGCGCGGTGCATCGGCCGTGGTCCGTCGATGTCGACCCGGAGCTCCACCTCGAAGCCGTTTCGGCGCCCGCGATAGCGTCCACTGACCAACGTGAGCAACGGTGGCATGGCGACATCATGAGAGATCTCGCCGCCTACGCCAAGGCACCTTTACGGGTAACCGCGAGCACATAGGCCGGCTGCTTTGGCAGGCGGCTCACGCCGTCGCGTCCCTGCGTATCGACACGCCGGCTATCGCCCGGACGATCCGCGCGCGATGTCGAGGTGCTCGTCCGCCCCGGGCGTTCGGTTGCTGGGAAAGGAGTTCTCCCACCCGTGCGCCGCGGCCTGTCAGCGGCCACCCTTGAAGCCCGGGCTCGGTTCGGCCCAGCACGACGGCGACGAGCATCCCGGCGACCAGACCCACGAGCATGCGGCCGAGCGGCGGGATGAGCGCCCTGTCACCGCGCGGCGATGCAGCGTCCCGGTGCCGAGCACTGCGCCGGCGCGGCCGCGCAGGACAGGGGCCACGGCAGCACGACCAATAGGCCGGCGGCCGAGCACAGACGAAAGACGAGGTCGCCGTACAGCCTGCCGTCGAGGTCCGAGGCAAGCTGGCCGACGACCCCGAGCCCGACCCCGAGCACGAGTCCGAGGGCGATCGCCAGCAGCACAGCTCGCGCAAACGCAGCCACCGCACGATGATGACAGCGGCCCGGCACGGGCTTGCGCCGCCGATCGCCCTACAATCGCAAGCGATGCGCCGACGGATCCGTTCGGCGGCCCTGCCCCTTCACCGCCATTCGCTGCCCCAGCTCGCGGTCGACGGGGTTCTGGTCGCGCTTGCGTACTGGCTGGCCTACCAGCTGCGCTTCGACGCCCCCTCAGGGGTCCCGAGGCGCTACGAGGACCTCTTCGAGGCGACGTTCCTGCCCGTCGTCGCCGGCTCGCTGATCATCTTCGCGTGCTTTGGCCTGTACGGAAAGTGGTGGCGCTACGTCACACAGCGCGACTACGCCGCGATCGTCCAGGCCGTCGTGGTCGCGGCGCTGTTCCTGCTGCTCTACATCGCCGTGCTCAAGCCCGTGACGCGCTCGGTCGACGACTTCGAGACGACCGTCACGACGCCGAGCGGGGTGCTCGCGCTGCACCTGCTGCTCATGCTGGCGTTCGTCGCCGGCTCGCGCTATCTCGCGCGCACCGTCCACGAGCGGCCGCTGCGCGGCTTTCGCCCCAAGAAGGACGCGCGCGGCCTGCTGATCGTGGGTGCCGGCGACGGCGGGCGCCTCGTCCTGCGCGAGATCCTGCGCAACCCCGAGCTGGGCCTCAAGCCGGTCGGCTTCGTCGACGACGACCCGCTGAAGCGGCGCCTGCGCGTCGACGGCGTGCGCGTGCTGGGCACGACGAGCGAGCTCAGCCGCATCCTCGACGAGGTCGAGCCCGACGAGGTCACGATCGCGATCCCCTCGGCGCCCGGCACCCTGCGCGCCAACGTCGTGCGCTCCTGCCGCGAGCGCGGGATACCCGTCCGCACGCTGCCGACGGTCTTCGAGCTGCTGCAGACCGGCGCGACCGCGGTGCGCCAGGTGCGCGAGGTGCAGATCGAGGACATCCTCGGCCGCGAGCCCGTGCGGATGGAGCTCGATCGCGTCGGCGCGTACCTGAGCTCGGAGGTCGTCCTCGTCACGGGCGCGGGCGGCTCGATCGGCAAGGAGCTCTCGCGCCAGATCGCGCGCGTCGCGCCGCGCCGGCTCGTCCTCGTCGACCACGCCGAGGACAACCTCTTCGCGATCCAGCGCGAACTCGAGGACGACCGCCACGTGCACCCCTCGACGCTCGACGTCGTCCTTGCCGACTGCAAAGAGGAGGAGCGGATGCGTGAGATCTTCGACGCGTACCGCCCGACGACCGTCTTTCATGCGGCCGCCTACAAGCACGTCGGCCTGATGGAGTCCAACCCCGTCGAGGCGGTGCGCAACAACGCGATCGCGACGCGCCTGATGGCCCGCATCTGCGGCCAGACGAAGGTCAAGACGTTCGTCCTGGTGTCGACCGACAAGGCGGTCGACCCGTCGACGGTGATGGGCGCCTCCAAGGCGCTCGCGGAGTTCGCGCTCGAGGCCGAGCAGGCCCGCTTCGCCGCGACACGCTTCTGCGCGGTGCGCTTTGGCAACGTGCTCGGCTCCTCGGGCTCGGTGGTGCCGATCTTCCGCCGCCAGATCGCCCTCGGCGGCCCCGTCACGGTGACCGACGAGCGGATGACGCGCTACTTCATGACGATCCCCGAGGCGGTGCAGCTGATCATCCGCGCGGGCGGCCTCGCGAAGGGCGGCGGCAACGGCGAGATCTACGTGCTCGAGATGGGCGAGCCGGTGCGGATCCTCGACCTCGCGCGCACGATGATCGAGCTCTCGGGGCTGGACCCCGATCGCGACATCGCGATCGAGGTCGTCGGCCGGCGCGCCGGCGAGAAGCTCCACGAGGAGCTCTTCAACCCCTACGAGCGCCCGCAGCCGACGCCCGCCGAAAAGATCCTGCGAGCCGAGCGCGACCCCCGCCCGCCGCATGTCGTCGACGAGATGTTCGACCAGATCGGCCTGCTCGTGCTGGAGGGCGATGCGGCCGGTCTTGCTGCCAAGGTGTCCGAGTTGTCCGTGATCGAGGATGTCGCGCCCACTAGGATCCTGCGATCTGAGCCGGAGGCTGCCGTGATGTCTGCTGAACTACGACCGATGAGCGACGGTGCGCAGCCGTGAGCGCGACGATCATCGCGGCCGCCGCGGGCGACCTCGTCGAGCAGATCGGCTCCTACGCCGGCTATGCCTCGATCGTCGGCCTGGGCGTCCTGGCGATGCTGTACTTCACCCAGGCGCGGGAGGTCAAGCGGTTGCGCGAGTGGGCCGGGCGCGCTCCGGAGCGCGCCGCCGAGCTCGAGGAGCGCGTGCAGAGCGACGCGCAGAAGCGCGTCGTCGCGCAGCCGATCGCGCCGGCCTCTGCGGCCGGAGTGCAGGCCGCCGACGCGCGCACGCAGGCGGCCACGGCGGCCGTCTACGCGAGCATCGGCGCCCCGCCGCCCGGCACCCCACCGCCTCCGCCCGGCCAGCTTGCGCGGGCTGCGACACCGGGCACCGTCGCGCCCGCACCCGGTGCGGTGCCGCCGGCGCCCGCGCCGGGCGCCGTTCCCGCGGTGCCCGCACCTCCGCCGTTGCCCAGCGCCTCGGGCGCGACGCAGACACCAGCGTCCCCGCCGACCGCCACGCCCGCGGCTCCCGCGAACCGGCCGATCGTGACCGCGACGCCCGCGCCGGTCCAGACGACGCCGCCCGCCGCCACCGCGGCAGCCCGCGTCGCCGCCTCCTCGCGCGCGATTGCGCCGCCCGCCAACGGCTCCTCGGCCCAGGACACCGCCGAATCCGACGCGGCGCGGCCCGATCCGCTGCCCGCGCCCGCCGCCCGGCCTGCGGCCGAGTTCGCCGAATACAGCGACGATGGCGGCGGCTTCTCGACCGCGCGCATCGCCATGATCGTGGGCGCAGCGGTCGCCGTGATCCTCATCGGCGTCGTGCTGACGTTCGCCCTGACGGGCGACGACGCGACCGCGCCGCCGAAGAACAGCTTCGGCGACACGCCGGCGGTGCAGGATCCCCCGGCCGCCGCGGAGCCGCCCGCCGGCGGCTCGGCCTCGTCGGCGCTGACGAGCGCCGAGCGCCGTGCGACGGATCTCGCCGTGCTCAACGGGACGACGCAGACCGGCCTCGCCCGCGCGGTCGCAAACAAGATCCAGGACGACGGCTTCACGATCGCCTCGGTCGCGACGAACGCCGACCAGAGCGTGCCGACGACGATCGTCTCCTACACCGGTGACAACGAGCCCGCGGCGCTCGCCGTCGCGCGGATCGTCGGGATCGACCGCGGCTCCGTTCAGGCCGCCGACGCCAACACGGCGGCCGCCGCCACCGCGGACGTCATCGTCATCGTCGGCTCCGATCAGATCGAAGAATAAGCGGCCAGCAGGGGGAGTCCGGATGGCCGGCCCGAATGAGGTCCTGCTCGTGCGCCACGGCGAGACCGACGACAACGCGGCCGCTCGCTTCCAGGGCCAGCGCGACACGCAGCTCAACGAGCGCGGTCGCGAGCAGTCGCGCGCACTCGCCCGGAGCCTGCGCGACGAGGGGCTGCAGGCGCTCTACACGAGCCCGCTGCAGCGCGCCCGCGCGACGGCCCAGATCGTCGGCGACGTGCTCGGTTTGCAAGCGACGGTCGACGAGCGCCTGATGGAAGCCGACACGGGCGACTGGTCGGGCCGGCTGATCGCCGACGTGACCGCCGCCGTGCCCGACGAGTGGGAGCGCTGGCGCCGCGCCGACCCGACGTTCCGCTTTCCGGGTGGGGAGTCCGTCGCCGAGCAGGCGGCGCGCGTATCGGCGGCGCTGGCGGACGTCGCCGGCGGGCCGCTGCCGGCGCTCGTCGTCACCCACGGCGGCTCGATCCGGGCGATCGGCGCGCTCGCGCGGCCGGCGGGCGGCAGGATCGGCAACTGCGCGCTGTTTCGCCTGCCGGCGGTGAGCGCCGCGGCGAGCCGGCGGACGTGACCGCGACCGCCCGCATCGTCTTCGCGGTGCTCGTCTGCGCGACGTTCGGCGCGTTCTTCGCGGCCCAGGAGCTCAAGAGCACGCCGCCGCGCGTGGAGTTCACGGTCACTCCGTTCTTCTCGCCCAACCGGGACGGCCGCTTTGACCGCGCGCGGGTGAGGTTCAGCCTCAAGCGCGCCGACGACGTGACGGTCTCGGTCATCACCCGTGACGGCGATCCCGTCCGGCGGCTGATCGACAACCGCAGCCTGCGCGCCGGACAGGACGTGCGCGTGCCGTGGGACGGCAGGACCGCCGGGGGCCGGCTCGTCCCCGACGGCATCTACCGCGTGCGGCTGAACCTGCGCCGCCAGGGCCGCTCGATCCTGCTGCCGCGCAACATCGACAAGGACACGACGGCGCCGAACGTGCTCGTCTCGTCGATCGGGCCCGTCGCCGAGCCGGGCGCGGAGCTGCTGCCAAACGACGACGGCGACCCGGCCCGCGTCTCCTTGCAGGCGCCCGGGCGGCGCAAGGAGATCCTCGTCTACCGCACCGACGTGCGACCGCTGCGCGCGGTCTTCGACAAGCCGGTCAGGCTTGACGACGACGCCGCGCGCTGGGAGTGGGACGGCACCGCGAACGGCCGCCGCGTCGCCGCCGGGACCTACGTCGTCGTGGTGCGCGCGCGCGACCGCGCCGGCAACGTCGGCAGCTCGGTGCCGCTGCCGCCGCGCTTCGAGTACGGGCGCACGCTTGCCGGCCGCGGCGGGATCACCGTTCGCTACCTGCGCGCCCGCGCGCCGGCAGCGCCCGTGATGGCAGGCGAAGACGCGCTCGTCGCCGTCGAGTCGGCCGGCGCGCGCTTCACATGGACCGTACGTCGCGTCGGCTCCAATGCGATCCGCAAGCGCGGCAGCGGCACCCGCTCGCGGCGCGTGCGGTTCGTCGCGCCGGGCGGCAAGTCGGGCCTGTACCTCTTCGAGGTGCGCACCCGCACGCGCCGGACTGCGACCCCGCTCGCCGTGCAGTCACAGCAGACGCGCGATGTCCTCGTCGTGCTGCCGGTGACGACGTGGCAGGGGCTCAACCCCGTCGACGACGACGGCGACGGGCGGCCGGACACCCTCAGCGCCGGGCTGGCGACCCGCGTCGTCGGGCGCCCGTACGTCAAGGACGGCATCCCCGAGCAGGTCAAGCGCGACGAGGCGCTGCTGCTGTCCCAGCTGGACCGCGAGGGCCGCCGCTACGACATCACGACCGACGTCGCTCTCGCTCGTGGCGAGGGCCCGCAGCTCGACGGCCGCCGCGGCGCGATCATCGCCGGCGACGCGCGCTGGCTCGACGGCCGCGTCGCGCGCCGGTTGCGCGACTTCGTGCGCGGCGGCGGCAACGTCCTGTCGGCCGGGACGGCATCGCTGCGGCGCGGCATCACGCTGACGCCGCGCGGTCGTGCGATCATGCCGACGCTGCCGACCCAGCGCGACCTCTTCGGCGCCCGTCTGCGCGCGGTCGTGCGACCTGCGGCGCCCGTCACCGTCGTCAACGTCGCCGACGAGATCGACCTGTTCGCCGGCACCGCCGGCCAGTTCGGCGGCATCGAGGCGTTCGAGCAGACGCTCGACGTGCGCGGCGACAACGCGATCGCGGCGGCTGCGGCGACGCAGGACTCGCCGCCCCGCCAGGTGATCGTCGCCGCGCGATTCGGGCGCGGGCTCGTGATCCGCACCGGTCTGCCGGACTTCTCGGCGAGTCTGCAGGACGATGCCGAACTCGCCGAGCTGCTCGACCGCATCTGGACGCTGCTGCGCACCCGATGATCGCCACGGTCACAACCCTCGGCGACCTCGCGCAGACGGCGGGCGTGATCGCGGCGGCGCTGCTGGCGGCGGTCGTCCTGCTGCACCGCTCCCCGCGTCTGCGCGCGGCGGCGATGCTCGGCGCCCTCGTCCTGACCCCCGTGCTGCTCGTCGCGAACATCTGGTCGACGCCGCAGTTCGAGCCGCTGCGCGAGCGCCCGCTGCTGCTGCTCGTCGCGGGCGCCGGCGGCCTTGCCGTGCTCGCCGTCGGCGCCTTTGCGATGCACCGCCGCCCGGAGCTGCTCGCGCTGTGCGCCGCCGCGGCGCTGCCGTTTCGCGTGCCGATCGAGTCCGGCGGCGACACGGCGAACCTGCTCGTGCCGCTGTACCTCGTGATCGCGGCGGGCGCGCTGGCTTACGTGCTGCCGCGGCTGCGCGGCCCGCGCGGGCTCGACGACGCCGAGCCGCAGGAGGGCGATCACGAGCGCGGCCCGCTCGAATGGCTGCTGGGCGCCAGCGTCGTGCTCTACGCCGTCCAGGCGTCCTACTCCAGCGACTTCGACGAGGCGCTGTCGCAGACGATCTTCTTCTACGTGCCGTTCGCGCTGCTCTACGCGCTGCTCGTGCGGATGAACTGGACCCGGCAGCTCGCCGCGCGCTGCCTGATCGTGCTGCTCGTGCTGGCGGCCGCGTTCGTCGGGATCGGCTTCGTCGAGTACGCCAGGCGCGAGCTGCTGCTCAACCCGAAGGTGATCAGCTCCAACCAGTTCGAGGCGTACTTCCGCGTCAACTCGCTGTTCTTCGACCCCAACATCTACGGCCGCTTCCTCGTCACGGTCATGCTCGCGCTCTGCGCGATCCTGCTCTGGGCGCGCCGCAGCGCGCTCGTCGCCGGCGCCACAGCCGGGCTCGTGCTGCTGTGGGCGGGCCTCGTGCTGACCCTGTCGCAGTCGTCGTTCACCGCCCTGCTCGCCGGCCTGATCGTGCTCGGCGCGCTGCGCTGGGGGACGAGGCGCGCGGCGGCGTTCGCCGGCGCGTTCGCCGTCGCCGGTGCGCTGGTCGTGTTCGCGGCGCCCGCCGCGGTCGGCTTGGACGGCTCGGCCGACAGCGTCTCCAGCGGGCGCTGGTCGCTCGTCAAGGGCGGCGTCGAGCTCGCCGCCGAGCGCCCGGCACAGGGCTGGGGATCGGCGGCGTTCAAGACGGAGTACCGCGAGCAGGAGAAGGCCTCGAGCGAGCGCGCGTCGGCGGCGTCGCACACGATCCCGATCACCGTCGCGGCCGAGCAGGGCGTCGGTGGGCTCGTGCTCTACCTCGCGCTCGTCGTCGTCGCGCTCGGCACGCTGCTGCGCGGCAGGCGCCGATCGATCGCCCGCGCCGCCACCGCAGCGGCTTTCGTCGCGCTTGTCGTGCACACGCTGCTCTACGCGGCGTTCCTCGAGGACCCGCTCGCCTGGGCGCTGCTGGCGGTCGGCGCGGCGCTGGCGCCCGAGCCGTGAGCGAGCGCCTTGCGCTTGCCGCGCTCGCGGCGGGCGCCGTGCTGGCATGGGCGCTCGTCCCGACGTACCCCGACTACGACGCCTACCACCACCTCGTCTGGGGGCGCGATCTGCTGCGTGGCGCCGCGCCCGGCTTCGAGGACTACGCCGCGCCGACGCAGCACCCGCTGTATCTCGCGCTGGGGGCGCTGCTGTCGCTCGCCGGCGAGTACGGCGACCGGCTGCTCGTGCTCGTGACGATCCTCAGCCTCGTCGGCCTGACGGCCGGTACCTACGCGCTCGGCAAGGCGCTCTTCAACGTGGCGGTGGGCATCGCGGGCGCGGCCTTCGTCGGCTCGAGCTTCGCGTTTGCGCTGTACGCCGTGCGCGCGTTCGTCGACGTGCCGTTTCTTGCTCTCGTGATCTGGGCGGCGGCCCTGGAGGCGCGCCGGCCGCGACGCGGGGTTGCGCCGATGGCGCTGCTCGCGGCTGCCGGGCTGCTGCGGCCGGAGGCCTGGGTGCTGGCGGGGCTGTACTGGCTGTGGTGCCTGCGGGGCCGTGCGCGTCGCGCCCGCGCGACGCTGCTCGTCCTCGTCGTTGCCGCGCCCGTGCTGTGGGCGCTCGTCGATCTCGCCGTCACCGGCGATCCGCTCTTCAGCCTGCACGCGACGAGCAGCCTTGCGGAGTCGCTCGGCCGCGAGCGCGGCCTGCGCAACGTGCCCGCGTCGTTCGTGACGTTCCTCGCCGACCTCGCGCGCCCGCCGGTCGCGCTGGCCGGCGTCGCCGGGCTCGTGCTCGCCGTGCGCCGCTTCGGCGTGCGGCGCATGGCGGTCCCGCTGGCGCTGGCCGGCACCGGCGCGATCACCTTCGTCGCGATCGGCATCGCCGGCCTGTCGCTGATCCCGCGCTACCTGACGCTGCCCGCGGTCGCGCTGTGCGTGCTGGCGGGCTACGCGGTGGTCGGCTTCACGATGCTCGAGGCAGGTGCCGCGCGCGAGCGCTGGCAGCGCCTCGCGATCGGTGCGCTCGCCGTCGGGATCGCCTTTCTTGCGGTCAAGGCGTCGAGCTTCGGGCGGCTGTATGACGAGCTGCGCTTCATCGACCGCACGCACGACGAGCTGGCGGGCCTGCTCGCCGAGCCGCAGGTGCGGGAGGGGACGCGCTGCGGCGCGCTGACCTTCCCGACGTATCGGCTCGTGCCCGACGCGCGCTGGCAGCTCGACGCCGACGCGGAGGCGATCCACACCCGCGCCGGCCGGCGTCCCGCGGGCGCCGTGGCGGTGTACGTAACGGGTGACGACAAGTTCGAGCGGCGCTTCGGCCGGGCCGACGGCGTCAACCGCGCGACCAACCGCCCGCCGCCCCGCCCGCCCGCCGTCGTGCACGGGCCCTTCGCCGCATATGACCTGTGTGGCGCGCAGGCGCGCTAGTCTCGCCGTCGATGCTGTCGGAGCTCTGGAGACCCATGCTCGTCCTGTTCACGGTCATCGTGATCGTGGTCGTGATCCTCATCATCGTGTTCTCGGGCGGTGGTGACGAGCCGTACGTCACCGGTCCCGTCGAGATCCCGAAACCGAAGGTCTCGCCCGGCGAACTGGACGTCGAGCCGAAGAAGAAGAACCCGGAAGCCGAGCCGGTCGCCGGCAAGGACCTGGAGGTCGGCGACTGCCTTGCCAACGCCACCGCCACGACCTTGCGGGTCACCACGTTCGACGGCATCGACTGCGACAAGGCGCACGACGGCGAGGTCTTCACGATCATCGAGCTCAAGGACACCGCGAAGTATCCGGGCACGAAGTTCGTCAGCGGCAAGGGCCAGCGCGGCTGCCGTGCGCGGCTGCGCCGCCAGGCGACCCGCAAGGCCTACCGCGACAGGCAGCTGGGCTACAAGTTCGTCTACCCGACCGCGCAGAGCTGGGCCCAGGGCGACCGCGAGGTCACGTGCGTGGCGACGTTCAAGAAGCCGCGCAAGACGAAGCTCGCACAGCGCGACTCCTAGCGCCGTCAGGCCGCCCGGTCGGTCAGGTTGTGGTCGTCGAGCGGCTCGCCCGCGCGCGCTTTGCGGTGGCGCTTCCGGCGAGCCGGTCGTAGTGCTCGAGCGCGAGACCGGAGCCGACGGCGACGCAGGTCAGCGCGGTCTCGATGACGTTGGTCGCGATCGCGGTCTCCTCTTCGACGAGCTTGGCCAAGCCGCGCAGCAGGGTGCCGCCGCCGGCGAGCAGGATGCCGTGGCGGGCGATGTCGCTGGCCAGCTCGGGCGGGGTCTGCTCGAGCGTTTCGGTGATCGCCAGGAGGATCTCGCGCAGCGGCGCGCGCAGCGCCTCGCGAACCTCTTCGCTGTGCAGCTGAACCTCGCTCGGCAGGCCGCTGATGATGTGGCGCCCGCGTACGGCGAAGGTCATCTCCTCGGCGAGCGGGTGGGCCGAGCCGATCGCCAGCTTGATCGCCTCGGCGGTGCGCGAGCCGATCACGAGCTGATGCGCGCCGCGCATGTAGTGGCCCAGCGCCTCGTCCATCTCATAGCCGCCGACGCGCAGCGAGCGCGACAGGACGATGCCGCCGAGCGAGATCACCGCCACCTCGCTGGTACCGCCGCCGATGTCGACGATCATCCGCCCGACCGGCTCCTCGATCGGGACGCCCGCGCCGATCGCCGCGGCGATCGGCTCCTCGATGAGCTGCACGCGCCGCGCGCCGGCGGCAAGCGCCGCGTGCTCGACGGCTCGCTGCTCGACCTCGGTGACGCCCGACGGCGCGCAGACGATCAGCCGTGGGTGAGCCCAGCGGCGGTCGAGCACTCGCGCGATGAAGTAGCGCAGCATCTGCTCGGTGACCTCGAAGTCGGCGATCACGCCGTGGCGCAGCGGCCGCACCGCCGAGATCGTCGCCGGCGTGCGCCCGATCATCCGCTCGGCCTCGGCGCCGACGGCATGCACCTCGCCGCTCTCGGTATCCATCGCGACCACGGAGGGCTCCGCTACGACGATCCCCTCGCCGCCGACGTACACGAGCGTGTTCGCGGTACCCAGATCGATCGCGATGTCGTTGACCCCGAGCGTCGACCCCAGCCGCCGCCGCGACGTCGCCCCCCGAGGGCGGTCTCTGCCAAAGCGCACGCAGACAGCCTGTCAGACGCGCGCGCCGAGGGGCCGCTTCATGGCCGGAGGTTCTCGCCCCCGTCGTGCCGGCGCCTGAGCCGATTCACGAGCTCGAGACTCAGGACGTCGATCCTCGCGTGCAGGATGCGACGTTCGTAGGAGACGAGTGCCTCGCGCTCGTTCAGCTCCCGGAGCTTGTCCTTCAGCCCCTGGTCTGAGAGCTCACACAAGGGACGCGTGAACGTCGCCTCCAGCCGGGCGGCGAGGGCCGCCAGCATCCGGATCAGTTGCCTGATGACCTGCCGCGCGCGGTCTGTGAAGCGTTCGGCCATCGGCCGTCGCGGGCCTGGGCGGCCGCCGGCGAGCGGCGCGCGGTCGCGCATATCCATCTGGGGCTCCTGTCGACTCGGCTGGAGAGAGTCGCGGCAACCCGGCTGACCGCTGCGGCCCCGTGGCTTTGCGCCCCCGACTCGCGACGGGTTTGCCTCTACGCGTACACCCCGTGTCGGCGTAGCGATCGACTGCTTGAGTCGCCGCCGCGATCCTGGACGTTTGTTCGATGCCGCGCGAGCGGTCGCGCGCTGACGCTCACGCCAGCCCGAGCGCCCGCAGCCGCTCCCACAGCGGCGCGTTGACCTTCTCGGCCGTCTGCTCAAGCGCCCACGCCCGCAGCTGGGCGTCGGGCCGCACCCGCGCGCCGCCCTGCGCGCGCAGCGCGGCGACGAAGCCATCGGCATCGGCGGCCGTCGTGACGGCGCGATCCCACGTGTGGACGCCGGCCAGCTCGGGCGCGATCGTGCGCCGCCCGAGGCGGGCGTACTTGAGGATCCGGTAGGGCAGGGCGGCGTCGTTGAACGGCTCGACGCGGAAGGGCAGGATGCCGACGTCGGAGCAGAGGATCAGCCGCGCCGCCTCCTCGTCGTCGCGGCGCCCGAGCCAGACGAGGTTCGGCGCGGCGCGACACCAGCGAAAGTCGGCGTCGTCCTTGCATTCGTCGTCGTGGCGGGCGCCGACGAGCAGCAGCACGAGCTCGGGCATCCGCTCGGCGACCGCGCGCAGCAGCGCCCAATCCGTGCGCCAGCCGAGGTGCCCGAGCGAGACCGCGACGACCGCGCTGCCCGGATCGGGCGCCGGAAACGAGTCGGCCGCAAGCCCGACGAGCTGCGCCTCGCGCCCGGCCTGCACCTCGAGCTCGGCGAGCTTGCCGGAGACGACGAACGTCAGCGCCGAGCGCGAGGCCGCCTGCTCGTGCAGCTGCGCCAGCCGCGCGCGCATCGACGCAGATGCGTCGTAGGCGACCTCGTAGCGATCCCAGCGCCCGTACCAGAGCTCGGCCTGCGGGCGCATCGTCAGCAGCGCGCTCGCCAGCGGCCACTGCACGGGGTGGAAGATCGCGACCGCGCGCAGGTCGCCCTGCAGTGCGCGCAGCAGCCGCCGCGCCGTCCCGCGCGCGAGCCGGTCGCGCAGCGGTCGCGGCAGCCGCGCCACGGCTCCGTAGGGAACGCGCGGCGGGTCGGCGGCGACGACGCCGTCGGCGCGCAGCAGGTCGCGCGCCTGGTCGGCGAGGATGAACCCCTCCAGCGGTCGCGGCAGCAGCAGGAGGGCGCGCGGATCCGGCACGTGCGGACAGTACCGTGCGCCCCGTGCGCAGCCTCTTCGAGCGCCTGCTGGCGGGAGGCGCGGCATACCAGGCCGCCAGCGTCCTGTCTGCGGCGCTGGCGCTCGTCACGCTGCCGCTGTACACCCGCGCGCTGAGCCGCGCGGACTTCGGCGTCGCCGAGACGCTGCTGACGTTCATCATCCTCGCGTCGATCCTGCTGCGCCTCGGGCTCGGCGAGGCGTTCGTGCGCTTCTACGTTCAGACGCCGCAGGAGGAGCGCGACCGCCTCGCGCGCACGACCACCACGACGGTGCTGCTCGTGACGACGGCGACGGCGCTGCTGGCGGTGGCCCTCGCGGGCCCGCTCAGCTCGCTGCTGCTGGGTTTCGAGGACGCGGGCCTGATGCGGATCGCGGTGCTCGGCCTGTGGGCGTTCACGAACCTCGAGATCGCCTACGCGCTGCTGCGCGTCGACGAGCGCCGGCGCCTGTACGTGACCGCGTCGCTGTGCAACGTCGTGCTGAGCGTCGTGCTGACGGTGACCCTCGTCGTCGCGCTCGACCAGGGCGCGCGCGGCTACCTGGCGGGCAACTACGTCGCCTCCGTCGCCGTGCTGCTCGGCCTGTGGTGGGCGCTGCGCGGACGGATCGGCCTGCGTGTCGGCGGCCACGGCTTCCCGCTCGGCGCGCTGCTGCGCTTCGGCGTGCCGACCGTGCCCGCCGACGCGACCGTGTTCGCGCTCAACGTCGTCGACCGCGCCTACCTCCTGCGCGCCCAGAGCGCCGCCGCGGCCGGGCTGTTCGCGCTGTCGGTGAAGCTCGCGACGGCGGTCATCCTCGCGGTGCGCGGCTTTCAGCTCGCCTGGCCGCCGCTGGCCTACTCGATCGGCGACGACCGCGAGGCGGGGCGCTTCTACGCGGCGGTGACGACGTGGTACGTCGTCGTCACGGGCTTCGTCGTGGCGGGCCTGACCCTGCTCGGGCGCTGGGTCGTGCGGCTGCTCGCGGCGCCGCAGTACTTCGAGGCCCACGAGGCGCTGCCGTGGGTCGCGCTGGGCTGGGCGATGTACGGCCTGTTCCTCGTCCTGGTGACGATCGGCGGCCGCGCGGGCGTCACGACGCGCACCTTCCCGGCGGCGCTGGCCGGCGTCGTCGTCAACGTCGTCGCGCTCGTCGCGCTCGTCGAGCCGCTCGGGATCGCGGGCGCCGGCATCGCGCTCGTCATCTCCTACGGCGTGATGCTCGTGGTGCTGCACCTCCTGACGCGGCGCCTGTTCGCCGTGCCGTTCGAGTGGGCTCGGCTGGCGCACGCGGTCGTGCTGCTGGCGGGCGTCAGCGTCGCGGGCGAGCTGCTGCTGCCCGCCAGCGGCGTCGCCGGCTTCGTCCCGCGCGCGCTCGCGTGCGCCGCGATCGCGCCGCTGTTCGCGGCGACGCGATTCGCGCGACCCGCCGAGCTCGCCGCGCTGCGCGACCTGCTGCGCCGCAGGCGCCGCTAGTGGCCCGTCTCGTAACGGACCACGGCGGCGATCAGCGCGGCACCCAGACGCTCAGCGCACCCATGACGACGGCGAGCGCCGCCAGCGCGATGCCCAGGACGTTGGCGGCCCCGCCGATCGCGCCTCCGGCGCCCAGCAGCACGCACGCCCAGATGAGACAGGACACCTGCGCGCTGAGCCCCGGCGCCCTCGCCCAGCCGTAGGCGGCGTAGGCGAGCAGCGCCACGCCGAGCAGGACGAGCGGAATGCCGATCACGAACGCCGCGGCGCCGTCCTCGCAGGCGCCCGCCGACCCGCAGTCGCGGTTGACGGCGATGTACAGCCCCGCCGCGATCGCGCCGAGCGCCAGCAGGCAGGAGAGCAGCAGCGCAAACCGGGCCCGGGGCTCCATGAGCGCACCGTCTACCCCAGCCGCGCGAGGGCCAGGCGCCCGGCTGGGCACGCGCGATGCGAGCGCCTCTCGAACGGGCGACGATCGCCGGACCTACCGAATGCGATCTCACGAGATTCCCCTCAAGCAGATCGCCGTCACCTCGACGCTCCAGTTCGTCGTGGTGCCGGAGCCCACCTCCTGAGCCACGATGCTCGCCGCATTGGAGAACGTGTCGACCTCGAGGCCGGTGAGCGCCACGTTCTCCTGCTGCGAGCTTGAGGTGTTGTTCAAGACCTGCCCCGAGGTGGCGACGACCTTCGAACCGGCGGGGCATTCCGCGAATCCAAACTTGAACGAGTCCGAGTTGCTCGCTGAGGAATCGTTCGCCTTGACGATCGAGATCGCCGGCGCGGCTGTTCCTGCCGGACCCGGTGCCCCTGCCGGACCCTGCGGACCTGCAGGACCCGGCTGTCCGGCTTGGCCACGGGGGCCGGCCGGCAGCTGACCGAGCTTGAAGTCTGCCGCGAGGAGCGAGCCGTTCCTGACCTCGCTGGACGTCACGGCGCCGCTTCTGATCTGCTTGGCGCCCACGCTGTTGGCGGGCAAGCGCGCGGCGGCGTACGAGGTGCCGCCCAGAGCGACGAACAGCGCGAGATATGCCACGGGCTGACGCCGAAGATGGTCAACAAGATCGCGAGGCATCATTCCTCCTAGGGTCATTTGCGGGCGATTGTTGCCGGTGAAACCGAGTCTCCGCATCGGGGAGCACCCCGAGATGGCACCCTGAGGTTGGCGGCGCTTCGGGTCGCCGCGCGCGCGTCAAGCGGGTGACCGGTCACCATCCGGCCGCACGGATCGCGGCCACGCTCGGGACGCGAACGCGGCGCAACGGTCGGCGCCGGCGCTCACAGGAGGGGGGCACACGCCAAACCACGACAAGCCGGCAGCTGGGTCGTCAAAGCCGCGGACGGCACGAAGATCGTGGTCCTTTCGACAGTGGGGATGTGCCGCTCAGGCGCGTGCTCCGACGATGCGCGATCGGCGGCGTCGAGCGCTTCCCGGCAATTTCACTGGAAGGCGTTGCTTTGCGCGCGGGCGCGCAGCGCTCAACGCGTCGCGCGGAAGTCGATCCTCTTGGCCATCTCCAGAATCGTCTTGCCGTTCATGTCGCCCACGGTGTCGCCGGCGGCGATTGTCGCGACGATGTTCCGCGCGCGCCAGACGTACTGATAGAGCGCGTACGGCCCGAGCGGCAGCTTGATCCCGGCTGCCGCTTGGTCGCCGAGGCCGGATACGCGGACCTTCTGCGGCGGCTCCTCGGCGAACCCGCCGGTAAGGCTGTAGTTGTCGATCAACAGCTTCCTGACCGCCGGCAGCGCCTTGGATGCCGCGCGGCGGGTGTCATACAGCAATGCAAGCGATCCCGGGCTGTTGCTGTTCTCTCCATCCTTCTTGCGGTAGGCGACAGAGGAGAATCGCTTCAAACCGGGGGCCACGACCCGCTCAAAAGACGATCGCTCGTCTCTGGTCTGCGCAGCTTCGACGAGCTCTTGCGGGGATCCCGCAGACCGGCGTCGCCGCTCGTAGCCCGAAGGCAGATCAGAGGCCTTCAGGATGAAGCGATCGAGGTCATCGGCGGTGAAGTTCTGACCGAGTGCAGCGGCGGTGCCGGGCGCACCGTCCTCTTCACCTCCCTCGCCGCACCCCGTTGCGAAAAGCGCGAGGCAGAGCAGGCCCATCGTCACAGATCGCGGCGGTCTCATCGGCATGTGCAGCCTCATCGGGCGAGAACCCGGACGGTGGAAGGCCAACAGCATGCCGGCAACGAGCGTGCCGCGCCGTGATCTCATCGGTCGGCCTCCGCGCAGATGACTCAGCTCCTGGGCGCCAGTACGCGCAGGGTGGTCCGCGCGCCGATGTTGCCCCCGCCGCAGCGACCCGTGATCGAGTAGCGGCCGGGGCGCCGTGAGCGCGAAATCGTCGTCGTCTTGCGGAAGTACCCGTCCTCGTCTTGGATGGCCGCGGTGATCATCGGAACCCCGGCGAACTCCCCGGGCCCGGAGAACGCGCGGGAGAGCAAGCTGACGGCATCGGGGCAACCGGGTACGTAGCCATCGACGATCACCGACTTCCCGGCCCTGACCGTGCGCGGCCTGACCCTGATCGACGTGCCGGGGGTGGACGCCGCGACGACCGCTTCGGGGCTCTGCACGGACCGGGGGCTCCTGTTCGCCCCAAGTGCGCTCGCTGCAGCGCTCAGGGCAATCACGCCTGTCACGGTGATGACCGTGATCGCAGGCGGTCGACGGAGACTGTCCATGTTGTCCTCCATTGGTATCGGCGGGGCGGTGACCCAGCGCGTCCATCGTCACGGCCTGCGGCGCGGCTCGCATCGGGGAGCACCCCGAGATCGCACCCTGAGATTTCACCGCGCAAGCTCCCCGAGAACGCCAGTTGCGCTCAGCACCTGGAGGTGCAGAAGTACAGCCAACCCAGCTCGCCAGAGCGCTGGACCTGCCCGATCGGGCTGAACGTCCCACCACCGCGCCAGTGCAGGCCGGCCAACTGCCACCCGTTGTCTTGTGAGAGCGAGAAGACGGGACCGCCGCTGTCTCCGCTGTCGGAGCGGTAGTCGGCCCGGGCCTGGCAGATCATCGTCGTACCGGTGTCCCCGTCGTTGGTGTAGCTGTTGACCGTGAGGCACGTGTTCGTGACCTCGCCCAAGGTGACGCCGGTGGTCTTGCCGACCTTGATGACCAGTCTGCCGACCACCGGATAGTGCTCCTCATGTCCGATTTCGACCATCCCTCCGCGCCAGTTGGGCGAGTCGAAGTCCGCCTCGGCGAAGTACCCCAGAAAGAACTGGGGTCGCGGATTGGGGGAGGAGGTGATCGCCGCGAATGCGCTGTCGCTGTAGCGACAGCGCCTGTTGACCGGGCAGTCTCCCCCCGTGAAGTAGGCCGGATCGTCGACCTCGCGGGCTATCTCGTTGCTGTCGGTGCCGGGTCGACCCTCGAACGGTGTGTTCGATCGGGCATGCTGAAAGAAGCGAGTGCCCTCCAGCGAGCCACGGGTGTCGGTGCAGTGGGTGTTGGTCACGATGCCCCATTTCTGGTGGCGCGGGTTCCAAGCGATGAACCCCAGCGTGCAGCGGCCTCCCCCTGACTTGCTGATCTGAAATCCGCTCATCAGCGCCCGATGCCTGTGTTGCAGGCTCGAATCCTCCGGGGCGGGCGGCCTTCTGACGATGCGGACGGCGTCGCGCGGAATCGACAGCCGATCCAGGCGCCGGTGCAGCGCGCCCCGCAGCCGGAGATCCTCGACGCCCACGACGAGTCGGTTGGACCGATCGTCGATGTCGGTCATCGTCACCCCGGCCAGGCTCCACACGCCCGTCGTCATCCGGTCACTCCAGGTCTTCAGCTGCCCCCAGTCGTAGCGCGCCTTGAGCATCTTCGTCCGGCGCTCGGGGATGTCGAAGAGTGCCCGCAGCCGGCGCGCGACGAGCGCCAACGTCCGCGCGTTGCTGCGCGTCAGGTAGACGAAGAGCGTGTCGGCCTTCTCGTCGACGAACAGCCCCCCGAAGCTCGGGATGGCGGCGGCGAGCTGCGCAAGCTGATCGTCAAACGTCGGCTGCGCGCCCGTCTGCGGGATGGACTTCGGCGTCAGGCTGCCCGGCGCCGGCGGCGCTACCTCGACGCCTTCTTCTCTGCCGACGGTCAGATCGACGGAAATCCCGAGCGGCAGCCCCGGCGCCCGCACCACGAGCTCGTCCTGCGCCTGCGCGGCGCCAGGCACCGCCGCGACCACGAGAAGAGCGACGGCTGCCGCCACCCACCCCGATGCACGGGGGCGGCGCCCTGCAGCGGGCGCGACCGACGACCTGAGGTGTGCGAACGACACGACCTTGAAGAACATCCCGATGCCTTTCTGCGCGTGATGGGGGCTCGCCCACAGAAAAGGGGCGGTTCACATGAACTCGCGCAAGCCTGCCGCGGCAGCGGCCCGTTCGCATCGGGGTGCACCCTGAGCTGACACCCTGAACTTCAGTCCCGGTCGCCCCTCGCATGGCCGCCGACCTCCGTCGCCCTACGCGCGCATCAGGGGCACTCGGATCCAGCACCTGCCTGGGACTCGCACGCTCGCCGCGCTAATCGCCGTCGGCGAGCGGCCGCGCCGCTGGATGAGGCAGCGCCATGGGCGCTTCGGTCAGCGCCTGCAGCGCCGCTGCGAGCTCCATCCAGCCCTGAAACGTCCGGCGCTGGCCGTGCTCGGGCGCGAGTGAGCCCTTGATCGGCTCGCTGTCCGGCTCGACCTCGAGTGAGAGGCGCAGCATCTTCCCCGCCATGGACGGGACCCTTGCAGCCGGGCGCCGTCTTCGCATCATGGAGCACCCTGAGATCGGACCCTGAACTTTTCGTGGTGTGATTTGCGCTCCGGCGCGGAGCCGGCCTCGGGAGGCGCTCCTTGCCCGCAGGTCGAAGCCAGTACGCCGCGCGCTTGTCAATTCCCGCGGCCGCTCGGGCGCGGAATGGCCAGCGTGACGCGAGGGACGCCGCCACCAACAGGGTGCGATCTCAGGGTGCTCCCCGACCCGACGCGGCGACCTGCACGCCATGCTCCGGTCACGCGGCGCAGCGCCGGCGGTTGGTGTGCGGAGCGTCGAGCGCGGCAAGCCGCGTCCTCGAACCGAATCTCACACCTGCGGACAGACATCCCACACAATCAACGACGAAGGGGGAGGCTCATGCAGCGCATCTTCGGCAACGACCGACGCCGCCGGCAACAGATCGCGCCCGCAGCGCAGCCGCTTTCAGATCCGGCGCCGTTGACCGTCGACACGATCCGCCATCCCGCTGGGCCGAGGTCAGGGGCGGATGGCCGTCCCTTGGCCTCGGAAGTTTGTCCCCTGCGCGTCGGCGGGAACCCGGAGCGCATGGACCGCCCGCAAAGCAACCCCGAGAAGGACCCGAGCGACTGGACGACCGGCGACGAGCCGATGACGGGGCCGCAGGCCTCGTACCTGGAGACTCTCTGCCGCGAGGCCGGCGTGGAGTTCGATCCCGACCTCAGCAAGGCCGACGCCTCACGGCGCATCGACGAGTTGCAGCAGAAGACGGGTCGCGGCGCTGAGTCATGAGCCGCGCGAAGCAGGCGCGCGGCTTCGCCCTGGCGGCGGCCGGCGCGTCGGCGCTCTACGCGTTTAGCACCCGTCGAAGACAGGAGAAGACGGTTCACATGGCAGACTCACCCGCTTCACTTCAGGAGGACCCGCCCACCCGCACGCTGATCGAGGCCGCGACCACCGGCACGACAGTCGCGGACGATCCGCCGCCCGCGCCCAGGCCGCTCAGCCCCGAGGAGCGCGAGTTTCGCCTGCTGCCCGGCGAGACCGTCGCCGACGGCCTGCGCCGCGCAATCTGCGGACGACTGGCAGACAGCTCCGCCGCGCTCGCCGGCGTCACCGACCGCGACGAGCTCGGCGAGGCCGTCCACGGCACGCGCAAGTCGATCAAGCGCGTGCGCGCCGCACTGCGCCTGTCACGCGACGCGCTCGGCGCGCCGACCTACGAGCGCGAGAACACGGCCATGCGCTCGATCGCCGGCCGCCTGGCCGGGGCGCGCGACGCACAGGTCCTGATCGAGACGTTGGACGCGCTCGAGCAGGCGTCCGGCGGCGAGCTCTCGCCGCAGGCGACCGAGCGGCTGCATGCGCGCCTGGAGGACGACCACGCGCGCGAGATCGCGGCGATGGCGGCCGACGGCGAGCTGGCCGTGGCGACGCGACAGGCACTCGAGGAGGCGCGTGCGCGCGCGGAGCACTGGAGCTTCGCGGAGGACGGCTTCGTCGCCGTCAAGCCCGGCCTGCGGCGCGTCTACAGCCGCGGGCGCAGGCAGCTGCGCGCCGCCTGCGAGCAGCCCACCGCCGAGAACCTGCACGACACCCGCAAGCGCGTGAAGGATCTCTGGCACGCGGCAGAGCTGCTGCGCGAGGCCGACCCTAAGCGGATGAAGCGCCTCGCGCGCGACGCCCACGAGGTCGCAAGCCTGCTCGGTGACCACCACGACCTCAGCGTGCTGCGCGACTACGCCGCGGCGAACCCGCAGCTGTTCTCGGATATGGCCGCCCGCGAGACGCTACTCGACGCGCTCGACCGCGACTCCGAAACGCTGCAGAAGCGCGCGCTCAAGCACGCGCGACGGCTCTACCAGCGTCCGGCCAAGCGCTTCGTCAAGGACGTCGCGCGCGGCTGGGACAAGCGCGTCTCGAGCGCGGGCTGAGCGCCTACAACCGCCGTCCGCGGTTGTGCTCGGAAGCCGCCTCGCGCAGACCTTCCCCCTGCGCGGGGCGCAGCGTTGCGGTCACATGGCGCCAGTAGCGGCGCGGGTCGTGGCCGGGCAGCACGAGCGCCGCGATCGAGCGCAGCGCGTAGGTGAACGCCGTCAGCAGGCGCACGGCCCAGGCGGCTGCGCCGGTGTGGTGCTTGCGCATGTACAGGTCGCGGTTGCGTGACAGCTCGACGATGCGCCGCTCGGGCACCGCCCCCGTCGAGAGCTGCTCGTGGTGAATCGCGACGGCCTGCGGCACGTAGAGCGTGCGCCAGCCCGCGTCGCGCAGGCGCTTGCAGAAGTCGACCTCGTCGGAGTACACGAAGAAGTCGGGGTCAAACCAGCCGACCTGCTCGGCCGCCTCGCGGCGCACGAGCAGTGCCGCAGACTGTGCCCAATCGACCTCGCGGATCTCCTTGCCGCGGCTCTGCACGGTGTAGCGGCGGTGCAGGAACAGCGCGCCCACGAGCGCCGTCAGCGGCGTCGGGAAGCGCCACGCCGACGGCTGCTGGCGCCCGTCGGGCCGCTGCAGCCGCGCACCCGCCGCGCCGCAGTCGGGGCGTCCGTCGAGGGCCGCACGCAGCCGCTCGGTGGCGCCCGGCAGCAGCTCGGAGTCCTCGTTGAGCAGCAGGCACAGGCGCCCACGCGCGCGTTGCAGCAGGACGGAGTCGTTCTCGCCCTTGCCGCGCCGCCGCTGCAGCGCGATGACCTCCGTCGTCGCCGGATGGCGCCGCGCGGCGCTGGGCGAGCCGTCGTTGGAGGCGTTGTCGAGCACGAGCACCTCGGTCTCGAGGCCGAGCGCCGCCTGCTCACGCGCGATCGCGTCCAGGCAGCACAACAGCAGCTCGCGCAGCTCTGTGTTGACGACGCAGAAGGAGATCTCGACGGCCACGGCGCCACGTTATGGGACGGGGCGCTGCTTACGCGCGCTCACGTGAGCAGTGTCGTGCGTCGGGCACAGCGTCTGGGACTACGCTCTCGCGGTGCGCGTGGACGTCGTGGATCCCTCGGCCTACACGCCGCCCTACGACCACGCGCTGTGCTCCGCGCTGGCGCGGGCGGGCGCGCACGTTCGCCTGCAGACGAGTCGCTTCGGCTACGGCCCGGTGCCCGCGCCCGATGGCTATGAGCGGGTGGAGCGCTTCTACCGCCGCGGCGCGGCCGCCCGTCCCGGCTCGCGCGCGCGGGTCGTCACCAAGCTCGCTCAGCAGGTGCCCGACATGCTGCGCTACGCGCGCAGTGCGGCGCCGCTGGCCGACGTCGTGCACTTTCAGTGGCTGACGGTGCAGCAGCTCGACGTCCACCTGCTGCCGCCCGGCCGGCCGCTCGTGCTGACCGCCCACGACGTGCTGCCGCGCGAGCCGCGCCGCGGGCAGCTCGCCGCGCAGCGGCGCCTGTATGAGCGCGTCGACGCCGTCGTCGTGCACTCCGAGCACGGGCGCCGGCGGCTCGCGGAGGCGCTCGCGATCGCGCCCGCGAAGATCCACGTCATCGCCCACGGCGCCTTCGAGCACCTGACGCACGTGGCGGACGCGCGCCCGCTGCCCGAGGAGCTCGCCCGCGTGACGAAGCCGGTCGTCCTGTGCTTCGGGCTCATGCGCCCGTACAAGGGGATCGACGTGCTGCTCGAGGCCTGGCGCGCGGCGGACCTCGATGCCGAGCTGTGGATCGTCGGCATGCCGCGGATGGACATCGCGCCGTTGCGCGCGCAGGCGCCGCCGTCGGTGCGCTGGGTCGCGCGCTTCATCGCCGACGACGAGATCGCCGCGTTCTTTCGCCGCGCGCAGCTCGTCGCGCTGCCCTACCGCGAGATCGACCAGTCCGGCGTGCTGTCCACCGCCCTCGCCTTCGGGCGGCCGCTGCTGCTGACCGCGGTCGGCGGCTTTCCGGAGGTGGCGGGGCACGGCGCCGCCGCGCTCGTCGCACCCGGCGACCCGCTCGCGCTCGCGCAGCAGCTGCGCCGCCTGATCGGCGACGGCGACGCTCGCGACCGCCTCGCCGCCGGGGCGCGTGCGGCGGCGGCCGGCCCGTACTCCTGGGACGCGGTCGCCGCTGCGCACATGCAGCTCTACGGCGCGCTCGCGGCGCCGGGCGCTCGGCGAGAATGAGCGCGTGCTCGCCTGGGAGGTCGTCTTCTGGCTCTGCGCCGCTCTGCTCGTCTACGCGCAGATCGGCTACCCGCTCGTGCTCGCCGCGCTCGCACGGGTGCGTCGTGCGCGGGCGGCTGCTGCGCCGGCGCCGGCGCCCGCGCCGGCGCAGCAGCCGTACGTCTCGCTGATCGTCGCCGCCTACGACGAGGAGGCCGTGATCGCGCGCAAGGTGGCAAACGCGCTCGCGCTGGACTACCCGCGCGACCGGCTGGAGATCGTCGTGGCGTCCGACGGCTCGTCGGACGGCACGGCGCAGCAGGCGCGCGGCGCCGGCGCCGACCTCGTACTGGAGCTTGCGCGCGGCGGCAAGATCCGCGCGCAGGACGCCGCCGTCGCGGCGTCGCGCGGGGAGATCGTCGCCTTCTCGGATGCCAACAGCATCTGGGAGCGCGACGCGCTGCGCACGCTCGTCGCCGCCTTTGCAGACCCGCGCGTCGGCTACGCCTGCGGGCAGGTGACGTTCGTATCCGGTTGCGCCGGCGGTACCAACCAGGAGGGCCTGTACTGGCGCTACGAGATGGCGCTGCGTGCGCTGGAGTCCAGGCTGGGCTCGATCACGGCCGGCAACGGCGCGATCTACGCGACGCGCCGCGAGTCCTACATCGTGGTCGACCCGATCATGGGCCACGACCTCTCGTTTCCGTTCAACATGGTCAAGCGCGGCTGGCGCGCCGTGTACGTCCCGGCGGCGCGCGCGAGGGAGAAGATGGTGCCCTCGATCGAGGGCGAGTTCGCCCGCAAGCGGCGCATGATGAGCCACACCTGGCCGATCGTCCTGCGCGGCGGGTTGCTGTCGCCGCGCGGCTATCCACCGCTGTATGCGCTGATGATCGCCTCACACAGGGTGTTGCGCTACGTGGCGCCGTTTCTGCACGTGGCGGCGCTCGTGGCGAGCTTCGTGCTGGGGGCGACAAGCACGTTCTACGCGATCGCGCTGGCGCTTCAACTGGCGCTGATCGTTGCCGCCCTGCTCGCCCGCGTCGTGCCGCTGCGCCCGCTGCTCGTCGTCCGCTACTACGTTCTGACGACGGCGTCGGTCGCCGCGGGCCTGTGGGACTGGCTGCGCCACGGCACGCCTGCCGGCTGGGAGCCGGCGGAGGGCACGCGCTGATGGCTCGCCGCGCGTTCGACGTCCTCGTCGCCGGGACCGGGCTCGTGCTGGCCGCGCCGCTGCTCGCGCTCGCCGCGCTCGCGATCCGCCTGGAGTCGCGCGGCCGCGTCCTCTACCGCCAGCGCCGCGTCGGCCGCGACGGCCGCGAGTTCGACGTGCTCAAGCTGCGCACGATGGTCGACGGGGCGGAGCACATCGGCGCCGGCCTCGCGGTCAACACGGGTGACGCGCGCATCACCCGCGTGGGAAGGATCCTGCGGCGCACGTCGCTCGACGAGCTGCCCAACCTCGTCAACGTGCTGCGCGGCGAGATGGCGATCGTCGGCCCGCGCCCGACCCTGCCGTCGCAGGTGGCGCAGTACACCGCGCGCGAGCGCGGGCGGCTGGCGGTGCGACCGGGGATCACCGGCTGGGCGCAGGTCAACGGCCGCACGTCGCTGCCGTGGGCGCAGCGCATCGAGCTTGACCTCTGGTACATCGAGCACCGCTCGTGGCGCCTTGACCTGAAGATCCTGTGGCGCAGCGCGCGGCTGGTGGTCGCCGGCGAGGGGCTCTACAAGGGAACGACGGGCGGCTGGCAGGAGCGCTAGCGCTGGTGACGACTCGGGCGCCGTGCGCGCACTACGAGTGATGCGGCGTCTTGCGCACCCGATACGGCACACTTCGCTCATGCATCGCAACCGAGTTGCTCTCGCCGTGCTCGTCATCACGGGTCTCATCGCCACGGGATGCGGCTCTGACGACGACACCGAGCGCAATTCCGCCGGACAGTCCGGCGCCGCCGAGGTCGAGAAGGACGACAAGGCCAAGCCCAAGCGCAAGAGCCGCCGCGCGCAGATGGTCCAATGCATCGAAGACGAGATCGGATCCGACGTGAAGTCCGACGGCGGCCCCCACAACCTGTCGGTCAAGGGCGCCGACGGCAAGCGTCAGGCGATCATCGTCATCCACGACGACGCCGCCGCTGCGCGTAAGGGGGTCGCCCGCACCTTGGGAACGGGCCGCAACGCGGTGACGTTCGGTCGTGCTGAATTCATCCGGTACGCGGCCAGCGACACCGAGGCCGGCGTCATCGTCAACTGCGTGGCGCTTCAGTACAACCCCGCCCAGCGCCGCTGAGCGGCGGTCGTCCGCGAGCGCCAGCAACTCGTTGCGCAGCTGATGTAACGGCACCACCGCAGCGTCAGGCGCTCAGCGGGCGATCGCCGATCCAGTAGCGGGGGCCGGGCCCGCGGCGCGCCGCGCGGTCTCCCGGATTGGACAGCTGGCAGCGGTCAAGCGACAGGCACCCGCAGCCGATGCACTCCGTCAGCCCCGCCTTGAGGCGCTCGAGCTCGGCGATGCGTTGATCGATTCGCGTGCTCCAGCTGTTCGACAGGCGCGACCAGTCCTCGCGCGTCGGTGCGCGATCGGGCGGCAGCTTGGAGAGCTCGGCTGCGATCTCCTCGAGCGTCAGGCCGACGCGCTGGGCGAACACGACGAAGGCGATCCGCCGCAGCACCGATCGCCGGTAGCGGCGGTGCCCCGAGCCCGCGCGCTCGGAGTCGATCAGGCCCCGCTGCTCGTAGAAGCGCAGGGCGGAGGATGCGACGCCGCTGCGTCGCGCGACCTCCCCGATGCTCAGCAGATCACCCATGCCAGAAGAGACGACACCACGCCCTTGACTTCAAGCGTACTTGAAGTTGTAGCTTGCGCCCATCTTCTGACAGGCAAGGAGCGATCATGGCGATCAAGCAGCAGACCGCGAGCGAGCGGATCACCGAGCAGGTCACGTCGTGGCCGGGCGTCGAGGCCGGGCTCGGCCGCCGCGGCGAATTCGGCTTCACCCTGGGCCGCCGCGAGCTCGGCCACCTGCACGGCGATCGCGTCTTTCATGGCGGCTTTCCCAAGAAGGTCTGGCAGGAGCTGTTCGACCAGGGCCGCATCGACCACCACCCCGTCTTCCCCGGCAAGCCGGGCTACGCCGCGCGCAGGATCGACGGCGACGACGACGTCCGCGACGTGATCGAGCTGATCCGGCTGAACTACGACCGGGCCGTCGCGACGCACGGCCTGCCCGGCGAGTCCTCCGCGCCTGCGCACGCCGCGCGCGGCGACAAGACCGAGATCGACGGCCTCTACGCGCTCGCGCCCGAGTCGCTGCCGTTCGCCCCGTCGCACGACATCCGCGCCTTTCTCCTGCGCCGCGACCGCGGCAACCTGCTGCTCTACAGCACCACCATCGCGAGCGCCGCCGCGCCCGCGGTCAAGCAGCTCGGCGGGATCTCGCGCCACTACCTCAATCACCGCCACGAGGCGCTGTTCGCATCGGAGCGGGTCGCTGCCCCGGTCTTCGTGCACGAGGCCGAGCGCGCGTCGGTCAGCGGGCGATACACCGTCCGCGGCACCTTCTCCAGGCGCCACATGCTCGACGAGGACTTCGAGGTGATCCCGACGCCCGGCCACACCCCGGGAGCGACCGCCTACCTGTGGGACAGTGGCGAGCGTCGCCTGCTGTTCACGGGTGACACGATCTACCTCGACGACGGCGAGTGGGTCGCCGCGGTCCTTGCGTCAAGCGACCGCGAGGCGTACATCCACAGCCTCGAGCTGATCGGCGAACTCGACTTCGACGTGCTCGTCCCGTGGGCCGCCACCCGCGGCCAGCCCTTCTACGCGGTCACCGATCGATCCGACCTACAGCGCCGGATCGGCGCGATCATCGAGCGCGTGCGGCGCGGCGAGGACCACTGACCCGCGACCGACTGCGAGCGAGCGCGGGCACGACGCGATGATGCAAGCTCCCGCCGGTTCATCCGAGGACACGCCGCGCGATGCCCGAACCGCGGCCGGCCGCGGGGCCACATGAGGTCCGTGCGGGAACTCACCCGGACGGCCCGATCGGGAGACGCGTCGCGCGTCGTGACGGGAGCAGCGCGGTCGCACGTCGAGCGCTCGTGGAGGACCGGTTTTGGCTCACCCGGCCGGGATCCCGGTGCTGCGTCCGAGCGCAGGGAGCAGCCGCCTGGCGCAAACTGCGCCGACGAGCACAGCGTCCGACAACCGTTGACGGTGAGGGGTGGGCCAGCCAGTATCGGCGTAGGTGGGTGAGTGCTCAACAGCGCTACGCCGTGCTCGGCTGGTGCGACTGGATCGATGCCATCCTCGGCGCCCCGAGTCCCGCAGATGTCCTCGTGCACGGCGACTTTCATGGCCACAACCAGGTATGGGACCTAAGCTACGGCGCCGGGCTGCAGTTGCTGCCGACGGGGCGCACGGCTCGACTGGTCGACGAGTCCGGCGTGCTGGTAGCCACAGGCGACACCGTGATCGACGACGATGTCGTCTTCGGGTTGATTGACACGGGACGCCGTTGACCGCACTCGCGCTGGACACGAGCGTCGCGATCCCGCTGCTCGTCGCCTCGCACCGCGCGCACGCCGCAGTCACTCGCTGGTGGGACGGTCGCGAGGTCGCGCTCAGCGGACACGCCCTGCCCGAAACGTATTCCGTCCTGACACGCCTTCCCGGTGATCTGCGGCTGGCGCCGTCTGACGCTGCCCGACTGCTCGAGGAGCGGTTTGTCGAGCCGTTGCTCCTGTCGCCGGACGTGGGCGGACGCCTACCGGAGGCGCTCAGCCAGCTGGGGGTCGCCGGGGGAGCGGTCTACGACGCGCTCGTGGCACTCGCCGCGCTCGAGCACAGTGCTGATCTGGCCACCCGCGACGCCCGCGCCAAGGCCATCTATGACGCCGTCGGCGTACGCGTCACCGTGGCCGCGTGATGCGCGGCCGATAGCGTGAGTGGCGCGCGCCCCGTCACGAGCTGATCGAGCCGCAGGCGCCACTGGCGCCCACATGACAGCTGCCGCGACGAGCTACTGGCGCTTCAGCTCGGCCTCCAGATCATCGAGCGCCTCGCGCACCGCCACCACCCGCTCCTGCGCCGTCGGCCCCGTGTCGCGGCCGTGCTCGAGCGCGTCCGCGCGCTCGCGCGCATGTTCGATCGCGCGCGCCTCCTCCAGCGAGTTGATGACGACGCCGATCAGGATGTTGAAGATCAGAAACGCCGCGACGAGGGCGTAGGAGATGAAGTAGAGGATCGTCCAGTCCGACAGCTCGCGCCCGAGCGCGAGCTGGTCGGGCAGGTTCTCGAGCGTCAGCGTGACGAACAGCGTCAGCATCGCCTCGCTGACCGTGCCGTACTGCTCGGGCGCGTGGTCCTGGAAGATCGTCCAGCCGACCATGGCGTAGATGAACACGACGAGCACCGCGAGCACGGTCAGCGACACGACGCCCGGGATCGAACGCCCGACGGCGACGATCAGCACGCGCAGGTCCGGCAGCAGCCGGATGACCCGCAGGATCCGCGCCAGCCGCGCGAGTCGCAGCAACAGCGCGTTCTCGCGCAGCCCCGGCGCCAGCGACGCGACCACCACGAGGAAGTCGAAGATGTTCCAGCCGCTGCGAAAGAAGTCCTGCGGCCGGGAGCCGAACGAGACCAGCCGGATCGCGAGCTCGACGACGAAGATCACGAGGAAGACGTCGTTGAGCGCGCGCAGCAGCCCGCCGGCGTCGCGCACCACGGCCGGGTAGGTCTCGAGCCCGAGCACGACCGCGTTCGCCAGGATCACCGCGAAGATGAAGATGTTGAATGCGGATGCGTCGGCCAGCGCGGCGCAGAAGCGCACCACCGACGAGCGGCTGTCGTGGTGCTCGCGTTCGTCGGTCGATGGCCGGTGCTTCATGGCGGCGCGAAGCGTAGCCGCGCCGCGTGCCCCGACGCCGGAGGGCTAGGTGTCGGCGTCGACGCCGATCTCGCGCAATCCGTGCGTGTCGACGTCGTAGACGAAGCCCCGCACGAGGTCGCGGTGCAGCACGAACGGCGATCGGCGCACGCGCAGGATCGACTGGCGCACGTCGGCTGCGACATCGGTGAAGGACTCGATCGCAAACGCGGGCGCCACCCCCGTCGCCGCCTGCAGCTCCGCACGGAAGCCGTCGTCGGTGAGCGTCTGCAGGCCGCAATCGGTGTGGTGGATCAGCATCACGGCGCGCGTTCCGAGCCGCCGCTGCGACACCGCCAGCGAGCGGATCACGTCATCGGTGATCACCCCGCCCGCGTTGCGCAGGATGTGCGCCTCGCCCTCGCGCAGGCCCAGCGCCCTGAAGACGTCCAGGCGCGAGTCCATGCACGTCACGATGACGAGCCGTCGCCTGGGCCGCACGCTGAGATGCTGGACGGGCAGTGAAGCCGCGAAGGCCTCGTTGTTGTCCAGCAGCTCGTCGATGACGTCCATCCGCGGCGCGAAGCGTAACCGGCGGCCGCGCGCGGCCCGTCCCTCAGTTGGACCGCTGGCGCTACACCGATGCGTGCGCGAGGCTCGCGACCTTGTCGGTCGCAAAGCTGGTGCGCAGATAGAAGAACCACGTCATCGCCGCAAACACGAGGTACGCGATGAGAAAGACCCCCAGTGCCGGGATCGACCAGTCCGCCTGCGCCTGCGCGATCGCGAGCTTCTCGGCCGGGGCCTCCGCCGCCTTCACCGCTGCCGACACGCCGAGCGACGCCTGGCGGAAGATCACCTGGATCAGGAAGCCGCCGAACGCGCCGATCGCACCGGCGATTCCGATCACGGCCGCCGCCTGGTGCTTGTAGTCGAGGATCGTCTTCTTGACGTCGAGGTCCTTCTCTGCCGCCTCCTTGCGCCCGAGCTCGCTGAAGATCGCGGGGATCATCCGGTAGGTCGACCCGTTGCCCATCCCGGCCAGCAGGAAGATCAGCATGAAGGAGCCGAAGAAGATCGGGAAGCTGTGCTCGTTGACGCCCATGATCGCCGTCAGCGTGAAGACCGCCTCGCCGAGAAAGACGGCGAGCGTCACCCGCGCGCCGCCGAGCCTGTCTGACAGCCAGCCGCCCAGCGGCCGCGCGACCGAGCCGATCAGCGCGCCCACGAAGCCCAGGCCGGCGAGGTAGGTCGCGATGAACGGATGCGCCGCGAGGAACTCCGGAAACGTGTTCTTGATGACGAGCGGCAGCGCGAACGCGTAGCCGATGAAGGAGCCGAACGTCCCGATGTAGAGCAGCGACATGACCCACGTCTGGCCGTGCCGCAGCGACTTCGTGTACGAGCCCGGATCGGCCTTCGCGTCGCTGATGCTGTCCATCCAGCGCCAGGCCAGGACAGCCGCGAGCACGATGAACGGCAGCCACATGAGCCCGGCGTAGGCGAGGTTGACCTCGTGCACCGGCAGCTTCACCGCCGCCGCCGGCACCCCGATGATGATCACGAGCGGCACGAGCAGCTGGGCGACCGCGACGCCGAGGTTGCCGCCCGCGGCGTTCAGCCCGAGCGCGGCGCCCTTGTGCTTCTCGGGATAGAAGAACGAGATGTTCGCCATCGACGACGAGAAGTTGCCGCCGCCGAAGCCCGCCGTCGCGGCGCACAGGGCGAGCACCCACATCTGGGTGGCGTGGCTCTGATCCAGCAGCCAGCCGCTGGGCACGAGCAAGGCCAGCAGGCACACCGGGATCAGCAGCAGCGACGCGCTCACACCGGTCCAGGCGCGCCCGCCGAACTTCGGCACCGCGAACGTGTAGGGGATCCGCAGCGTGGAGCCAACGAGGTTGGGCAGCGCGATCAGCAGAAACTGCTCGGACAGCGAGAGCGTGAACCCGGCGTTGGCGAGGTTGATGACGACGATCGTCCACAGCACCCAGATCGAGAAGCCGAGATGCTCGGCGAAGATCGACAGCGCGAGGTTCTTGCGCGCGATCCGCTTGCCGCCGGCCTGCCAGAACGCCTCGTCATCGGGCTCCCAGTCGTCGATCCAGCGTCCCCTGCGGCTGTACTGCGTCGTTGTCGCCGCAGCTGTTGGCGGCGTCTCGACAGCGGTGGTCATGTCGTCCTCTCTCGCAGCACATCCGTACGACAGGCACCCCAGCACCCCGTCGTTTCGCAGCCGTGAGGGCCGTGTGTCGAGTGCGTGAACCGCCGGTTGCCGTCGTGCGTCAGCGGCGTGCGCGCACAGCGCGCAGATAGACGTCGCCCGAGCGGGCGCCGCCGTTGCGCCGATCGGCGGCGAACGCCACGCGGATGCGATGCAGCGCCGGCCGTCGCAGCGCCACCGGCGCCGAGAAGCGTCCGCGGCGCACTCGCACCGGGACGCGCGCGACGCCGTGCAGCCGCCCGTCCGATCCCTTGCGCGCGATCTCGAGCACGACCTTCGACCGGCGCGGGCGGATGCTGCCGCTGACGGTAAAGCGCCGCCGCGCGGTCACCCGCTTGGGCGCGCGAACGCGCAGCGCCGGCGCCACCTGGATGTCGACCGTCGGCGAGCTGACGAGCGTGCCGCCGGGCAGCTTCGCGACGGCCCGCAGCGTGCGCGAGTACTGCGTCAGCAGCGGCGTCGCCCACGCGCCGTCGCTGTTCGTCGTCGCGCGCGCGAGCGTGACGAAGCCGCTGCCGGCGGCGACCTGAACCACGATGGGCGTGCCGCCGAGCGGAGCGCCCGCGGATGTCGTGGCCAGGCCCGAGAGCTGCGCCGGTTGCGGGAAGTCCAGCGTGGGGTCGGCCGCCGCGAGCGAGACGGCGCCTGCCGGCGGGGCGAACGCGAACTGCGGCGCGAGCTCGGCCGCCCGGGCGCGGATCTGCGGCAGCTGGGCGAAGAACGCATCCCCGGGGCAGGCCGTCTTGTCGGCGTCGCGGTGGCCCGCGATGCGCTCGAACGTCACCGCTCGCCCCGGCGGGTAGCGATTGGACGCCCCGCCTGCCGACGTCACGGTGACGCGCCCCGCGACCGGCGCTCCGTGCAGCGAGAGCTTCCAGGCCAGCAGCTCGGCGGTCGCGGCCACGCCGGCCTCGGTCTGCGGCTCCTGCGAGAACGTGCCGATGTTCGCCACGCCCGTCGAGACGCCGTTGTAGCCCTGCGCCTGGGCGCCGATGACGGGCTGGTCGATGCCGCCCGCGCGGCCCTCGAAGATCTGCCCGTAGCGGTCGACGAGGAAGTTGTAGCCGACGTCTCGCCAGCCGTTGTCGTCGCGGTGATAGCGGCAGATCGAGAGCACGATCGCTGCGCTGTCCTGCCGTGAGTACGTGTTCGCGTTGACGGTGTGGTGCACGTAGCCGAGCTGCACCTCGCCGTACGCCGGTGCGGCGCGCGGCTTGCACTGATCGCCGCCCCAGGCCTCGCGCGGGATGATCGCGGGGGCGGCCCGCCCGCCCGCGGGCGCCTGCGCGCGTGCCTGTGTCCCGGCGATGGCGGCGAGCGCGTCGTGGGCGCCGCGCCGCAGCGCCGTGCTCAGTCGGTCGGCGGCGGTCGCCGTTCCCGTGGCGTTGACGAAGCGCGCCCGCAATCCGCGCGGGCGTCCGTCGATGCGCAGCTGGTAGGCGTCCGCTCCTCCCGCCCAGACCGGCTCGGCGCCGGCGCCGCCGGCGTGGTCCTGCGCCATCAGCGTCCAGCGCTGCCAGCGCCCGCCCGCGTCGCGCACCCGGATGCGGGCCTGGCGCTCCTCGCCGTGCGCTGCACGCCGCCAGCGCAAGCCGACGAGATCAAAGCGCTTGGGCGCCCGCACGACCGGCGAGCGCCACGTGCCGTCACCCGCGCGCGTCCAGCGGCTCGCGTCGAGCGGCTGTCCGAACTCGACGACGCGCGGGACGAACGGCCGCGACGACAGCGCCGGAGCGGCCAGCCAGACCAGTAGGCCGGCAGGCACGAGCAGTGCGGCGAGTCGTCGCATCGGAGCATCAACACGATGACGGGCGCCGCGGTGCGGCGTGCAATCGGGGTTGCGCGTCCGGGCGCGGCCGCAGGGCCGCGTGTACCAGGCCTACGGGATCTTCTCGGGCGCCTTGTCGACCAGCTCTTCGCGGAAGACGCGCATCGCGTCGATCGCCTTGGGCGTGAACTCCCTGCAGGCGACGTAGTGGCGCCACGCGACGGCCGCGACCTCGAAGGGCATGTTCGTGTTGTTCTGCATGACGACGCTGTGGTACCCGCGGCCGCTGTCGTCGACGTCCTCGTTGAAGAGCCGCTCGAGCTGCGTGACCACGGAGCGTTCGGTGCCGCGGCGGTACTGCAAGAGGATCCGGCCGTGTTCGAGCGTGTGGACCCAGTTCGCGATCTCCGGCTCGTTGCCGGCGACGTAGATGCCGTCCGGCGCGGGCTCGGGGTTATGCGCGCCCGACGTCGGCGGGTTGGTCTTGAAGTCCGCCTCCGTGAGCTTCTCGGTCACGTGGTCCTCACCCTCGTTGGGAAAGGCGCGATAGACGCAGCCCGCCGCCTGGGCGGCGCTCTTGAGCTGGTCGTCGTCGACGTCTGCGCCGTCGTCGCCGCCCCCGCCGCTGGACACGGCGTAGGCGACGCCCGCGATCACCGCGCAGGCGACGACGACACCGCCGATCAGCTGCAGCAGACGCGCGCGCTTGGCCTTCGCCGCAGCGGCGCGCTCGCGCTCCTCGCGCTCCTTGCGCAGGCGCTCCTTCTCTTCCTTGCGGCTGGACATCGGCGCAGAGCCTAGTGAATCGGTGGCGTGCGACGGCTCGCTTCTCAGGGCGCCGCCGCGGCGCGCCGGCTTCCAGCACTCGTCGAGGAAGTCAGCGATCTCGCCCGTCCGTACCGGGTATAGGCGATCTGCTGCCCGCCGTGACGAAAGCGGGCCATCGCGCAACCATAACCTTCCAACCTCTGTCGACCACGCCGGTTGGACAGGTGTGTCACGTTGTCAGCTGTGCGTGCCGATACCACACCCATGGACGGGTTCGCCGCTTCTGCGCCGAGGTCGCGGTTGGCCCTGCCGCGCCGATCGCTGCACAGCGCCGGCGACGAGCGGCTCGTCGCGCAGATGCGCAGCGGCGACGAAGCCGCATCCCGCACCGCCTTCGAGGTTCTCTACGACCGCCACCATCGCGGCGTCCTGGCCTTCTGCCGGCACATGCTCGGCTCGATCGAGGAGGCCGAGGACGCCGTCCAGCACACGTTCAGCTCCGCCTACCGCGCGCTCCTGCGCGACGATCGCGAGATCTCGCTGCGCGCGTGGCTGTACGCGATCGCGCGAAACCGCTGTCTGTCGATGCTCGCGGCACGCCGCGAGCAGGTCGCCCTGGACGACGTCGACGACGTGCTGCCGTCCACGACCGGCCTCGCGCTCGAAGTCGAGCAGCGCAGCGACCTGCGCGAGTTGCTCGCCGACATGCAGCGCCTGCCCGAGGACCAGCGCGCGGCGCTCGTCCTCGCCGAGCTCGAGGCGCACAGCCACAAGGAGATCGGCGACATCCTCGGCGTGCCCCCGGCGAAGGTCAAGGCGCTCGTCTTCCAGGCGCGGGAGTCGCTCATGATCCGCCGCCAGGCGCGCGAGACCTCCTGCGCGGACATCCGCGAGCAGCTGTCGGTGCTGCACGGCGGCGCGCTGCGCCGGCGCGAGCTGCGCCGCCACGTCGAGTCGTGTGAGGGCTGCCGGATGTTCGAGGCCGAGGTGCGCCGCCAGCGCGCCGGCATCGCCGCGCTGCTGCCGGTCGCCCCGACGCTCGCGCTGAAGCACAGCACGCTCGCCGCGGCGTTCGCGACGACCACGTCGGCCACCGCGGGCATCGGCACGATCTCGGGCGGGGGCGCCGTCGCCGGCGCCGTTGCCGTCGGCACGAAGGCGATGGGGATGAAGGCGCTCGCGGTGCTCGCAGTCGCCGGCAGCGCCGGTGGCGGCGGGTACGTCGCCGTCAACGAGGTCACCGATTCGCGCCGTGCTCCGGCGCCGGCTCCCGCCAAGCTGAGCCCCGCCCCCGGGCAGGCCCCGCAGCCGGCCGCGGTGACGCCGGTCGTCACGCCGAAGTCATCGTCCAGCGCTGGGCGCAGCGCCGCTGCCGCGACCGGCGCGACCGGCGCGCAGCGGCCCGCGGATCGCTCCGGCGGCCGCTCGTCGGCCGGCACGCGCGGCAACTCCGAGGCGGCGCGCGCGGGCAAGGCCACCAAGGCCGATCGCGCCGCTGCCAGGAAGAACGGGCCGGCGTCGCGCAAGAACGCCGGCGCGTCCTCGCAGTCCAGTGCCCGGCGCGAAGCCGCGCAGAACAGGCGCGATGCGCAACGCCAGGCGGCCCTCGAGCGGCGGGCGCGCGCGTTGCAAGAGTCGCTGCTGCGCAAGCGCAAGGCCGACGCGGCGCGAGCCGAGAAGAAGGCCGCTTCCGCCGCACCGCAGCGCCCGGCGCCCCCCGCGACGGCTTCGCCACAGGGCTCTGCCGCCCCGCTGGTGCCCGGCGCCGCCGGCTAGGCCGGGCCGCCGCTGCGCGCTCTGTAGCCTCGCTGCGTACATGGCTCGTGCTCGACGTCACCTCGACGGCCGCGTCGTCGCGATCACCGGCGCCGGTCGCGGCATCGGGCGCGCGACCGCGCAGGCCTGTGTCCGCGCCGGGATGAAGGTGTCGATCGGCGATCTCGACCTGCCCGCCGCGCAGCAGACCGCCGCCGACCTCGGCGACCGCACGATCGCGCTCGAGCTCAACGTCTGCGAGCGCGCCTCCGTCGGGCGCTTCATCGACGCGACCGAGAACCGGCTGGGCCCGATCGACGTGTTCATCAACAACGCCGGCATCATGCCGCTCGCGCCATTCGTCGAAGAGGAGGACGCCGTCGCCCGCCGCCAGGTCGACATCAACGTCCACGGCGTCCTGCACGGGATGAAGGAGGCGCTGGACCGGATGCTCCCGCGCGGCCGCGGCCACATCGTCAACATGGCTTCGACGGCCGGCCGGGTGGGCTTCGCCGGCGGAGCGACCTACTCGGGCACGAAGCACTTCGTCGTCGGCGTGAGCGAAGCCGTGCGCACCGAGCTGCGCGGCTCGGGGATCGAGATCACGTGCGTCATGCCCGGCGTCGTGAACACCGAGCTCGGCGCCGGGCTGCCGCAGGCGCGCTTCGTCGGCCACATCGAGGCGCCGATGGTCGCCGACGCGATCGTCGCGGCGCTGCACTCGCCGCGCTTCGAGGTCTACGTCCCGCGCCGGATCGGGCCGCTCTCGAAGGCCGGCGCGGCCGTTCCCACCGTCGTGCGCGACGCGTTCGGCCGTCTGCTCGCGCTCGACCGCGTGCTCGGCCGGCCGGACCTCGACGCGCGCCGCTCCTACGAGCAGCGCGCCGCGCGCTCGGCCGGCGACCTCGAGTCCGGCGCGTAGCACCCGCGGGGTGAGCCTCTACGGCCGCCTGTTCGCGCGCTTCTACGACCGCACGCTGGCCGTCAGCGAGGAGGCCGGGCTCGCCGCGCGCCGCGCCGCCGTGCTGGCGAAGGCCCGCGGCCGCGTGCTCGAGCTCGGCGCCGGCACCGGGCTGAACCTCGCGCACTACGACGCGGCCACCGTGACCGAGCTCGTCCTGACCGAGCCCGAGGAGCCGATGCTGCGCCGGCTCATCCCGCGCGCGTCGGCCGGCGACCCGCGCGCGAGCGCGGTTCGCGCGCCCGCCGAGGAGCTTCCGTTCGCCGATGCGAGTTTCGAGACCGTCGTCAGCACGCTGACGCTGTGCACCGTCGACGACCTGGCCGCGGCGCTGGCCGAGGCGCGGCGCGTCCTCACCCCGGGCGGGCGCCTGCTCTTCCTCGAGCACGTCCGCGCCGGGGACGCGCGCGAGGCGCGCCGCCAGGACCGGCTCGCGCCACTGTGGCGGCGCGTCGGCCACGGCTGCCATCCCAACCGCGACACGCTCGCCGCGATCGAGGCGGCGGGCCTGAAGATCGAGCACGTCGAGCACGACCGCTTCCCGAAGGCGCCGCGCATCGTCGCGCCGCTGATCAGCGGCAGCGCCGTCAGGCCCAGCTGACGTCGAGCTCGCCGGCGCCGAGGTATGCGGCGAGCCGCGCCGCCTCGGCCTGCGCACGAGCGCGCACAGCGGCGCCCGGATCGGAGAAGGGCTCGATCCGCACGGTGAGCGCGCCGCGCTTGTGCTCGTGGCTCCAGACGCCCTCGATGCGCCCGTCGACGAGCAGCACGGGCGACAGCCAGCCCTGCGGCCGGTAGACCCGCGCACGCAACTGCCGTGCAAGCACGGCGTCCTCGCCGCGCGGCGCCGCGACGACGTATGGGCGAAGGCGGGCAGCAGCGCTGCACCTGCGCATGCAGGCCGCAGATGCGCCGCACGACGTCGAGCCACTCCCCCGCCGGCGCGCGCTGCGCGAGCGCCTGGCGCTCCATCCGCCACGCCAGCACACTCTCCCGGCTCAGGGCTTCGGACACGGCGCGATGCTACGCCGCATGCTCGCGCGGCCGCGCGGGAACTGGTCTAGGAGGGGGATATTCGCCATGTAGTGGGCTCACATTGAGCTTTGACGCGCCAGCGCGCGGTTTCTCTAATCCGCAGCGCGGGCGGAGGATGTTGATACTTCACGCCATGACTTCCGAGAACGACCAGCTCTGCATCGACGCGATCCGCGCGCTGTCGATGGATGCCATCCAGAAGGCGAACTCCGGCCATCCGGGTCTGCCGATGGCGATGGCGCCCGCCGCCTTCGTGCTCTACCGCAACATCATGCGCCACGACCCGGCCGACCCGACGTGGCCCGACCGCGATCGCTTTCTGCTCAGCGCGGGCCACGGATCGATGCTCCTGTACTCGGTCCTGCACCTCACGGGCTACGACCTGTCGATGGACGAGATCAAGAATTTCCGCCAGTGGGGCTCGCTGACGCCGGGTCATCCCGAGCGCGACCGCGTGCACGTCACGCCCGGCGTCGAGGTCACCACCGGACCGCTGGGCCAGGGCTTCGCCAACGGCGTCGGCATGGCGATGGCCGAGAAGTTCCTGCGCGAGCGCTACGGCGACGACGTCCAGAACCACCACATCTACGCGATCGTCTCCGACGGAGACCTGATGGAGGGCATCGCCTCCGAGGCGGCCTCGCTCGCCGGCCAGCTCGGCCTCGGGCGGATCGTCTACATCTACGACGACAACGACATCTCGCTCGACGGGCCGACGTCGCTGAGCTTCGACAAGGAGGACGTCGACAAGCGCTTCGAGGCCTACGGCTGGCATGTGCTCGACGTCCGCGACGCCAACGACACCGTCGCGATCGAGTCCGCGCTGCGCGCGGGCCAGAGGATCGAGGACCGGCCGACGCTGATCCGGGTGAAGTCGATCATCGGCTACCCGGCGCCCAACAAGCAGGGCTCGAGCAAGGCGCATGGCGCCGCGCTCGGCGAGGACGAGGTGCGCCTGACGAAGGAGGCGATGGGCTGGGACCCCGACAAGCAGTTCTACGTCCCCGACGAGGTCTACGCCGCCTTCTCGATGAAGGACGACGGCGCCGCGGCGCGCGCCGAGTGGAACGAGCGCTTCGCCTCCTGGAAGGATGCCAACGCCGAGCTCGTCGAGGAGTGGGAGCTCGCATGGCAGGGCAAGCCGCTGCCCGGCCTCGCGGACTCGCTGCCGACCGAGTGGGACAAGGACAAGCTCGCGACCCGCTCGGCGGGCGCGAAGGTGATGGCGGCGTTCGAGACGTCCGTGCCGACGATGGTCGGCGGCGCGGCCGACCTGTCGGAGTCCACGAAGACCGAATTCCCCGAATCCGAGCGCTACACCGACGAGCGGGCCGGGCGCAACGTCTTCTTCGGCGTGCGCGAGCATGCGATGGGCGCGGCCGTCAACGGCATGGCGGCCCACGGCGGGATCGTGCGCCCGTACGGGTCGACGTTTCTGCAGTTCGCCGACTACATGCGCGGCGCGATCCGCCTGTCGGCGCTCACCGGGCTGCCGACGACGTGGGTCTTCACCCATGACTCGGTCGGGCTGGGCGAGGACGGGCCGACGCACCAGCCCGTCGAGCACGTCGCGGCGCTGCGCGCGATCCCCGGCCTCGTCGTGCTGCGTCCGGGCGACGCGACGGAGACCGCCGAGAGCTGGCGCGTGATGATCGAGGACCTCGAGGGCCCGGCCGCGCTGATCCTCTCGCGCCAGGACCTGCCCGTCCTGGACCGCTCCGTCTACGGCGCGGTGGCCGGCGTGGGGAAGGGCGCCTACGTGCTGGCCGACGCCGACGACGCCCAGGTCACGATCATCGCGACCGGCAGCGAGGTTGCGACGGCGCTCGCCGCGCGCGATCAGCTCGACGTGCCGGCGCGCGTCGTCTCGATGCCGTCGTGGGAGCTCTTCGAGCAGCAGGACGACGAGTACAAGGAGTCCGTCCTGCCGGTCGACATGCCGACGGTCTCCGTCGAGGCCGGCGTGCGGATGGGCTGGGAGCGCTACGCCGACGCGATCGTCTCGATCGACCGCTTCGGCGCGTCGGCGCCCGGGACGATGGTGCTCGAGAAGTTCGGCATCACGCCCGAGAACGTCGTCACCCACGTGCACGAGCTGCTCGGTACGAAGGTCTAGGCGGCCGCTAGGGCTCGAGCACCGCCGCGAGCCGCCGCGCGTCCGCGGACACGGTGATGTGGATCGCGGCGGGCTCGCGCACCCAGGCGATCAGGTTGTGCGACTGCAGGCGCTCGAGCATGAACTGCAGGGCGAGCGCCTGGTCCTTTGAGCGATACGTGCGCAGCAGGTCAAACGCCCAGCCCGTCGTGTGCAGCGAGTAGTTCGGCGTCGCCTCGCGGTTGCGCGAGAGCAGCAGGCGCTGGTAGCGCTCGTCGCGCACGGTGCTCGTGACGGCGAGCGAGCCCTCGCTGCCCGAGATCGACTTCACGCCCGCACCGAGGTAGGTCAGCAGCGCGAGCGCCGGCGGCCGCAGGCCGCGGTACGTCGTCTTGCGGCGCTGTAGGCGCGGCGCGAGCTCGCCCATGCCGCGGTCGATGCGCAGGCCGTACTTCGCGAGCGTCGTGCGCCTCAGCGCCGCGAGGCGGCCATCGTCATAGGCCTCCCGCAGCGCCGACGGCGACCTGAAGGGCTTCGTCTCCGCCCTGGGGTGCAGAACCTCCTCGGCCGAGTTCTTCGCGGTCTGCAGCGCCGAGATGCGGTCAAGCTGCGCGGGGTCGGAGCGATACAGGCGCATGATCTCGCGCGCGGCCTCCACTCGCCAGAGGTAGGTCGCGGAGTCGTCGCCGAGTGCCGCGAGCTTGCGGTAGGCCTGCTCGTGCTCCAGCGGCGTCGAGTCGAAGTACAGGCGGGCGTAGGAGATGTCGTCCTCGCCGTAGGCGCTCAACGCGCTCTGCAGGTTGCCGACGCCCATGTGGTAGCTGACGACGGCGAGGTCGTCGCGGCCCAGTTCGCCGCGCGCGAACTTCAGGTACCGCGCCGCGGCCGCCAGCGCCTTGGGCGGATCGAAGCGCTCGTCGACGGCGCGTCGCCGCGCGCGCAGGCGCCCGATGAGCTCCGTGTCGCCGGCGCGCGTCGCGCGCCGCAGCGAGCGCCCGATGCGCCGCGCGGCGGCCGGGTCGACCTTCATCTCCAGCAGGTTGCGACCCGTCTCGGCGAGGATCTGCGTCAGCCCGACGGCACCTTCGAGCCGCGGATCGGCGACCGCGTCGGGCCGTCCGGCGCTCTCGAGCAGGACGATCGCCTCGAGCGTGTCGGGCTGCACCTCGGCCGCCTCCGCGGCGGCCTCGACGAGCGAGCGGTAGCGCGCCGTCCGCGCCGCGCTCGCGCGCGCGCCGCCGGGCGACTTGGCGTAGATGACGTGCGCGTGCCCGCGCGCGGCGGCCTGCGCGAAGGCGTCCTCGCGAGCCGACGTGTATGCGAGCGGGTCGTTGTCCGCGCCCGTGCCGGGAACGAGCCGCGGCAGGTTCGTCTCGCCGGGAAAGAGCACGATCACCGCGACGACCGCGAGCGCGACGACGGCGAGGAGCGCGAGCGCGCGGCGAAGCAGGGACGCCATCGGCTCGTAGGCTCGCAAAGTCGCGCGCGCGACGGCGCCGCCCCCGCGTCGTCGTCGTCGACTACGCCATGGCGGCGATCCAGCTCACCAAGCCCTCGTCGTCGGGCTGCGCGGCCGTTGGGCAAACCACGGCGCGACGGTGCGCAGATCCGTCGGCGCGAACGCGCGCAGGGTCACAGCGGGCATCTGCGTGACCTCCTCGGGTCTCGATGTGAAGGGATCGACGTGCCGGCTGCAAGCCGGCGCCCAGTAGGCGGCGCACGCGGCCACGCGCCCGTCAGGTCACGCGGGCGGCGGCGGTGGGGGCTAGCGGACGAGCATCAACATCGGCGCATGCCATAGGAGTAGCACTCGCCACGGCCGGTGGCAAGCCCTGCGCGACCCGCGCGTGCACGGGCCGCGACGACCGTCTGCGCCCGTAGCCTGCGCTGCGATGCGCACGCTCGCCGCCGGAGATCCCGCCACCCTCGACGGCGACGACCTGCTGATCGCGGGAGACAACCTCGCCGCGATGGCGGCGCTGCCGGCGGGCGCATTCGACATGGCCTACCTCGACCCGCCGTTCAACACCGGGATCGAGCGCCGGCGCGGCGCGCTCGCGTATGCCGACGCCTTCGCGGACTACGCCGGGTTCCTCGCGCCGCGCCTGGAACGCGTGCGCGAGCTGCTGGCGCCGCACGGCACGCTGTACCTGCACCTCGACTACCGCGAGGCGCACCGCTGCAAGATCCTGCTCGACGAGCTCTTCGGGGCCGACTGCTTCCTCAACGAGCTGATCTGGATCTACGACTACGGCGGGCGGCCCAAACGCCGCTGGCCCGCCAAGCACGACACGATCCTCGTCTACGTGCGCGACCGCGAGCGCTACCACTTCGACGACGACGAGGTCGATCGCGAGCCGTACATGGCGCCCGGCCTCGTCGGGCCGGAGAAGGCCGCCCGCGGCAAGCGGCCGAGCGATTGCTGGTGGCACACGATCGTGCCGACGAACTCGCGCGAGAAGACGGGCTATCCGACGCAGAAGCCGCTCGGCATCGTGCGGCGGATGGTCGCGGCGTCGTCGCGACCCGGCGGCTGGTGCCTGGACCCGTTCGCGGGCGCGGGCACGCTCGGCGCCGCCTGCGCCGCCCTGGGGCGGCGCTACGTGCTCGTCGACGCAAACCCCGAGGCGATCGCGGTGACGCAGGCACGGCTCGGCGAGCGACTGCGGCGCTCGGCGTAGCCGCGGTCGGCTGTGCGCGGCTGCAGGCGCTCAACCCGGTCGCCGGGCTGCCGCTGCTGGCGGGCCTCGCGAAGCTCGTCGGCGGCGGCGGCGCCAAGACCGTCGCGGCTGGTGCCGCCGCGCTCGCGATCGCGGCGACCGGCGGCGTGCTCGTGCTCTCGACCGACGTGCGCGAGAGCGGCGAGCCCGCGCCGTTTCAGCTCAAGGGCGTCAAGCCGCTGACCGGCCGCTCGGTCCTGACCGGTCAGGCGGTCCCACGGGGAACGGCGGTCGTGACGGCGCGCGTGCGCGTTCCTGCGGGCGCGGTCGCCGCGGGCGAGCGGCGCAGCGTGACGATGGGCCGCCCGAGCGGGATGAAGGTCGCCGGCCTGCAGGCTCCCGAGCAGCGCCTTCCGATGAGCTACGGCCTGTCGAAGGGCACCGTGATCGGCTACTCGACGCGGGCGCGCGTCGACTTCGGCCGCGCGATCCTGCCGCGCGACTACGGCGTGACGGTCGGCGTGCTCTGCCGCCGCCCCGACGCCAGCGGCTCGATCGCGCAGAACCCGCGCACGACGCAGCCCGGCGAGCAGGCGGGCCGCGTGTGCGACGCGTCGGCGTACCTGTACCGGTCCCCCGGGAGGATGTTCGCCGGCACGGTCTTCAAGGGCCAGCCACTGTCGGTCCTGCGCCGCGACGACTCCGGCGAGTGGGCGCGCGTGATCAGCGACACTCGCAGCAAGGGCTGGATCAAGGTCAGCGCGCTCTGCGGCTGACCTGGCGCGGCGCGCCCCCCGCGCGGCAAGGTTCTCCCAAGGCTGCTCTACGCTGGCCTCGTGGACGTCCTGGCGAGAAACAACGTCAAGGTCTCCGGCGATCCGGCGGCGCCCGCGATGCTCTTCGCGCACGGCTTCGGCTGCGACCAGAACATGTGGCGCTTCGTCACGCCGGCCTTCGAGCAGACCCACCGCGTCGTCGTCTTCGACTACGTCGGCTTCGGCGCGTCTGACCACGCGGTCTGGGACGAGACGCGTTACGCGACGCTCGAGGGGTTCGCCCGGGACGTGCTCGAGATCTGCCGCGAGCTCGACCTGATCGACACCGTCTTCGTCGGGCACTCCGTCAGCGCGATGATCGGCGTGCTCGCCGCCAAGGCCGAGCCCGCGCGCTTTGCCCGGCTCGTGCTCGTCGGCCCGTCGCCGCGCTACATCGACGACGAGGGCTACGTCGGCGGCTTCACGCGCGATGACATCGACGGCCTGCTGGATTCGCTGGAGAGCAATTACCTCGGCTGGTCCAGCGCGATGGCGCCGGTCATCGTCGGAAACGCCGATCGCCCTGAGCTCGGCGAGGAGCTGACGAACAGCTTCTGCGCCACCGATCCCGACATCGCCGCGCACTTCGCGCGCGTCACGTTCCTGTCGGACAACCGAGCAGACCTCGAGACGGTGCAGACGCCCAGCCTCGTCCTGCAGTGCACCGACGACGCGATCGCGCCACAGCCAGTCGGCGAGTACGTCCACGCGCACCTCCCGCACAGCGAGCTCGTTCTCATGCGGGCGACCGGGCACTGCCCGAACCTGAGCGCTCCCGAAGAGCTCGTCGCCGAGATCCGCGCCTTCGTCTAGTGCATCCGCCGCCTCCCCAGCAGCCAGCGGCCGCGCCCACCGGCGAGCGGGCCGACGAGCTCTTCGAGGAGGCACCCTGCGGCTTCATCTCGGCGACGCCCTCCGGCGAGCTGGTCAAGGTCAACCAGACGCTGCTCGCGTGGACGGGCTACACCCGCGAGGAGCTGCTCGGCCGTCGCTTCCAGGACCTTCTGACGGCGGGTGGCCGGATCTACCACGAGACGCATTACGCGCCGCTGCTGCGCATCCAAGGCGCGGTGCGCGAGATCGCGCTTGACCTCGTGTGCGCCGACGGGCGACGCCTGCCCGTGCTCGTCAACTCGGTTCTGCGCACCGATCACGAGGGGCAGCCGCTGCTCGTTCGCACGACGGTCTTCGACGCCACCCACCGCCGCCGGTACGAGCGCGAGCTGCTGCTCGCGCGCGAGCGCGAGCGCGCGGCGCGCAGGCGCATGGAGCGCCTGCAGCGGCTGAGCGCGGTGCTGGCGGCCGCGGTCGACACGCGCGAGATGGCGGCGGCCGCGGTCAGCGAGCTCGCGGAGGGTCTCGCCGCCGGCGAGGTCACGCTCGCGATGGTCGATCCGCTCGACGCCCAGCTTCAGGTCGTCGCCCGCCACTGCGAGGCCGACCCGGCGGCAGCGACGACGGCGGTGCAACTGACCGAGGCAACGCGCGCGTCGCTCGACGAGATCATGCGCGCAGGCCGCACCCTGCTGTGGTCGGCCGATGCGGCGCAGCACGCCGCGCCGGCGTTGGCCGGTCTCGCCGAGGATTCCGTCGAGGCGATCGCCGTGCTGCCGCTCGCGGCGCGCGGCGAGCCGGTCGGGGTCGTGCTGCTGTGCTTCAGCACGCCGCGCGACTTCGACGAGGAGGCGATCTCGTTCATGGAGGCCTGCGCGGGGCAGTGCAGCCAGGCACTGGAGCGCGCGCGCCTCTACGACAACCAGCGCACGATCGCGCACGCGCTGCAGCAGAGCCTGCTCGCCGACGAGCCGCCGCAGGACGCGCGCTTCGCGGCCGCCGCGCGCTACCTGCCGGCAGGGGAATCGCTTGACGTCGGCGGCGACTGGCACGACACGTTCTGCATCGGCGACGGCAAACTTGGCGTCGTCGTCGGCGACGTCGTCGGTCGCGGCATCGAGGCCGCTACCGCGATGGGTCAGCTGCGCAGCGCCGCGCGGGCGCTGGCCGGCCCCCGCTTCGGGCCCGCAGAGGTGCTCGCGCATCTCGACGAGTTCGTCGAGCGGATCGCGCGTGCGCGCCTGGCGACCGTCGCCTACGCCGAGCTCGACCTGCAGACGGGGCTGCTGCGCTACGCGTCCGCCGGTCATCCGCCGATGCTGCTGATGCAACCGGGCGAGCCTGCGCAGTTGCTCTGGGACGGTCGCTCGATGCCGCTGGGCGCGCGCCTGGGCCCACGCTCCGACGCTGTCGGCGCGGTGAACATGCTCGACGGCGCGCGACTGCTGCTCTACACCGACGGGCTGATCGAGGATCGCACCGAATCGATCGACGACGGTCTCGAGACGCTCGTGGCCGCGGTACAGGCGCGCCCGGGCGTGCCGATCGCGACGCTGCTCGACGAGCTCGTGCAGGACTCCACGGGCGGCGACGACGTCTGCCTGCTGTGCCTGGAGTACACGCCGACGTCCTGAGGCCGCACCGATGAGTTTGCGCGCCCGGCGTCGTCCAAGAGGGTGTCGAGCACGGCCCGCTCGATCTTCTCATCCGACCGAAGGAGCCATCCATGACCGGCCCGACCGCATTCGTCGACGGCGTCGACTTCGTCTCCGTCTGCACCAGCGACCTCGCTGCCGCGATGGACTTCTACGGCAACGTGCTCGGCCTGCCGTGCTCGAGCGTCTGGCAGCGCGGTGGCGAGGACCCCGTCGGGGCCGAGTACGAGACCGGCAGCCTGACACTCGCCCTGCTGGCCTCCGCCCGCCTCGGACTCGACGTGCGGCCGAACAACCATCCGATCGCGCTGCGTGTCGACGACGTCGAGCGCGTGCGCGCCGAGCTCGAGGCGCGCGGCGTCGCCTTCAAGGCCGACACCCTCGATTCTGGCGTCTGCCACCAGGCGTTCTTCGAGGACCCCGACGGCAACGCGCTCGCGCTGCACCACCGCTACGCGCCGCGGTCGTCGTAGCGGCGCGGCTGCGCCTCGAGTGCCGACGGTAGGCTGCGAGCGTGGCGAGCGTCATCCCGATCGACGATCTACGTCGCAGCGTGCGATCGGCGCTGTTCGAGGGGCGCGACGACGTCCCGGTGTCGATCTTCGTGACGCAGTACGAGCGCGGGCAGGGCCCGTCGCTGCACCTGCATCCCTACCCCGAGGTGTTCGTGGTGCAGGCCGGCACGGCCGTGTTCACCGTCGGTGACGAGCAGATCACGGTCGCGGACGGGCACATCGTCGTCGTCCCGGGGCAGACGCCGCACGGCTTCAAGGGAGCGGCCGATGACACGCTGCGCGTCGTGAGCGTGCACCCGAGCCCGACGGTCGAGCAGACCGACCTGTAGCGCCCGCGTCGAGGCTGCGCGCCCGGGCGTAAGTTGAGAGCAGATCAGGGCCCGCGCGCCGACGAGGATCCGCTCTCGGTTGCGCTCGGCGTCTCGACGCAGCGGCGGCCGCCTGCTGATCTGAACGTCTTCCGGCACCTCGCGAGGGTACCGTCGTCGCCGCAGGCGTACGCTGGGCGGCCGTGCGGGTAGCCCGCGCGGCGACCAAGAGGGGTAAGCATGCAATTCGCAGCGGGGGACCCGGACGTTGCCGCGTCGGGCGACGGCACAAGGCGTCCGGCGCCGCGCGCGGTCGCGCGCATGCGCAACCACACGTCGACCAGCGACTGCGCCGTCTGCCGTGGGCCGCTGTTCCTGAGATACCGCGGAAGCGCCGCGGCTCCGAGCGCGGCGACGTTCGCGCCGAGCCGCCACCGGCCGGGGGAGCACGGCGACCTCTACGAATGCCGGCGCTGCGGCACCGTTCAGCAGCCCTCGCTGCCGGGTGGAAGCGCGCTGCACTCGCTGTACCGGGCGATGGACGACGGCGAGTACCTCGCCGAGGAGGCGGGTCGGCGGCGCACGGCAGCGCGCCTGCTCGACCTGATCGGGCAGCACGTCCCCCGCGGCCGTCTGCTCGACGTCGGCTGCGGCCACGGCGTGCTGCTCGCGGAGGCGCGCGCGCGCGGCTACGAGGTGCTGGGTCTCGAGCTGGCGGCCGGCGCGGTCCGGCATGCGCGCGAGGAGCTTGGCCTGCCGGTCCTCGACATCCCGCTCGAGGAGTTCCAGCCGCAGGCGGACGCGGCGTTCGACGTGATCGTCCTCGCGGACGTGCTCGAGCACGTCGAGGACCCCGTGGAGGCGATCGACGCCTGCTGTGGGCTGCTCACGGACGGTGGCGTCCTTTGCGTCGTCACGCCCGACCCCTCGTCCGCGGTGGCGCGGCTCGCCGGCCGGCGGTGGTGGGGCTACCTGCCCGCCCATCGCTGCCTGCTGCCGCGTCGCACGGTGCTCGAGCTGCTCGCCGCCCGCGGGCTCGTGATCTCCACCGACGTGCCGCTCGTGCGGTCCTTCTCCGCCGGCCGCTGGGTGGCGGGCCTCGCCGAGCGCGCCGGTGCGCTGTCGCGCCCACTCGCGCGGCTGGCCGCGGACGAGCGGCTGACAGGCGAGCTCTCGCTCTCGCTGGGCGACGAGTGCGTCGTGCTCGCCCACCGGCTGCGCCCGGAGACGCCCGAGCGCGCGCGCGTCCGCGACCGCGGCGCCGTCCGCAAGGTGCACGTCGTGCTCCCGGCGTACAACGCCGAGGCCACCGTGACGCAGGTGGCCGAGAGGCTCGACCCGGCGGTCGCCGACCGGGCGCTCCTCGTCGACGACGCGAGCTCGGACCGGACGGCCGAGGTCGCGCTCGAGGCGGGCCTGGAGGTGCTGCGCCACCCGGCGAACCGCGGCTACGGCGCCAACCAGAAGACCTCGTACGTGCGGGCGCTGCAGAGCGGCGCCGACGTCGTCGTCATGGTGCACGCCGACAACCAGTACGACCCCGACCTCGTCGGCGAGATGGCCCGGCCGATCCTCGAGGGCCGCGCCGATCTCGTCATGGGCTCGCGGCTGCTCGAGGACCGCGCGGTCGCCGGAGGGATGCCGCCGTGGAAGTGGGTGGGCAACCGCCTGCTCACGTGGGCGGAGAACCGAGCCTTCGGCGCGCGCTTCTCGGAGTACCACACCGGCTACCGCGCCTTCTCGGCGGATGCGCTGCGACGGGTCGCCTTCCTGCGCAACGACGACGGCTTCGTGTTCGACCAGGAGATCGTCGCGCAACTGCTCGAGCGCGGCGCGCGGGTCGTCGAGATCCCGATCCCGACGCGCTACTTCCACGAGGCCTCGAGCGTCTCGTTTCGCTCGAGCGTCGCCTACGGCCTGCGGACGCTGCTCGTGCTCGTGCGCTTCCGCAACCACGTGCGCGGCCGCTGGGCGAACCTCGAGGCGCCGATCGGCTCGCTGCGTCCTCACGACGAGCGGATCGCCCGCGCGGCGGCGCGCCGGCAGCCCGGGGCGGCGTAGAGCTCCCAGCGCGACGTGCGGGCGACGCGGCGGAAGCGTTCGGCGAACCGCGGCCCGGCGAGGACACTGGCGCGGGTCGTGCGGCCGACGCTCGCGAGCATGCGGCGCTGGTAATCGTCGGCCGGCGTCGGCAGCAGCACGATGCCTTGCTTGGGCGCCGCGCTCCCGAAGTTGAACGCCACGGCGCGGGCCGGGATGTTCAGCCAGTAACGAAGGTACGGCCGGTAGCCGTAGCCGGGGACGCGGATCGGGTGACATGCGGCGGCGGTCAGGTACGCGCGCTGAGCGGGCGCGGTCGCCCAGGGCTGCAGGTGGTCGAGGAGCGCGACCCGCTGCTGCTGGTCGCGCCGGTGGCTGTCCCACGAGCGCTCGCGGTCGTTCGCGAGCACGACGATCGCGAGTGCGGCAAGGGCGAGGCCGCTCGCACACCAGGCGGCCCTCGCGTTGCGCGCGCCGGTCCACCCGAGCGCAGCGAACGCGAACAGCGCGGCGATCATCGCCGCGGGCAGGACGAGGTAGCGCCGCAGCACCGGGCTCTCGCCGAGCAGCGACGGCGCGACGGTGGCGAGCAGCGCGACGGCGCCGGCGACGAGCGGCACCGCGACGGTCAGGCGGCCGTCGCGCCAGGCCAGCGCGGCGCCCGCGAGCGCGCCCAGCACGAGCGGCCAGCCACTGACCGACGTCAGGGCCTTCCAGACCTCGCCCAGAGAGGCCGTCGCCGCCGCCTTTTCCGTGTAGACGCGCGTGACCTCGACCGAGTGCAGCGGGTTGCCCGTGAGCAGCGCGTCCATCGCCATCCAGGCGACCGGCGCGGCGGCGGCGAGCGCGGCGAGGCGCAGGCGCTCGGGCCACTCGCGCGCCGGCAGCAGGTAGAGCCAGTAGAGCCCCGCGAGCAGCCACGCCTCCGGGCGCAGGAGGCCGGCGAGCGCGAGCAGCACGAGGACTGCTGCGCCGCGGCGTGGCCGCGCGAGCTCGGCCGCTGTTGCGGCGCCGATCAGCGCGGCGAAGCCCACGTCGCCGGGATTGCGCGCCGCGAGCTCGAAGATCGGCGGGCTCGTGAACACGAGCGCCGCGGCGAGCAGCCCCGCCGGCCACGAGCCGAGCAGGGCGCCGATCCGCAGCAGCGCCCAGCAGAGCAGCCCGAGCGACGCGAGGCCCAGGACGGTGAAGATCGCGAATGCCCCGTCGCCGAACGGAACTGCGCCGAGCGCACCCGCGAGCGTGAGCGGATGCGGGACCGGGCTGTAGACCGGCACCTCGTAGCCGGTTGCGCGCCCCTCGAGCACGTCTTGCGCCGAAGCGAGGACGAACGCGTAGTCGTAGGAGGGGTACGCGTTCGGCTCGAGCACCGCCGCGAGCCCGGCGACTGCTGCGATGAAGACCACGGCGAGCGTCGGGCGGGCGAGCGACACGGGACGCGATCGTAGTCGCCCGTAGCGCTTCGCTCGGCCGTGGCGCCGATCAGCAGCGACCAGCTGTATCGGCGGCTGGGCAGGCTCGAGCGCGATGGATGGGTTGCGGCGCGCTGGGATGCGCGTTCTGGACGTGCCGCCATCGCGGTGCGCCGGTCAAACGCGTTCTCCCCTTCCCGAGCGCGTTCGCCGCCGGTAGGTCGGGGCACGATGCGCCACGCCCCTGATCAGCGGCGCCGACGAGATCCTGGGCCGCATCGTGAACGGCACCCGCTACGCCTCCATCGAAGCCGAGCCGTCGAGCTAGCTGGAAGCCCGCGGGGGAGTTCGCCGCTGAACGTCGAAGCGTGCCGTGTGCGCGAAGGAAACACGAAAGCGGTGGGCGCGGGACGCTACCGGCGCGGCGCCCGGCAGCGCCTTTCCAGCGGGTTGCGTGAGTCGTTGCACGGAAATGCGACGGCGTTTGGCTACTCGGTGACAATCACCGCGAGCTTCGGGGCCGTGCAGCTTGAGCGCGGGCAACCTCGGTTCGGCGATCTGATCCTGTTTGGCATCGGGGCGCTCTTTGCGTTTGGCGGCTTGGAGGGGGTGCTCAGCCGTGGGTTCCGCACGCCACTTGACAAAGGCATCGATCAGGTCGTCACGCTTGCGACCGCGCTCTCCTTCATCTCGATCGCTCTCGCGATCGCTACCGCAGCCGGCGTCGCGTCGGTGGTCGAGGGCGGCGCGGCCTGGTTCGGCGGCGCCCTTGGCGCGTCGCTCGTGTTTGCACTCGTCGAGAGCCTCGAGTTCATGCTCGCCGAATGGGTCCAAGAACGCCGCGGCGAGGCATAGCGGAATCGACAGCGCGCTTCTCGGTGCCGGCGTGCGCAACGTAGCGAGCGCGCTGTGGGAGATTGACGACTTCGCAGCCATGCTGTTCCACGCTCAGCTGTATTCGGCACTTTCAGACGGCGCCACCCTTGTTGCGGCGCACCGCGCGGCCGTCGACGTGTTGCGCACCGGTGCTTGGCGCGATATCCGCGACCTCCCCATCGGGCAATTCCTAACCAGCCTCGGAATCGATCTCGACGACGCATTCGACCAGATCGCCGAAGTCGAAGCAGACGATCCCGGAACGGTGATCGACTTCGCCGACTTGGAGCACTGGTCGGCGTACCGATTGTGTGGCGTGGGGCACCTCCTCGCGCGGTCGTGACGCCATCTCGCGCATCCTCGCCGGGCAAACGCCCCGGCGCTCGTAACGTTCCAGCTGCCCCGACTGTGACGAGCCCCGCCGGCAGCAACGTGTCGTGCGCTGGTGTCGGCGACGGTAGGAGCGCCCAGCCGGTGGGGAGAGGCCGCCGCGGACGCTGCTGCGCCGGAGGCTCGCGGGCGAGCGGGCGCCAATCCAGGATCGGCGGCTGAGTCAGGCAGTCCGATGCAGTCTCGGTGACGGGACGCACGTTCGGCGCGACCGGCAGTATGGCTGGCCGTAGGCGCCATTGGGTCCAGACTTTCGGGACTGGTAGTCGGACTCTCGGGACTGCGACCGAAGCCGCTGTAAAGCGACCGCTTCTACGGACCCTGGATCGCCCCGACATTCGGGACTCATTCAGGAACGGCCGTAAGTGGAGCTAGGGGGACTCGAACCCCCGACCTCCTGGGTGCGATCCAGGCGCTCTCCCAACTGAGCTATAGCCCCGAGGAACGGACAGTGTACCCGCGTATCCGTCCACCCAGGGGTGCGGGAACGGCTCGGACGCGCCGATACGCTCCGCACGAGTGAGCTTTCGCAACCGCCTGGTGCTGTTCTTCGTCGTCATCGTCATCGTCCCGATGCTCGCGGTGACGTTCCTGCTGTTCGGTCTCATCGAGCGCAGCCAGACCGGGCAGGCGGAGTCGGCGGTCGCCGAACGCCACAGGCTGGCGTATTCCGTCTTTCTGGAGCAGCGCACGCTCGCAGCAGACGAGGCCGAGGATGTCGGCACGGATCCGGAGTTCGCGGGCTTCCTGCGCGACGGCGACCTCGATCGTGCGCGCCGCCGCGCCGAGCAACTGCTCGAACGCCGTGCGATCGAGCGCATCGTGTTCGTGCGGGACGGCGAGGCGGTCGTGCGCGCCGGCAACAGGCGCGCGATCGCGCCGGCCGTCCTGCCGGTGATCTCGCAGTCCCGGCGCAGGCTCGGCACGCTCGGCGTCTCGGTGCAGGACGCGGGCGCATACGCGCAGCGCGTGCGCAAGCTCACCGGGTCGCACGTCGTCGTCCTCAACGGCGAAAAGGTGCTGGCGACGACGTCACGCGCGCTCGACCCGGAAACGCTGCCGAGCGGCAGGGGCGCTGAGCTGAAGCTCGGCGGCGACGAGTACCGCGTGCAGAACTTCCGCGATCGCGGCGCGTTCGCCGGGCAGCAGATCCGGGTCTTCACGCTGGGCGTCCCGCCCGAGCGGTCGACGGCCGGTGCGCGCCTCGTCGCCGCGGCGATCCTGCTCGGCTTCTTCCTGATCGCGATCGTCTGCGCCGTGCTCGTCTCACGCACCCTGCAGCAGCAGATCGCCGCGTTCCTCACGGCCGCGCGCCGCCTCGCGAGCGGCGACTTCTCGGCCAAGGTGCCGACCGTCGGTCATGACGAGTTCGCCGAGCTCGGCGAGGAGTTCAACAAGATGTCCCGCGAGCTCGAGCGGCGCTTGGCCGAGCTCACGCAGGAGCGCGGGCGCGTGCAGCAGTCCATGCGCCGCTTCGGCGAGGCCGTCGGCGCGAACCTCGACCGCGACGAGCTGCTCAGGCTCGTGGTGCAGAGCGCCGTCGACGGCGTCGGCGCCGACGCGGGTCGCGCCTCCGTGAGCAGAAACGGCAGCGAGATGTTGGAGGAACGCTCGCGCGTGGGCAGCGTGAACGGCCTCGAGAGCGCGCTTGCCGCCGTCGAGGCCGACGCGCTGCAGAGCGACAGCCTGCGTGAGACGACGATCGGGGCTGCGCACGCGATCGCCCATCCGCTGCGCGCGACCGCCGGCCGCGACGCGCTCGCGGGCGTCGTCTCCGTCGGCCGCTCGGGCCGGGCGTTCAGCGCAAGCGATCGCGAGTTCTTCACGTACCTCGCGGGCCGCGCCGCGCGCTCGATGGAGAACGTCGACCTGCACGAGACCGTGGCGCGCGGGGCGGTGACCGACCCGCTCACGGGGCTGTCGAACCGGCGCGCGTTCGACGCCGCGCTGGCGAGCGAGGTGGAGCGGGCCAAGCGCATCCCCGGCGCCGAGTTCGGGCTCGTCCTGATCGACATCGACGACTTCGGGCAGTTCAACAAGATCTACGGCGTGCTCGACGGCGATGCCGTCCTGCGTGAGGTCGCCCGCGTCCTGCGCGACACCTCGCGTGAGATCGATCACGCGGCGCGCTACGGCGGCGAAGAGCTCACGGTCATCCTGCCCGGCACCGATCTCGAGGGTGCGTACAACCGCGCCGAACGCATCCGCGAGCAGATCGAGCAGCTGCGGATACCACGGGTCGACGGAGGCGGCACCCTGCGCGTCACGGCAAGCTGCGGGGTCGCATCGGCGCGCGGTGCGGCGGCCGACGAGGTCGCGCTCGTGGACGCCGCCAGCAAGGCGTTGATCGAGGCCAAGCGCAGCGGAAAGAACAGGTCCGTGCAGGCGAGGTAGGCTTCGTCGCGATGGGACTGCTGGACGACGCCATCAAGGAGCATCTGGAGCTCAAGCGCCGCCGCGGTGCTGACGCCGGCGAGATCTCCCGCCTGGAATCGGAGGCGCTCGGGCCCGTGCCGCGCTCGGCCGAGGGCGTGCCCGATCTGCCGGAGTCCCTCCAGCCCCCGCAGGAGCAGCCGCCGGCTCCCCGCGCCGAGGGCGCCGCCCCCCCGGCCGCGCCGCCCGCGGATGTCCCCGCTGCCCGAGCGCGGGAGGACGAGGCGACCTCGCTCCACCGCCCGCTGCCACGGACGCCGGCCGACGAGCCTGCGCCTGCGCCGTCTTCGTACGAACCGCCGGCCGCGCCGCCACCGTCGACGTACGACCGCCCGGTCGTGCCGCCGCCGCCCTACGAGCCCCCGGCTGACTCACCGCCGTCGGCCTACGAGCGTCCGCCTGCGCCTGCGTACGAGCCCCCGCCCGCGCCGCCGGCGTACGAGCCTGCTCCTCCGCCGGCCGCGGACCCGCCTGCGCCGCCGCCCCCCGCGGCCTACGAGCCGCCGCCCCCGTACGAGCCCCCGCCGCTCAGCGATCCGCCGCCGCTGCCTGCGTCCACCTACGAGCCGCCGCCGGTCGTGCCGCCGCGCGGCGACGAGCCCTGGATGACCGACGAGCCGGAGCCAGAGGCTCGCACCCGACGCGAGCCCGAGCCCGAGCCCGAGCCCGAGTCGGGCGGGCTGTTCTCGCGCCTGCGCGGCGGGCGCAAGTCAAAGCACGACCGCGAGCCCGATCCGGCTGGCGCGGCATACGACTCCGAGCACGAGCCGGACCCGTACGAGCCGCCGCCCGCGCCGCGCCCGTCGTACGCGGCGGCCCCTCCCGCAGCCCAGCCCGAGCCCGACATCGTTCCCGCCGACGACGAGCCGGATGTCGAGGACCTGCTCGAGGAGACACCCGAGTTCCTCGAGGAGACACCCGAGCACGATCGGCTCTGGTTCGAGCAGCGCCCTCCGCGCGACTTCAACTTCGACGACTGAGAGCAGGCGCTCCCTGCGCCGCCGGCTGACCTGGATCGATGTCTTCACGTCGACTCCGCTGAGCGGAAACCAGCTCGCCGTCGTCCACGACGCCGACGGCCTCGACGACGCCACGATGCTCGCGTTCGCGCGCGAGACGCGACTGTCGGAGACGACCTTCGTGCAGACGCCGAGCGCCGCCGGCGCCGACTACCGCAACCGCATCTGGTCAGCACCGGGCGAGATGCCGTTCGCGGGCCATCCCTCGCTCGGCACCGCAGTCGCCGTCGCGCGCGCCGGCGGGCAGGCGACGGCGGTCTACGTCCAGCAGACGGGGGCCGGGCTGCAACGCGTCGAGGTGCAGCTCGACGGCGACCACGCGCGCGCGTCGATGCTCCAGGAGCCGCCGTCGTTTGCCTCCCGGCCGGCGCCGGCGGAGGCTCTCGCGGCCGCCGGCCTGCCGTCCGGCGCCGCCGATCCGCAGCGCGAGCCGCAGGTCGTCTCGACGGGCCTCGCGCACCTCCTGGTCCCGCTGAAGGAGCGCGCCGCGCTCGCCGACGCGGCACCTGACCGGCAGGCGATGCGCAGCCTGCTCGCGCCGCTCGGGGCGACGGTCCTCTACCTTGCCGCGCTCGCCGCCGAGGACCGCGTCGCCTATGCCCGCGGCTTCTTCCTGGATCCGGCAGGCGTCACGGAGGACCCTGCGACGGGGTCGGCCGCCGGGCCGCTGCTCGCCTACCTGCGCGAGCGCGACGGCATCGACGAGCTGACCGTGCACCAGGGCGTCGAGATGGGCCGGCCGAGCCGGATCGAGTGCGCATGGGCGCACGACCGCCCGCGCGTGTCAGGCGCCGCCGTCGTCGTGGCCGACGGCGAGGTGCTCCTGCCCTGACCGCGAGCCGTTCGCGCGCGGGAGCACCTCGACCGGCCCCTCGATCCACGCCTGCACGTGGTCGCCCGGATGCCATGCCGGGAAGCCGAGCCGCCGCGAGCAGATGACCTGCCCCGACGCGAGACGCAGCCCGACGAGCTGGTCGTGGCCGAAGAAGCGCCGCGTGACGACCTCGGCGCTGGCGGCACTCGCCGGGCCGCTCATGCCGATCGCCACCGACTCCGGCCGCACGAGCACGTCACAGGCCCCGTCGACCTCGCCGGCCGGCAGCGTGCCGAGCTCGCAGCGCGCCCGCCCGCCGTGGGCGTCGCCGGGCAGCACCTCGATGTCGCCGAGGAAGGCCGCCATCCAGCGCGAGGCGGGTCGCAGGTAGACCTCCTCCGGGGTGCCGGCCTGCTCGACGCGCCCGTCGCGCATGACGGCGACGGTCTCGGCGATGCTCATCGCCTCCTCCTGGTCGTGCGTGACGAACAGGGCCGTCACGCCGGCCGTGCGCAGGATCTGCGAGACCTCCTGGCGCAGCCGGTCGCGCAGCGAGGCGTCGAGGTTGGAGAAGGGCTCGTCGAGCAGCACGAGGTCCGGCGTCGGCGCCAGCGCGCGGGCGAGCGCGACGCGCTGCTGCTGGCCGCCCGACAGCTCGTGCACCGGCCGCTTCTCGGAGCCGGCGAGCCCGACCAGCTCCAGCGCCTCGCGGATGCGCCCGCCGTCGGGCTTTCGCCCGAGCCCGTAGCCGACGTTGCCGGCGACGTCCATGTGCGGAAACAGCGCGTAGTCCTGGAAGACCATGCCGATCCGCCGCTGCTCGGCGGGGACGAAGCGATCGGCGCTGGACACGACGCGCCCGCCGACGACGATCTCGCCCGCGTCGGGCCGCTCGAGCCCGGCGATCAGGCGCAGCGTCGTCGTCTTGCCACAGCCGCTCGGGCCCAGCAGCGCGCAGGTGCCGCCGGCGTGCAGCTCGAGGTCGGCGCCGTCGACGGCGCGCACCGCGCCGAAGGCCTTGCGCAGGCCGCGCAGGCGCAGGCCGACGCAGGGCGGCGCATCCGCGCTGCCGGCGTTGCCGTTGCCGTTTGTCATCGCGCTCGCTATGACGCCACGCTCCCCTTCGCGCTGAGAAGGTACAACGGCGGCGCCGCGATGAGCAGCAACAGCAGGGCCGGGATCGCGCTGGCCTCATAGAAGCCGAACGACGTCTGATGCCACACGTCGGTCGCCAGGGTCTCGAAGCCGATCGGCGCCAGCAGCAGCGTCGCGGGCAGCTCCTTGAGCGCGTGCAGGAAGACGAGCGCCGCGCCGCCGAGGACGCCGCTTGCGACGAGCGGCGTCGTGATCGTCCGCAGCACGGCCAGCGGGCTGCGGCCAAGGCCGCGGGCGGCCTCCTCCAAGCGCGGCGGCACCTGCACGAGCGACGCGCCGATCGGGCTCACCGCGAGCGGCAGGTAGTGGATCGCCAGCGCGAAGACGAGCACCGCGAGCGTCTGGTAGAGCGGCAGCGCCACGCGCGTCGTGAAGAACACGAGCGCCAGCGCGACGACGATCCCCGGCAGCGCGTAACCGGCATATCCGACTCGCTCGACGATCCGCGTCACGACGCTCGGGTAGCGCACCGACAGCAACGCGACCACGATCGCGCCGACGCTGGCGGCGAGCGCGGCGGCGGCGGCCGCCAGCAGCGAGTGCCACGAGTTCGTCGCCAGCGCGCCGAGCTCCAGGCCGCTTGAGACCTGCTTCGTCGCCCAGTACGCCAGCACTCCGACCGGCAGCACGAGCGCGATCGCGGCGACGGCGCCGCAGAACGCGAGCGCGGGCCAGCGCCAGCGCCCGAGCCGCACCGGCTGCGCCGGTCGCTGTGTCCCCGGCGTGGCGCGATGAAGCGCCCGCGCCGCCCGCACGCGCGCGTAGATCGCGAAGAGCACGAGCATCACGATCACGAGCACCATCCCCAGCGCCGCCGCCTCGGTGCGCCCGAAGCCCGACTCGTAGGCGATGTAGATGTCGCGCGTGAAGGAGTTGAAGCGCATGATCGAGACCGCTCCGAAGTCGCTCAGGACGTACAGCGCGACGAGCACGCCGCCGCCGCCGATCGCCGGTGCAAGCTGCGGCAGCACGACGCTGCGAAAGACCTCGCGCGGGCTGCGGCCCATGACGCGCGCGGCCTCCTCGAGCGCGGGGTCCATTCGCTGCAGCGCGCCGCGCAGCGGGATCAGCACGAGCGGATAGGTGAACAGCGTCAGCACGAGAAACGCCCCGGTGAAGCCGTAGATCGACGGCAGCCGCTCGACGCCGAGCAGGCTCGCGAGCGCGCCGCGCGGGCCGAGCGCGGAGACGAACAGGTAGGCGCCGATGTAGCTCGGGATGACGAGCGGCAACGTCAGCAGCGTCGCCCAGACCCGCCGCCCCGGCAGGTCCGAGCGCACCGTCAGCCAGGCGAGCGGCACCGCGATCGCGATCGCCGCCGCGGTCACCGCGACGGCGAGCCCGAGGCTGCGCGTGATCAGGCCTACGGTGCGGTCGCTGAGGACCGCATCCAGCGCCGCGCGCCCGTCGTCGAGCACCGCGACGACGAGGTACAGCGCCGGCAGCGCGGCGGCCAGGCCGACGGCGAGGCCGAGGCCGAGCAGCACGAGCGGCGGGCGGCGCGCGCCGAACGCCCGCGCCGCCGACGGCAGCCGGCGCCCGAGCGTACGTCCCGCGGCCGCCGCGTCCACCGCGCTACAGCGCCCCGGTCTCGCGCATGAGCTTCACCGTGCCCTGCAGGTCGCCGAGCTTGGCGAGGTCGATGTCCGGTGCGGGGATCTCGCTGAGCGGCGTGAGCTCCTTCGGTGCCTGGACGCCCGTGACGAGGGGGTATTCCTTGGAGCTGTCGGCGAAGTAGCGCTGCGCCTCGTCGGAGAGCATCTGGCGCACGAACTTCAGCGCCTGCTCCTTGTTGTCGGTCGAGGCCAGCACGGCGACGCCGGCGGTGTTGACGAGCGAGCCGAGGTCGTTGGGCGGGAAGTGGACCTTGACCGGGTAGTCGGGGTCCTCGGCCTGCGCCTCGGCGACGTAGTAGTGGTTGATCAGGCCGAGGTCGAGCTCGCCCTTGGCGATCGCGTCGCGGATCGGGATGTTCGAGTCGTAGGCCTGCGTGTCGTTGGCGACCATCCCCTCGAGCCATTTCCTCGCGACGTCCTCGCCCTCGACGAGCCGCAGCGCCGTGACGTAGCCCTGCATCGACGCATTGCGCGGCGCCCAGCCGACGCGGCCCTTCCACTTCTCGTCGGTGAGCTCCAGCGGCGAGTCGGGCAGGTCGGACCGGTTGACCTTTGCACCGTAGGCGATCACCCGCGAGCGGCCGGTCGTGCCGACCCACCTGCCGCCCGCGGACCGGAAGCGCTCTGGCACCTTGGCGAGGATGTCGGCCGGGAGCTCGAGCAGCAGGCCCTGCTTCTCGACGGCGTTCAGCGAGCCCGCGTCCTGCGCGAAGAAGAGGTCGGCGGGCGAGTTCTTGCCCTCTTCCGTGATCGTCGACGCCAGCTGCGGGCTGTCGCCGTAGCGCGTCTGGACGTCGAAGCCCGAAGCATCCTCGTACTGCTTGACCGCCGGGCTGAGGATCGGCGCGATGCGACCGGAGTACATCGTCAGCGTCCTGTCGTCCTCGGACGAGCCGCCGCACGCAGCGAGGCCCGCCAGCAGCGCGGCGAACGCGGCGTACGATCCGCGGCGTCGACGGATTAGCATGCTCTGTGCTCTCCCTCCTCGGTCGGGGCGGCCTGCGTGGCGGGGCCAGCTTAGGGCAGCCTAACGCGTCGCGTCATGACCCTCCGCCGATTCATCTGCGCCGCCGTCGCCTGCATCCTGCTCGCGGCCCTCTCGCTGCTCGTCGCCGACGAGCCCGTCTACGACGCGTGGTCGTGGCTCGTCTGGGGCCGCGAGCTGACGCACCTCGCGCTCGACACGACGACGGGCCCGTCGTGGAAGCCGCTGCCCGTTGTGCTCGCCGTTCCGCTGAGCCTCACCGGCGGGGTCGCGCCCGAGCTGTGGCTCGTGCTGGTCCGCGCGGCGTTCCTGCTGTCGTTCGTGCTGATCGCCGATCTCGCCTACGTGCTGACGACGGGGCGGCCGCGGATCCTGCGTGTCGCGGCCGCGGCCTTCGCGGTCGCCGCGCTGGCGCTGCTGTCCGACGACACGACGCTGTGGTCGCTGCAGGCCGCCGGCGGGATGTCCGAGCCGCTGCTCGTCGCGCTCGTCCTGGGCGCGGTGCGCGCCGCGCTCGCCGGTCGCGCCCGGCCGGCGCTCGCGCTCGGCGCCCTGGCCGCGCTCGTGCGCCCGGAGGCGTGGCCGCTGCTCGCCGTCTACGCCCTGTGGTGCTGGCGCCGCGACCGGCGCACGCGACCGCTCGTGTACGTCCTGGCGGTGGCGCTGCCGGTCGTCTGGCTCGCACCGGAGCTGCTCGGATCGGGCGGCGGCGGCGCCGGCCGCGCGCAGCGCGGGACCGGTGATCCGCGCGAGACGCTCGAGTGCGCGTTCGCATTGCCGATCGCCATCGCGTGGCCGCCCGC
>CADCVQ010000018.1 GCA_902806175.1 uncultured Solirubrobacteraceae bacterium
GGGTCCGACTCGTAACGGGCCGCCTGAAAACCCGGGATGCCGGCGCCGGCTGGCAAGGACGCAGGACCGAAGGTGTGGCTCTGCCACATCGAGTGTCCGAGGACGCCGCCAGGCGGTGATCGGCGCCCGGGGTTTCGGGTGGACCGTTATGAGACGGGCCACTAATCCGGTGCTTGCACGAGGCCGGCGCCGGCGTCGGACGCCGGCAGGTCCAGGCGCTGCACCGCCTCGACGAGCGCATCCCACAGCGCCTGCGCGGTGGCGCCCGTCGTCTGCGACCACAGCGCCGCGATCCCCGCGACGTGCGGTGTCGCCATGCTCGTGCCCGAGATCGTGTTGTTGCGCCGCGGCATCGGCCATGACGAGTACACGGCGACGCCCGGCCCGGCGATGTCGATCTGGCCGCCCTCGACGGGGTTGGCGGCGGCCGAGAAGTCGGCGACGAGCAGGTCTGCGTCGACGGCGGCGACCGCCATGATCGACGGGCTGTTGGCGGGAACTCCGACGAAGCCGAGAAATCCGTTCGAGCGGCTGGCATTGTTGCCGGCCGCCGCGACGATCAGCGCGCCGGCCGCCAGCGCGCGCCGGCCGACGGTCTCGTAGGCGGTCGAGACGACCGGGCTGTCGGCTCCCAGCGACATCGAGATCACGCGGCAGTCGTTCGTGATCGCCCATTCGATGCCCGCGAGGATGCTCGCGTCGGTGCCGGCGCCGCTGTCGTCGAGGACCTTGCCCGCGAAGATCTCGGCCTGCGAGGCGATCCCGTAGCGGCGCCCCTGCGCGGGAGCGGCCGACCCGCACGCCGTGCCCATGCAGTGCGTGCCATGACCCTGGACGTCCTGCGCCGACGAGCCCGTGACGAACGACTGCGAGCTGATCGAGCGCTCGGCGAAGTCGGGGTGCTCGAGGTCGAGGCCCGTGTCGAGCACGGCGACCCGGATCCCGCTCGCGGTCGCGCCGGAGGCGTCGACGCCGGTGGCGCGCAGGCCCCAGGTGAACGCCTCGTCGTCGGCGAAGCGTGCGGTGGTCGCCGGCGCCTCGTCGTAGATCGCGCGCATGACGCGCTCGGGCTCGACGGCCACGATCGGCCCGTCCGGCGCCTGCGCCGAGGCCACCGACGTCCGCAGCGCGCCCGGCTCGACGGCGACGACCGCGACGCCGAGCGCGTCGTAGGCGATCGCCTCGGCCGCCGCCGCCTGGTCGGGGTCCAGCGCGCCGGCGCGATAGTCGCCCGTGCGGATCACCGTCGTGACGCCGGGGAGCGATCGCAGCGTCGCGCTGATCGCGTCGCGGTCGCCGCGCACGTCGTCGCCGAAGACGACGACCGAGCGCCCTGTCGTCTGTGGCTCCTGCTCGCCTGGCCCGGTGGACATCACGTCCCTCCCGATGCGGTGGACACGGTCGCGCGGAGCCTACGCGAGTCGGCGCGGACACGTTCGCGGCGCGTGGCCGTCGAAGTGGCGGCCTCAGCAGCCGCGCGGCGCGTCGCACGGGCGCGGGTCGCCGCGGTCGTCCTCGAAGGCCAGATACGCGCCGAGCATCAGCAGCGCGGTGGCGATGAAGAGGATCGCGATGCCGACGACGACGGTGCGCCGCGATCCGGCGAGGTGGCCGACGATGCCGATCAGCACGCCGAAGCCGATCAGGAGCGCCACCGGCGTCGCGGAGAGGTCCGACGCACCGAGCAGCATGGCAGCCACGAGTGAGTTCCTATCATCCGGCGATGGCCGCCGCCGCATCCGAATCCGTCGCCGAGCTCGCCGCCGGCCTGCGCGAGGTCGGCTACGTGCCGGGGGACTCGACCGCCCTGGTCTCCTACCTGGCGACGAAGCTCGGCAAGCCGATCCTCGTCGAGGGCCCGGCCGGCGTCGGCAAGACGGAGCTCGCCAAGGCGCTGGCGAAGGTCTTCGACCGCCGGCTCGTGCGCCTGCAGTGCTACGAGGGGCTCGACGAGGCCAAGGCGCTGTATGAGTGGAACTACCGCAAGCAGCTGCTGCGCATCCAGGCCGAACGCCAAGACACGGCCTGGAACGAGGTCCAGGACGACATCTTCGGCGAGGAGTTCCTGCTCTCGCGCCCGCTGATGGACGCGATCACGTCCGAGCAGCCGATCGTGCTGCTGATCGACGAGATCGACAAGACCGACCAGGAGTTCGAGGCGATGCTGCTCGAGCTCCTGTCGGACTTTCAGATCTCGATTCCCGAGCTCGGGCTCGTCGAGGCGCGCTCGCATCCGATCGTGCTGTTGACGTCGAACAACTCGCGCGAGCTCACGGAGGCGCTCAAGCGCCGCTGCCTGTACCTGTGGCTGGACTACCCCGAGCTCGACCACGAGCTCGAGATCGTGCGGCTCCACGTCCCCGATCTGGAGGCGACGATCGCCCGCAAGCTCGTCGAGATCGTCGGCATGGTGCGCGACCTCGACCTCAAGAAGCCGCCCTCGATCGCCGAGTCGATCGATTGGGCGCGCGCGCTGCTGCTGCTCGGCGCCGACGACATCGACGCAGACGTCTTCCGCGAGACGCTGTCGGTGATCGTCAAGCACCGCACCGACCTCGACATCGTCGCCGAGCGTGTCGGCGTGAAGCTCGGTCCCGCAAGCGTCAGCGCGCCGTAGCGCGATGGCCGACGCGCCCGCCGCAGTCCCGGCCGGTCTCGCCGCGCAACTCATCGCGTTCTCCGAGGAGTTGCGTGCCGAGGGCGTCAACAGCGGCACGTCGCAGCTGCTGGACGCGTTCGCCGTGCTCGCCGAGATCCCGTGGGCGGATCCCGGGGACTTCCGCGAGGCGCTCGCCGCGACGCTCGCGAAGTCCCAGGAGGACCGGCGCATCTTCGAGCTCGTCTTCGAACGCTTCTTCTTCCGCGCGGCCGAGCAGGCGGCGATCCGCGCGGGCGTGCGCGAGCACGCCGACGAGGAACGCGGCGAGGGCGAGGGCAAGGGCGATGCGGGTGGGGAGCTCGACCTCGACGAGCTGCGCCGCCAGATCGCGGCCGCGCTGCAGGCCGGCGAGGAGTCGCTCATGCGCGACCTCGCGCGCCTGGCGATCGCGACGTTCGGGCGCCAGGGGCAGCACTCGGGCGTGATCGGCGTCGACGTGCAGCGCATCCGGCGCGCGCTCGGCCTGCGCAGCGAGCCGCGGCACGAGTTGCCGGCCGACGACCCGCGCCGCGCGGGCGTCCCGCGCGAGGCGCTGCGCCGCTTCGAGGCGCTGATGCGCCGCGAGCTCGAGCGCGGCCAGATCGAGCGCACCGCGAAGCTGCCGCCGTCGCGCCCGCTCAACGAGCTTGACCGCGCGCTGCCCAGCGGCCCGCTGCAGGATCTCGCCGCGGTCCATCGCGTCGTCGCGCAGCTCAAGCGCCGGCTGAAGACGCAGGGCCTACAGACGCGTGGCCACGCCCGCCATGCGCACGTCGACGTGCGCCGCACGATGCGCGCGTCGCTGCAGACCGGCGGCGTGCCGGTCGACCTGCGCTTCAAGCCGATCCGCCCGCGGCGGCCGGAGATCTACGTGCTGTGCGACGTGTCGACGAGCGTCACGAGCGCGTCGGTCTTCTTTCTCAGCGTGCTGCACGCCCTGCACGACTCGTTTCGCAAGATGCGCTCGTTCGTCTTCATCGAGCGCATCAGCGAGGTGACCGACGTCTTCGATCGCGAGCGCGACTTCCGTGCCGTCTCGGAGGCGATCGCCAGTGACGCGGGCGTCGCGGACGTCAGCGGCTACACCGACTACGGGCGCGTCTGGTCGGAGTTTCGCGCGCTCGTCGAGGACGACCTGCACCCGCGCGCGACGGTGATCGTGCTCGGCGACGCGCGCACCAACGGCCGCGATCCGCGCGCCGACATCTTCGGCCAGATCGCCGCGCGAGCCGGCCGCACGTTCTGGCTGAACCCCGAGCCGCGGCTGTACTGGAACTACGGCGACTCGGTGATCGCCACCTACGAGCAGCACTGCCGGGCGTTCGAGTGCTGGACGACGAGCCAGCTCGAGGACTTCGTCAAGGCGCTGACGCAGCCGATCCATGCGGCTAGCCTGATCAGCCGATGACTGCGCCATCCGCGATCGCCGCGGGTGACGGGACGGTCGCGACGCAGGCCGCCCGGCGGCGCACGTTCGCGATCATCTCGCACCCGGACGCCGGCAAGACCACGCTGACCGAGAAGCTGCTGCTCTACAGCGACCAGATCGCGCGGGCGGGCTCGGTCGGCGCGCGCCGCGACCGGCCCTCGACGACCTCTGACTGGATGGACATCGAGCGCCGCCGCGGCATCTCCGTGACATCGACGGTCCTGCGCTTCGAGTACCGCGACACCGTCTTGAACCTGCTCGACACGCCCGGGCACAAGGACTTCTCGGAGGACACGCTGCGCGTGCTCGCGGCCGCCGACTGCGCCGTGATGCTGCTCGACGCGGCCAAGGGCGTCGAGGCGCAGACGCTGCGGCTGTTCGAGGTCGCGCGGGCGCGCAACATCCCGCTGATCACGTTCGTCAACAAGTACGACCGACCCGGCATGGAGCCGCTGGAGATGCTCGACCACATCGAGAGCGTGCTGGGGCTGACGCCGGTCGCGGCGACGTGGCCGGTCGGGCTGCCGGGCGACTTTCGCGGCGTCATCGACCGCGCGACCGGCGACTACTGGCGCTTTGAGCGCACGGCGCACGGCGCCACGCGCGCGCCGGAGGAGCGGCTGGCGGCGGCGGCGGCGCGGGAGCGCGAGGGCGACGCCTGGGCGGCCGCGGCCGAGGAGCTCGAGCTGCTCGAGGGCGCCGGCGCGACGCTGCAGGACGAGCAGTTCGCGACGGGCCAGGGGACGCCCGTGTTCTTCGGCTCGGCGGTCTCGAACTTCGGCGTCGGCCTGCTGCTCGACGCGCTCCTCGAGCTGGCGCCGGCTCCGCAGGGCCGGCTCACCGTCGCCGGCGAGCAGCACCCCGTCGACACCGCGTTCTCGGCGCTCGTCTTCAAGGTCCAGGCCAACATGGACCCGCGCCATCGCGACCGGGTCGCGTTCATGCGCGTCTGCTCGGGGCAGTTCGAGCGCGGGATGCGCACGACCAACCAGCGCACCGGCCGGCCGTTCGCGCTGACCCACGCGCACACGGTCTTCGGCGACGAGCGCACGGTCGTCGACGAGGCGTTTCCGGGCGACGTCGTCGGCGTCATCAACGCCGGCGACCTGCGCGTCGGCGACACGCTCTACAGCGACGCCCCGGTGCAGTACCCGGCGATCCCGACGCTCGCGCCCGAGCACTTCGTGACCGTCCGCAACGGCGACGTCACGCGCCACAAGCAGTTTCACCGCGGCCTGGAGCAGCTTGCCGAGGAAGGCGTCGTGCACCTGCTGCGCCGCGACCCGACAGCCGACCCGAGCCCCGTGCTCGCCGGCATCGGCCCGCTGCAGTTCGACGTCGCCGTGGATCGTCTCAGGGGCGAGTTCGGCGTCAAGGTGTCGCTGCAGCCGACGAACTGGACGGTTGCCCGGCGCACGGACGCCGAGGGCGCGGCGGTCTTGCGGGCCAGCAGCCACGCCGACGTCCTGTACCGCAGCGACGGCAGCCTCATGGCGCTGTTCACCAGCGAGTTCATGCTCGATCGCTTCCACCGCCAGCACCCCGCCGTCACGCTGGACCGCATGCTCACCCGCTGACGCGCCTTCGGGTAGACGGGACGCATGACCACGCCACCCAGCGGCTTCACCGCGGTCGAGGATCCGGGGCCGTTCGCCGAGCACATCGGGCCGCTCTACGTCCGCACGGGCACCGACGAGGACCCGGTGCTCGGCCTACGCGCGGCGGACGAGCACGCCAACGCGGCCGGCGCCGTCCACGGCGGGCTGCTGGCGACCCTCTGCGACACCGCCCTCGGCCGAGCGGTGCGCGCGCACGCCGACGACGACATCTGCGGGGCGGTCACGATCTCGTTGACGACCGACTACCTCTCCCCCGCAAAGCCCGGCGCTTGGCTGGAAGCCCGCACGAAGGTCGAGAAGCTCGGCGGCCGCCTGGCGTTCGCCGACTGCGCCGTGACCGCGGACGGGCGCGAAGTCGTGCGGGCGCGCGCGGTGTTCAGCGTGCGCGACTGACAGCGCGAACGCGCGGCGAACGACCCGTTTGGCGCACGCCCTCCAAGGGGCATGACAGCCGCGATGGACGAGGCGCGCATCACGAGCTACCGCGACGGACCGCTGCTCGTGCGCGGGCCGTTTCGCCTGGAGGACCAGGACGGCAACGCGATCGACGCCGGCAGCGGCACGATCGCGTTGTGCCGCTGTGGCAAGTCGCGCCTGCGCCCGTTCTGCGACGGGTCGCACAAGGCCGTGCGCTTCCGCGCGCCCAGCGGCGCCGAATCAGGTCGCGGCGGCTGAGCGCTCGCCGGCGGGCGCGGAGCGCTCCGCGCGTTCGGCGATCCCTGCGGGCAGGCGCCGTCGCAGCGAGCTGACGCCCTCCTCCCATGCGCCGAGCACGTGGCGCGCGAGGTTCGCGTCCAGCGCGGCGAGCGTCGCGGCGCCCCACAGGATGTCGCGCTCGAGCTTGGGCTGCTGGCGCGCGAGCCCGCCCGCCAGGTCGACTGCGGCGATGTTCTCGTGGATCGCATCGGCCGTCACGTGCTCGTCGAAGAACGCCGTCGCGCGCTCGCCGAAGCCCAGTCGCCGCAGGCCGCTCGCGTAGCGGCGGTTGGGCAGCGAGGATTCCATCTCGAAGAGCGCGAGGTGCCCGACGATCGCTCCGCGCCAGCGCCGGTGCAGGCCGAAGAGCGACATGAGGTTCACCGTCGCGAGCGTCACGCCTGGCAGGTGGTCGATGTAGGCGCCGTAGCGCGCGTCCAGGCCGATCTCGTCCATCGCATCGGCGAAGAGCTGAGCGTGGATGCGCCGCGGATCGCCGTTTCCGTACTCGTCGGCCTGGATCTGCACGAGCGCCGCCTTGGGCGCGCCGTGCAGGCGCGGCAGCGCCCACGAGTGCGGATCGGCCTCCTTGAGCTGGTAGGCCGAGCGGTGGGTGACGAACTCGAGCAGCTGCAGGGCCGTCGCGTCGCGCTCGATGTAGCGCGACAGCGACGGGCCGTCATCGGCCTCGGCGATCGCGCGCAGCGCGAGATCCATCTCCTCGGGCTTGTCGGGCGCGGGCGGCTGCGGCACGGCAGCGGCGAGGGCCGCCTCGAATGCCGCTTCGAGGTCGCGGCGCAGGGCCAGCAGCGACGGCTCCCACTCCCATTCGTACGCGACGCCGGGCAGACCGCGGTAGTGCAGCTCATAGCAGACGTACAGCGCGAGCTGCAGGTCGTGGTCGCTGAGCGCGTCGGCCGGCGTCGCGAGCGGCGGCGCCTGCAGTGGGTGCACGGGCCGGCGCAGGGCGGCAACGAGTGCTGCGCTGATCTCGCCGCGCGGCTGGGGCAGAGCAAGCACGGCAGGCTCGTACCCCCTCCGTGGCGTGCCTGAACGTCGCCACGCCACGTCGGGCGCTAGTGGGCGCGTCCGGAAGTTGTGCGAGGTTTTGCGGGATGCCGGCCGTGATCTGACGGTCGACGGTGTCCGACCTTCGTGCTGGTGGCACGGGGGCGGGCGCCGGCGGACGTCAGGCGCGGATCGGGCGCCCGGAAAACCCGCAGAACTTGCGGACGCGTCCACTAGACCGGGAGTGGGTTGCTCGGCTTGGGTGTCTGACCTCGTGCCAGTGCTCGAGCAGGTCGCGGCCGACGTGTTGCAACTCACACGGCGTCACGACTTCGGTTGGCAGGCGCTCGCCCGTTGCGCCGGAGCAGCCGTCAACCCACCGTCGGGCCATCAGCTGAGCTGCTCGGCCAGCCCGATGATGATGCCCTCCGGGCCACGCATGAAGCAGAGCCGGTACTTGTCCTCGTACTGCGCGATCTCGCCGAGGAGCTCGCCACCGTGGCTGCGCAGGCGGGCCACGACGTCGTCGATGCCCTCGACCGTGAACATGATGCGGCGGATGCCCAGTGCGTTGGCCGGTGCGTTCTCCGACTCGGCTCTGACCGCCAGCGGCCTGTGGAACCTCGTCAGCTCGACCCGGCCGTGGCCGTCCGGGGTCCGCATCATGGCGATGTCGGCACGGACGTCGTCGAGCCCAACCACCAGGCCAACCCATGGCCCCTCGACCTGGGTCTCGCCTTCCAACTCCATGCCCAGCTCGGCGAAAAACGCCTTGGCAGCCTCAAGATCCTCGACAACGATGAGAACGTTGTCCATCCGCTGAATCGCCATGTCCACTCCTGGTGTCGTGGGCCGCCCGTGCCGTGGGCGGGCGGGCCTCTATCTGATGAGCGCAGCCGGCCCGCGCTTGTCGACATGATCTTGGCTCCGCGTAAACGCCCTCGCCTCGCCACCGATGAGTTTGGGAAGTCAGCGGAGTCGATGGTGCAGCTACGACCGCTGCCCGTGCGCTCTCGGGCGCCTCCAATCGCGTGCCGCCCGCTCGTCACGCGCAGCTTCGCGAAGACGCTGGAGACGTGGTGCGGACGGTCTTCGCGCTGATGTCGAGCGCGCCGGCGATTTCGCTGTTGGCGCGCGCGATGAGCTCGTGCTGTAGTGATATCGCGCTTCTCCCCAAAGCAGGAAGGAAATCGCGCGGCGCGGCGGCAACTACGGCAAGCGAGAAGCGCTACCGCGTCGATGACCCGCTCAACACGAGGGCGGATTGCCTCTAGATTGAGCTCAACATTCGTCTGCCACGGACTGCTCGCCGACCGCGAAGCGTGAGGCGGCTCACAGATCGGGCGTGGCGCGCGACCTATGATCGCCTGCCAGGGAGGATGTCATGTTCCGAAACACGCTGGCTGTCGTCGCCACCGCAGGTCTCTTCTTGCTGGTCATCGGATCCTCGTCGGCCGCCGGTCAATCGGCAACGTTGAGCATCAAGTCGACGGGGCCGGGAGCGATTGCGGTCGAGCCGGCCGGCGACCCGCGCGGATGCTCAACGAGCAACGGGTACTGCCGGTTCTCGTACCCCGTGGGGACGAGGGTGCACCTCACCGCAACGGCCATCGGCAAGGGCGCGTCCTTGGCAACCTGGCGCGGACCCTGCGCTGCCGCCGGTAACGCAGCCGTCTGCGCCGTGGACATGAACGCGTCCAAGGGCGCGCTTGCCCGCTTCTCGCCGATTCGACTCATCGTGCGTCCCCGTTCGGGAGGGCGCGTCGACGTGGGCCCGGGCGCGACGGCTTGCGGTTTCGCCTGCTGGACTTTCCCGTACGGATCGCGGGTGGCATTGACGGCCCGCCCCGACGAGGGGCGCTGGTTTAGGTCCTGGGAGGGTCTATGCAAGGGGTACGGGCAAACCTGTGATGCCCCGATGTTCGAACCGAGCCAGACGACTGCGTACTTCGGCTGCACCGCAGGAGATGAGGAGTGCGTCGACCAGGATCAAGGGCCCCTCTCCAAGCCGATGAAGATCAAGGTCACCATCGTCGGCACCGGCTCGGTGACCATCCGGTCGGTGAACCTCAACAACAAGGCATTCACCAAAAGCTGCTCCGCAGCCTGTCGGATCGAGGTCCCTCGCTCACAAATGGTAGTCATTGAGGCCAAAGGCAGGTTCCGCAGATGGGACGGTGCTTGCCGGGGCGCATCATCGCGCTGCGCGTTCTCCGCGATCGAAGACCCGAGCAACACGTTGCCGAGCGTCTCCGCCTCCTTCCGCTGAATGGCAGCACGAGCCACGCGTCGTCGGTCGGCGAGTACTTCGTCCTCGGGATCCGGGCCTCCGCGGCGCGCGCGCGAGCCTGATCCGCCGACCGAGCAGCAATCGCGCTGGACGCCCGTGCGCACACTGCTCGCGGCCGGGGCCGTGGCGGCCGCACTCGGCAGCATCGTCGGTCTGGCGCTCACCATCCGGGGCCTGCTTGACCCGCCCGCAAAATCGGCCGGAACCGTCGAGATGAAGATCCTGAGCACCACGCCGCTGACCTTCGGAGACTGGTTGCGGAGCATGCCCGAGCCGGTTCTGACCGACCGGTTCTCAGCTGCACAACTCAAGCAGCCGGGGCGCATGATCGCGTTCGACGTGACAACCGAGAACTTCGAGGTGGGTGTGCAGCTGCCGCTGCAGCTGACGCTCTACGGCGGCCCGCGGCCGAAACCCGTCCCAAAGGGGACGCTACGGGTGGAGCGTGCCAAGAGCTGCGGATGCCGGGAATGGGTAGCGATCCCACCGGGGCGGCGCCAGCACACCATCCAAGTGGATATCTACCCGCCGGGACGGACCGGCTTGGCCCTTCGCACGGCGCTGTCGGAGCCGTTCCAAGGTTCCTAGCCGCGCCGACTCCGCCGCTACGCCGCCCCCCGCACGCGCAGCGCCAGTGCCAGCTCGAACCTCGCCGCCGGGTCGTCCAACGCGCCGCCGAACGCCTCGCGCAGCTGGTTGAGCCGGTAGCGGACCGTCTGCGGGTGGATCTCCAACACGCGGGCGGTCTCGTCGACGCGGCCCTGGCAGTCAAGCCACGCGCGCAGGCTCTCGGTCAGACGGTCGCGGACGCCTGGGCGCAGATCGAGCAACGGCGCAAGCCGTGCGTCGGCCAGCTCGCTTGCGAGCACGCCGTCGGCGTGCAGCATGAGCGCCGCGGCGTGCTCGGCGGAGTCCGTGAGGCCGTCGCCCCGCAGGACGCCGAGCGCGCGCAGGTCAAGCGCGCGGCGGGCGCGCGCGGCGCTGCGCGCGCAGCCGGCCAGCGCGACCACCGG
>CADCVQ010000019.1 GCA_902806175.1 uncultured Solirubrobacteraceae bacterium
CGAGCTCGAGCTGCGCGACGCCGCCGTCAAGCGCGGTGACCGACGCTTCGAGCGCCGCGAGGTCGACCGGCTCGGCGACGAGGGCCGTGCCGCGCAGCGCGATGCCGAGCACCTCGCGGCCGCCCCAGCGGCGAGCGGCGGCGAGCTCCTCCGCGGCGAGCCGCCGCGCATGGTCACCCTCGCCACGCGCCGCGAGAAGACGAGCGGCGCTGGAGCGCCAGGGCGGCACCGGACGCTCCAGGCCCCACCCGCGCAGGCGGCGACCGAGCTCGAGGAGACCGGCGATCGCCTCGTCGTCTCGGTGCTCGGCCTCGGCGACGCGCGCCCGCGCGAGGAGCCTGACGTTGTCGAGCATGCGCTCGGGAACCGGCCCCGGCGGGTCACACGCCGCCAGCAGCACAGCGGCCTCGTGGGGCCGGGCCGCCTCCACGAGGACGAGCGCGAGCTCCGCGCCGACGGTGCGGTCAAAGCCGAGCTGCATCTCGACGGCCGCCGCGTACGCCTCACGCAGCCGCCGCTCCGCCGCCGGCAGCGCGCCACGCAGGCGCAGGCAGATGCCAAGGATGTTGGACGCCTGCGTCCACGCGACCGGCAGCCCAAGCTCGCCCAGCTCCTCGAAGACGCCCGCGAGCCACGCCTCGGCCTCGTCCAGCTCGTACGCGTTGATCAGGTTGACCGCGGTCCCGCCCAATGCCGCGCGCGGCAGCAGCCCGTCGGGCGCGGCCCGCTGCACAACCCGGGCGGCCGCGGCGAGCTCAGCCGCGGTCGCGTGGGGCCGGTTCAGCGCATCGATGGCGAGCGCGTAGCGCTCGGCGGGCGTGGCACCGGCGAGTCCCGCGACCGCCGCGGTCAAGCGCCCCTCGGCTCCTGAGGCGTCCGGTCCGGGGGCATAGCGCTCGCAGACGGCGAGCATCGCCAGGACCTGCAGCGCCAGCTCCTGGCCGGGATCGCGGCGCAGCGCGTCGCGCAGGATCGCGGCCCCCTGGCGATGCTCCTGCTGGCTCGCCAGCGCGTCTGCGAGCTCGAGAGCCAGCTGCGCGCGGCCGGCAGGGTCGGTCTCGTCGCGCAGCACCTCGCGCATCCGCACCGCGCCCGCCGAATCGCCCGCCGCGATCTCCGCCCGCGCGAGCTCCAGCCGTAGGCCGGGATCTGCCGAGCGTGCCGCGAGGACGTGACGCAGGAGCGTGACGGCGACGTCAGGAGCGCCTCGACGGCGGGCGTCCGCTGCCGCCCGTCGCAGCACGCGCGCCGACCACTCGTCCCCCTTGGCCTCGGCGGCAAGCAGCTGCGCGGCAACGAGCCCGACGTCTGCCCCGCGCGCATCGAGTACGCGAGCGGCGCGCAGATGCAGCGCCGTGCGCTCCGCCGCAGGGACCCCCGCGAGCGCGGCAACGCGCAGGAGGGGATGGCGCCACGCCAGCGGCACGGCGTCGGCGAGCAGCGCCGCGGCGGCGAGCTCGCCCGCCGCGGGTGCCGCGTCCTCGTCGGCGAGACCCGCCAGGGCAGCCGCGTCGCTGAGCCGGGCCTGGTCTCCGAAGATCGCCGTGGCTCGGGCCAGGCGCCGCGCCGCCTCGGACACCGCGGCCAAGCGCAGGGTCACCGAGCGCCTCACGGCCTCGGGCGCCAGCCCCGCCACGCGTCGCACCGCCGCCGCGTCGTCGCCCGCCCGGGCCGCGGCGAGCGCGCGCGCCAGCTCGACGACCAGCAGCGGCGTGCCGCCCGTGGCGCCCAGGCACGCCTCGCGCAGCACCGGGCCGGCCTCGCGACCCAGCCGATCGCGCAGCACGACACCCACGGCTTCCGCGGTCAGCGCAGCGGGACGCACGTGCCGCACCGGTGCACCGTCGAGCAGCCGCGCCACAAACTCCGGCGCCTCGCCGCCGCGGACGCCTACGATCAGCGCGAGCGGTAGCGCCTCGACGCGCCGCGCCAGGTAGAGCAAGAAGCGCACCGAGGCGGCGTCCGCCCAGTGCGCGTCATCCACGAGCAGCGCCCGCGGGGCGCGCGCCGCAAGCGCGGCCGTGAGCGCGTACAGGCCGTGCACCACGCCGCCTGCCTCCTCGGCGCCGCCGGGCTCTCCCGCCGCAGCCCCCAGCACCCGCGCGCCCACCGTCCCAGCGCGCTCCCGCGCGTCGGGGCAACCCGCGAGAGCAGGCTCGAGCAGATCGCGGACCACCCCGTAGGGAACGCGCTGCTCGAGCTCGTGGCCCCGCGCACTGCTGGCAACCGCGCCGACGCGCGCCGCCGCGGCCGCCGCGTCCTCGAGCAACCACGTCTTGCCGATGCCGGGCGGCCCCTCCACGAGCACGACCGTCCCGTGCCCGCGCGCCGCCCCGGCCAGCGCAGCGCGCAGCTCCGCGCGCTCGGCCTCGCGCTCGAGCAGGCCTACTTCGGACCCGTCGCCAGCCACTACGAGACCCTATCGGCCCGCGCTCCGGCATCGCCCGCTGTCGGCCGGTCGACGAGTGCACCGACCGGGACGCAACGCCGGGGCTGCTCCGTGCTGAGGGGGCACGTGGAGCATGACCGCGGGTTGGCGCGTCTTACGTGGCATTGGCTGCAACCTGCGGGATACTCGGCCCATGCCCGCCAACCAGCCGCCTGTCGACCCTGCCATACGTCTGCAACTGCTCGACCTGCTCGCCGGCTTCCTGCGCACACAGGCACTGCACACGGTGGCGGTGCTCGGTATCGCGGACATCGTGGGCGACGAGCCGGTGACGGTGGAGCAGCTCGCGGCGCAGGTCCAGGCCGATCCGTCCTCGCTGCATCGTGTGCTGCGCGTGCTCGCGGGCAGCGGGGTCTTCTCTGAGGCCGCGCCCGGGGCGTTCGTGAGCACCCCGCTCTCCGGCGGGCTGAGAACCGACGCGCCGCTCTCGGTGCGCCACATGGCAATGTTCCAGGGCTCGGATACCTACCTTGCTGCCGGTCAGATGCTGCGGGCGGTGCAGACCGGGGAGCCGACCGCCGAGATGGTGTTCGGCATGTCGTTCTTCGAGCATCTCGCGAGCGACCCTGATCGCAACGCCTGCTTCAACCAGGCGATGGCCGGCGGCGCAGGCGCTCGCGCGGCAGCCGCGCGGGACTTCGACTGGAACCGCGTCTCGGTCGTCGCGGACATCGGCGGCGGCAACGGCTCGGTGCTCGTCGGCGTGCTCGGGGCGCACGAGCACCTGAGCGGGGTCGTGTTCGACCAGCCCCACGTGGTGACGGCGGCGCAACCGGTCATCGAGGCGGCGGGCTTGACCGAGCGCTGCGCGGTCGCCGGCGGTGACTTCTTCACCGACGAGCTACCCGCAGCTGACGTGTACGTGATGGCCCAGATCCTGCACGACTGGGACGACGAGCGATCGCTGACGATCCTGCGCAACTGCCGTCGCTCGATCGCGCCGGACGGACGGCTGCTGTTGCTCGAGCAGGTGATGCCCGACGGCGACACGCCCAGCTACGCGAAGCTGCTTGACCTCATCATGCTGGTGCTGCTGGGCGGCAAGGAGCGCACGGAGAGCGAGTGGCGCGCCCTGCTCGCCGAGGGAGGATTCGAGCTGCTCGAGATCACGCCGAGGCCCGCGACAAACCTCATCGAGGCCGCTCCTGCCTGAGCCCGCGATCATGGCGAGCACGCCACGGAAGCACGCGTCGCGGTCTCAGTCGCTCCAGCCGATCTCCCAGATGCCGGGAGCGAGCGAGATCGGTCCGGCCGCGCCGCCGTCGTCGCCGCCGGCGCGCAGCAACCGCGCGAGCCGGCGCAGCGATCCCGCGGTTCCGGCATCCTCGGGCGGTGAGAACGCGTGGTGCTCGGCCGCCAGCAGCAGCGCGTTGCGCTCGTCCGCAGGCGGCGCGCCGACGATCAGCGTGATCGTCGACTGCGTCAGTTCCACGACCACAGCGCCGAAGCGCTCCTCCCACGAGCGCAGCACGGCAGAGATCTCTGCGCCGGTGGAGTACTCGGTGAGGAAGGTCCCGAGCCTGGCGGAACGTCGGCGGGCCGGTTGACTGGGACCAGCAGCAGGAACGGCAGCCGGCGCGATGGGGTCGTTCAAACGCGCTGGCGCACGCGTGGGCGCGGTGCGCTGGCCTTCGGCGTCTCGTCCGGGTCGTCGCGCTGCCGCACCGCCGCGCGCACGATCAGCGCGACGCCCAGCAACGCAAGCAGGGCGCCGGCGATGCGCAGGAGTGTCTTCAGCGTGCTCGACATATCCTCCGGCGGGGAGAACGCGGCCAGCCCGCGGGCAAGATCCTGCTTGCCGGACGTGCGCGTTCCGGCGCGCGTGTCCGTCCAGACGGCGAGCGCGCGCTTACCTGTCGACATCAGGCCGAGACGGTTGCCGAGGTCGGGCATCCCGCGTTCGCTGCCATAGCCGACGCGCGAGTCAAACCGCCGGTCGGAGAGCCGCAGGCGAGGCAGAAACTCGTTTCCGCCGTCGTAGGAGGACTGCAGCGAGACCTCCGTCATGACATCTCCGGGATCGCTGCGGCGGTCCAGATAGAGCGCGTCGAGGCGTCCATCGGGAGCGACCGCGAGCTTCGGCAGCAGCTGCGACGACTCGTCTGCGGCCGACGTGTCGTTGATGCGCTTGGCTTCGCTCCACCCCCGGCTGCCCGTCCCCAGCTTCCACAGATAGACGTCGGCGTTACCGCGCCGGCCGTCGTGGAAGGCGGTGTAGAGCGTTCCCGATCGGCGGTCGACGGCGAGGGACGGAAACGGCGGCGTGAACGCGATAAAGCGTTCTGTCGGCACGAGCTTGTCCTCAATGACCGACTCGTCCCACGTCTCTCCGCGATCGGCCGAACGTGCGAGCACGAGCGACCAGTCGCCCTGATAGGGCTCCCCGCCGCGGCCGCCGTGGCCGCCCTCGTAGTCGAGCACGTCCTCGCCGAGGTCGAGGTACGTGACGTAGAGCTGGCCCTGCGGTCCGACCGCGGGCGAGGGTGCAACGACGCGCGTGCGGGTCGCCGAGTTGAGCTGGACCGGTGGGCTCCACGTCCGCCCGCCGTCATCCGAGCGCGCCGCGCGCAGCGGGTTGCCGGCATCGGCGAACTTGAACAGACCGACCTCGCGAGCATCGAGCCATGTCATGTACAGCCGCCGCGGCGCCGCGGGATCGGCCGCCAGCCGAACCTGGAACTTCAGCGGCCCGCGGACCCTGGTCGGGTCCGAGAGCGTCTGTCCGCCGTCCGGTGAGCGGACGAGCCAGACGGCGTTCGGCACGTTTCCGCGACCTTTCAGCGTGACGAAGCTCAGGTAGAGCGTTCCGTCGGCGGCAAAGGTCACGTCGGGCGCGTAGCACTTCGGCTCCTCGCCGGCCGGCAGCGGGATCGGCGTCTGGCTCCAGTGCACGCCGCCGTCGAACGAGACGTGCAGCGCGCAGGAAAATCGCGGGCTGTCGATCTTGTTCGCGATGACGAGGTTCCCCGGCGTGCGCGGGCTGGACACGAGCGTCGGCGAGTTGTGCGCGCTGATGTCGGCCGCCGTCCGAGCGCCGGCGTTGACCGGCGCATTGTCGCCGGCGACGCGTGCGGCGGCGCCGCGCTCGAACGCCGTCGACACGAACACCAGGCCGGCTCCGATGAGCACGAGCGCGACCCCGATCAACACGGGCGTCTTGCTGAGCCCAGAGCCACCGGACGCCTTGCGCGAGCCATCACGTGGATCACTCTCGGGGCGCGCCGGCGCGCCGTCCGCCGGCGAGGCCCGAGAGAATCTGTCTGGCAGCTTCACGACCGCCTTCGCGTCACGCGCTCACAGCCCGAGACGCGGTCCAGGCGATCCGCGACCACGCGGTCAAAGCCGGTCCCGCAGCGAACGATGTCGCGCGATCTGTCGGCAGAGTAGATGCGGTCGCCGCCGCTGCCGCCGTCGAGCGTGTCGCTGCCCGAGCCGCCGAAGAGGACGTCTCTGCCGCGCTCGCCGAAGAGCCGGTCGCGATCGCGATCGCCGCTCAGGCGGTCGTTGCCGTCGCCGGCGGCGAGCATGTCCCGGCCCGTGCCGCCGTTGAGGATGTCGACCGCGGACTGCCCGAAGAGCCTGTCGGCGCCGGAGTCGCCGTCGAGCTTGTCGGGACCGGAACCTCCGACCAGGCTGTCGTTGCCGGAGCCGCCGCCGATGTTGTCGCTATCGCCGCCGGCATCGACGCAGTCATCGCCCGACAGGGCGTCCACGACGTCGTCGCCGTTGAGGCCGAACACGGTGTCCCCGGCCCTCGTCCCGATCAGGCGGTCCTTGGCGTTCGTGCCGCGCAAGTCGTTTGCGCAGCGCCCGGCGGCCAACTCGGCCTCGGGCGTTGCGGCCGCCGCGGCCGCCGCGGCGGCCGGCGTCGTCGTCGCCGCTGCTGCTGCGGCCGCTGGCGTGTCCGCCGCTGCCGCTGGTGGTTGCGCAATCGGCGCCGGGGGCAGCGGGGTGTTGTTGCTTCTGAAGATGTACACCCGCCCCTCGTCGGTGAACGTCGGGCTGTCGTAGAGCGGCGCCGTCACGCCGAAGTCGAGGTACGTGTCACCGTTGAGATCGCCGAGCGGGATGATCTGCTCGCCGAACTGGCTGGCGCTGCGGCCGTCGGCCTGAGCGTCGGGATCCTGGATCGTCTGCAGCACGCGCTCCGTCGCAGCGTTGAAGAAGTGGATGTCGTTTCTGCTGCTCCTCGACGAGGCGCTTCCGACCAGGAGCTCGTTCGCAGGACTGCCCCCGCCCCCGACGAGGTCACCCACGCCCGTGGCTCCCGGGCCGAAGCCGCCGCCGGTGCTCGGCGTCGGATCGTCGATGCGGGCGAAGTTGACGGCGTTGACGCCAGCCTTGTGGTTGCCGTTCAACACGTAGCCGCGTCCCGCTCCGGTAAAGCCGGGGACGTTCTGGCCGGACGCCGGGATGAAGACGTCGGGCAGGCCGGTATCGCCCAGATCGCCGGATGCGAACGGGACTTCGCTCGAGCCGAAGGTCGCGCCCAGCTGCGCCTCCGGATGCCGGTAGATGTTGAGGATTGTGCTCGTCGCACCGTCCATGAGGTAGGCGGCGCCCGCGTCGGCGAGCGCCGGGTCGGGGTTGTCGAGCGGCAGGTCGTTGCGCTGGCCGCTGATGACGTAGTCCGGCTTCCCGTCCGGGCTCGTGGAGCCGTTGTCGCGCGGGCACATCTCGCCCGGCCCAGGCAGCGGGAACGGCGTCGCCCTGCAACTGCCGACGTCACCGATCGGCGTCAGCGAGTTTCCGAAGATCTGCGAGTCCCCGTTGGTGGGGTTCTGGTTGTTGGCCTGCGCGTGGGGGTTGCGGATCGTCGTGACGTTCTCGGCTGTGCCGCCGGCGGGGACGGTGCCGTCGAGGATCTCGCGTGGGCTCGAGCCGACGATGTTCTCGCCGCGGTACACGTACACGCGCCCGGCGGCCTGGCAGACCGCGCCAGTCGTCCGCGCACAGTGGGAGCCCGGGGCAGCCGTCGTTGAGTCCTCCGAGGTGGACGAGGCGCCGACGATGAGGTCTGGCCGGCCGCCGCCGTCGACGTCGCCGGAGGCGACGGCCTGAGACGCCGTCTCACAGGTGCCCACGCCGGCGTTGCCCTCGCACGGGGGGAGGCCCGCGGGGTTGAGCACCGTGCGGCCGAACCAGCTGCCACCTGAGCGCGAGAGCGCGAGGTCCGTCGTGTCGCTCGCGGGCTGGTCGATGCGCTTGAGCAGCGCGAACGTCGCGCCGTCAAAGACATAGACGCGCCCGGAGTCGGGCCGGCCTTTGGCGTCGACGCCGCGCGCGCCTACGAGGATGTCGGGCACGCCGTCGGGTGCGCCGACCGTTGGGCTCTGGCACTCCTCGCCGGCATTCGGGGGCCGGTTCGCGCAGCTTCCCAGATCCGTGAACGGCCCCGGTGCGCTGCGGTTCATGCCGACCTTCGAGACCCACGGGAAGGCGAAGTTCGCGGCGTTGCCGGTGCCGCCGGGGTCGGGCGCCTCGATCGTCTTGATGCGCTCGTTCGTCGCGCCGCTGATGATGTAGATCGCGCCGTTGCCGGCCGCGCTGATCGCGCCGGCGTCGTTGCGCGTGTTCACGAGCTGGGCCGTGATGAAGTCTTCTTTGCCGTCGCCGTCGAGATCGCCGGCGTTCGCGAGCCCGAGCGGGTACTGGCCCACCGCGCCCGGGAACGGGCTGCCGTGACGAACGACGTCATACGTCCGGGGCAGGCCGGGTCCGACGGCGAGCGCTGCTTCCGCGCAGATTCCGGCGACCGCAAGCGCGATGCAACCTGCGCGCACGACGATCCGAGTCCGCCCATGGATGCGCGACGGCGCGCTTGTTCCTTCAACCACCCGAACTCCTCCTAAAGCAACGACACCCGATTACCCTGCGCTCCCCAAGACTTGCGAGCGGCAGCTGCCGGCCCCCGGAGCGGGGAGCCGGCCATGCCACACGTGTTGTCCTGCGTCGCGACCCTGACCCTGCGGTCAGGGTCGCGTACCCGACTCAGCGAATGCGAACCCGCCGCCTGCGGGCCTCGCTTGCCGCGAGCCCACCGAGGAGGGCGAGTGCGCCGCCGCCGAGGAGCAGCACACCGAGCGTCAGCGACGAACCGGATCGCGGGCTGCTCACGGCCACGCCGTCACCGGCGACGGGGAGCACCGACGGGCTGCGGCCGTTGCCAACCGAGCCCCAGACGTCATCCGTCGCGGTCTGCTCAGCGGCCTGACGACCGGTCGCGCCGGAGCGTGACGCTGCGCGCGTGCCACCCGTTGCGCGCGTGGCGCCGGCGGGCGTAGCGGTCGCCGCCACCGTCGGCGCGGCAGTTGCGCCGACGACCGGAGCGACAGAGCCGCCGAACACGGCGCGACCGCCGACCGACGCACGGTCAGCGCCTGCAGTCGACCCGCCGCTCGTAGGCTGCGTCGCGCCACCCTGCGCGCGCCGCGTGGTGGCGCCACGTGCTGCGCTGTTGGGCTGCACGTTGGGCTCGCTCGTCACCCGCGGCTCGCGGAAGGCGGACGTGCTCCGCGCAGGCGCCGGACGCTGCTGACTCGGCCGCGTCGCCTGCGGCGCGCTCGGCTGGCCGCTCTGCGGCTGAGCCGTCTGCGGGGCAGACTCACTGCCCGACGCGCTCGGCGTGGCGCCGCTGGGCGCGCTTGCCGACGGACTCGACGGCTGGGCCGTTGCCACTGAGAACGATGCGCGGGCGGGCAGGCCGTTGATCACGTCGCCGGTGGCCTCGTAGCCGATTGCGCTGACGGTGTATCCGCCGGCCGGCGCGCCACCCGGCAGGGCGAACGTCGACTGGAACGAACCGTTTGCAGCTGTCCTCACGGTTGCCGACTGGCCGCTGCGATCAAGCGACACCGTGATGTTGGTGTCGCCCTTGAAGAATGAACCGGTCACGCGGACGGAGTCGCCCGGCGCGTACTGCGATTTGTCTAGTGTCAGGTAGGCCTGCGGGTTGCAGGCCAGGGCCAGGGCGGCCGGGATGAGGGCGCCAGCCGTCAGCGCCAGCGTCATAAGCCCGATCCACCGACGGCTCCCTCGAGCCCGGCGTGTTACGCGCAACGTCACCATCTCCTCTCGCATTGCAAAGCTCCCGTGGCGAACCTTTCCCCCGGTCCGCATCCCCACCACTACATGTGTGCGTACTCTAGCTACCCCGTGCAACATTCGTCTACCCCCTCGACACCCTTATATCGCGCCAAGCTGACAAACTTGCTCATGCTGCTCGCGGCCGCCGTCTCGCTTGGCGCTGAGGCGCGGCCGTCGGAGGCGGCCACGGGGACGCTGCGCATCCCGCTCCCGCGCGATCCCGGCACGCTCACGCCGCTGACGTTCACGCTCGGCTACCCGCTGCTGACGCTCGTCTACGACACGATCACCTGGCGCGACGCCGATGGCGTTCCGCGCCCCTGGCTTGCCCGCTCGGTGCGGGCCGTGGACGGCGGCCGGCGTGTGGTCGTCCGCCTGCGCGACGGCGTGCGCTGGCACGACGGCCGCGCGCTGACGGCGCGCGACGTCGCGTTCACCTACGACTTCATGCGTGCCCGGCGCCACCCGCGCTTCGCTCCCCAGCTGCGCGCGATCGAGACCGTGCAGGCGACGGACGCGCGGACGGTCGAGTTCCGCCTGCGCCACCCCTCGATCGGCTTCGCCGATCAACCGCTGGCCGACGTCCCGATCCTGCCGGCGCACCTCTGGCGCGATGTGGCTCCGGGGCTGCGCGCGCCGCCGGGGGCGCCGATCGGAAGCGGGCCCTACCGCTTCGCCGGTCGTCGCCGCGACGGCGGGCTGCGTCTTGCCGCGGTGCCCGGCTACTTCCGCGGCCGTCCGCGGGTCGACCGCGTCGAGGTGCCGATCATCCCGGACGCAGCGCAGATGATCACCGCGCTGCGCCGCGGTTCCGTCGACACCTTGCCGATCTCGCTGACCCCCGAGCAGCAGGAGAGCCTCGAATCGATCAGCGTGCGGATCGCGCGCGGACCGCTGTACCTCGGGACGATGCTCATGTTCAACCTGCGGCGCGCGCCGCTGAACCGCGTCGCCGTGCGCCGCGCGCTCGCCGGCGCGCTCGACCTCAAGCGGATCGCGCGCGCCGCGGGCGCGGCCACGCCGGCCAGC
>CADCVQ010000020.1 GCA_902806175.1 uncultured Solirubrobacteraceae bacterium
GCCGCGGGCGTCGCTGCCGACCGCGGCGCAGCGCAGCCGCGTCCGGCGACACCCGCTCCCGCGCCAGCCGCGCCCGCGCGCCCCGCTCCCGCCGTCACGGCCGTCACGCAGCAGACGCCCGCCGCCAAGACGCCGCAGCAGATCGCCGCCGAGAACCTGCAGCGCATCCGCGACAAGATCAGGGCCGCGTTCGCCAGCGCACAGACGCTCGCGGGGGCAGGCACCGAAGGGTCGATCACGACCGCGAACTCGATCGTCCAGAGCACGATCGGCCAGGTGCTGCCGTCGATCCAGCGGATCCTCGCGTCCTACGGGATGAGCCTGCCGTCGGGCACGACGACGGCGCCGCCCGCCACACCGGGCGACACGACCGTCACGAACGTCCTGGCACCGGCGCAGTCGCTGCTCAGCGGACTGAACACGATGCTGCAGAACCTGTTCGGCCGGCTCTAGAGAGAGCGTCAACGCGCCAACCGCGAACGGATTCGCAAGTATCGCATCACAAGCAGGGGCCGCCGCCGTGTTAGGGGCAGCCAGATCACGAAAAGGCAAACCCGTCGCGAGACGGGCGCGCAAAACCAGGGGCCTCACGCAGGCCGCCCAGTTGCCGAAGGAGGCACAATGTCTCATCCCCGTCGTATCGTCGCCGCGCTGGCGACCCTTGCCGTGCTCGTCGCGGTTCCCGCCACAGCATCGGCGGCCGAGTCCTCGGCCAAGGTCGCGTCGAGCACCAACGTCCAGGTGCACGTCGACAAGGCCACGAAGGCCGTCAAGCGCATGAAGCGCTACGCCCGCCTCGGCAACGGCAAGGCCGTCGCCAAGCAGCTGAAGATCGCTCGCTCGCAGTCGGCCGCGGCATCGCGGATGGCGCGCCAGATGGCCGTCTCGGCCGATGCCGGCACGCAGAGCGTCGCCGCCGCCCAGGCACTGACGCTCGCCGGCACGCAGTACGACCAGCTCGTCGAGTCGATCACCGCGATCGTCGACCAGATCACCGGTCAGGTTCAGGCACTTGTCGCCAACTCGATCGCGCCGAGCCTCGCCGGCAAGCAGAAGATCGTCGAGGTCCTCACGCAGCTGCTCGACCAGGTGCCTGCAGAGGCCAAGCCCGTCATCGCCTCGATCATCGCGGCGCTGTCCGTCGGCGACGCCGACGAGGTCGTCAACCTCGACCAGGCGCTTGACTCGGGCAGCCTGCCGAGCAGCATCGCCGGCATCGTCAGCTCGGCGCTCTCGATGGCGACGGGCATCATGGACCAGGCCTTCGGGATCGTGAAGTCGATCGTCCCGCTGCTGCCGGCCGCCGTTCAGGCCCCGCTCATGCAGATCCTGAACATGGTCAGCTCGACCGTCGGCACGATCGTCCCGGCCGTGCTGAGCACGGTCACCGGCCTGATCGACACGATCCTCGGCTCGCTGCCGTTCGTCGGTGGCACGTCGTCCTCGACCGGCGGCATGTTCGGTCTGGGCGGCCTGCTGGACGGCATCCTCGGCGGCGCCTCGGGCGACCTGCCCGGCGGCATCGGCGGCATGCTCGACGGTCTGCTCGGCGGCCTGTTCGGCGGCGGCTCGACCGGTGGCAGCACGACGCCGGCCGGCGGCATCACCGGCATCATCAGCAGCGTCACGGGCCTGATCGGGAACCTTCTGGGTGGCCTCTTCGGCGGCCAGGCGGCTCCCGCCACATGAGCCACAGCGGCGGCCCCTCGGGCAGCTCGATGCACTCGGTCACGGCGAATCCGTGGCGGGCGTAGAAGGAGAGATTGCTCTCCTTGGAGGACTCGAGGTAGGCCGCCGTCTGGGTCTCATCGCAACGTAGAAGGACCGGAGCGAGCAGGGCGGAGCCAACACCTCCGCCCTGTTGCTCTGGGTCGGTGCCGATGACCGACAGGTAGTAGTGCGGCCTGACGGGGTGGTGGCGCTCGATCTCGCGCACCGCCTGCGTCATGCGCACGATCCGCGGCAGCAGCACCGGCAGCATCGGAAGCTGCATGAGCGACTGGCGCAGGCTCTCGCGCCACTGTCCGGGCGGAGCCCACAGCGCCGCCCCCGAGCGCTCGGGCGTCGTGTAGATCAGCCCGTGGACTGCGAGCTGGCGCAGGCGGATCTCGAAGAAGCGGCGCGCGTGGCGCATCCGCTTGGCGGCGTCGGGATAGAACCACGACGTCACCGGGTCGTCGAAGAAGGCGCGTGCAAGGACCTCCGCCAGCGGACCGTGATCCTCCGGAAGCGCAGGCCGCACCGTCTCGGGCACGCGCGTGACCATCGCGGCCGCAGTCTACGAGGCGCGCGGTGTGACCGCGGAGGGTGCGCCCAGCAGTTCGAGCACGTAGGGCTGTCAGCTTGCGGCACGTCGAGCAGCGCTTGACCTCGTCGATCGTCAGGTCGGCATGTGGCTGTGCAGTAAGACATGGCAGGTGGTGAGGGGCCGACGGGTTGAGACGCGGGCTTCTCTGATGCGACTCCGGGGCTCGGTCGAGCCGCAGCGCAGATACGCCGCTACTCACAAGCCGAGGTATTCTCAACCGCGGCCCGCCGTGGCGGGGAACGGCTTCCCGCGCTTGGCGGCCTTCTTTGCCGCCTTGACGCACTGGCCCTGGTTGCGGTACCCGAGCTTCTTCCAGCCCCCGTTCTTGCACGCCTCCTTGCCATTGGCGGGGCGGGGCGGCGGGGAAGGGAGGGGCTGCCAGTCGGGCTGGCTGTCGGAGGCCGCGTTGTAGGTCAGGCGGATCGCGTCCGAGCCGTTGGGGCCGACCGTGTAGATCTCGTCCCGGCCCCCGCACGTGCCGCGATCGCTCGAGAGGGCGATCCGCTGCCCGTCGGGCGAGAACGCGGGGCTACTGACACGGAAAGTCGGGCAGTTGTCCGTCGTCCCGATCCCGATCACCCTCCGATCCGTGCCGTCGGTGGCAATCGTGAAGACCGAGCTGAAGAAGCGAGCGTCCTCTGAGAAAGCGATCCTCTGCCCGTCGGGCGAGAAGGTGGGATCGGCGGCGGCGCGGCCAGAGGTGTCGGTCAGGCGGGTAACGTCTGAGCCGTCGACGTTCATCGTGTAGATCTCCCGGAAGCCGTCGCGGGGGTCGCGGTCGCTCGCGAAGGCGATCCGCTGCCCGTCGGGCGAGAACGCGGGGTCGGAGTCGAAGAAGGCGTTGTCGGTGATGTTGACCTGGTCTGCGCCGTCGGCGTTCATCGTGTAGATCTTGTCGTTGCGAACGAAGGCGATCCTCTGCCCGTCTGGCGAGAAGGACGGGTTGGAGTCGAAGGCCGGGTTGTGGGTGAGGCGGGTGACGTCCGAGCCATCGGCGGCCATCGTGTAGATCTCGGAGTTGCCATCGCGGCTGCTCGTGAAGGCAATCGTCTGCCCGTCAGGTGAGAAGGCCGGGTTGGAGTCGACGGCCAGGTTGTTGGTGAGGTTGGTCTGCTCCGAGCCGTCGGGGTTCATCGTGTAGATCTCGGAGTTCCCGTCGCGGTCGCTCACGAAGGCGATCTTGCCGTTCTGGCCCGGGAAGGCAGCCTCGGCGGAGCCGGTGAGGCTGAGGGCGGCGAGCAGCCCCACGGCGAGGACCAGCGCCGGCGAGCGCCGGCGCTGAAGGATGCTCTTGATCTCCGAACCTCCGATGGGTCCCTTCTGCCCGACGAGAGCTGGGCGGGCGGGGCGTCGTATGCGCCCGAGCCGGGTGCTTGGCTCGCGTGGGGCGAAGGTGAGCACTTGGAGCCTCCTTTGCGCGTCCCTGCTGCAGGTGATAAGGGCAGTGACGGAGACCCGCGGGAGTCGACCAGAGATCCGTCGCGATCCGGCGACCGTCTCAACCGACTGTACGCGAGGTCTCCTGCTTCGGCAAGCGTTGTGGCGCCCGACTTCTGAGGCGGACGCCGGTGTCAAGGGCAGGTTTCGTATAAAACCCGCGCGTTGTCCGCCCGCCCCACAACGGCAAGAGCCCGGCCGGGGAGACGGGTCCTCGCTGCGCCCAGCGTCAGCGGCGGGTGACGCGCTCGCAGTTGCGTGAGACGCGGTCGATGCGATCTGCCGTTACGCGGTCGCGGCCGGTGCCGCAGGTGACGGTGTCACGGCGCCCGTCGCGCGAGTTGATGGCGTCGTTTCCGGAGCCGCCCGACAGGTTGTCGGGGTTCGCGCCGCCGAGCAGCGTGTCGTTGCCGCTGCCGCCCGTGATGCGGTCGTTGCCCGAGACGCCGCTCAGCCGGTCGTTGCCGGCGCCGCCGTCGATGCGGTCGTTGCCGCTGTCGCCGGTCAGGCGGTCGTTGCCGCTGGCGCCCGTGAGGGTGTCGTTGCCGCTGCCGCCGGTGACCTTGTCGCTGCCGGTGCCGCCGGAGAGCCTGTCACGGGCGCCCCCGCCGTCGAGACGGTCGTTGCCGGCCTCGCCGAGCAGGGTGTCGTCGCCGAGACCGCCGGTGATGATGTCGTTGCCGTCTGCGCCGAGGGCGAGGTCGTTGCCGTCGGCCGCCGTGATGCGATCGACGCCGGCCTCGCCGAAGAGGCAGTCATTGCCGGCCAGGCCGTTGATCCGGTCGTTGCCGGCGCGACCGAAGATGACGTCGCTGAGGGCGGTGCCGTTGATCGTGTCGTTGCCGGGCGTGCCGTTCTGGAGGATGCCGCGCTGCGGGCAGCCGGCGGGCTGGGCCGTCGGCGGCTGTGGCACCGGGTAGTACTGCTGCGCCTGCGCAGCGCCGATCCCGAGCGACGCCAGCGCGACTGTCGTGCCCAGTGTCAAGACTGCCTTGCGATTCACGGCGGTACCTCCGATAAGTTTTTGTGTCGTGAACGATCCCGACGGTCTCGTGCAGCGACGCGTTCCTCCCCGAACCTGACAAACCGTCCGCGACCTTACCTACTTCACGCACAGATGCGAGGAACAGGCAACCTTCTTCTGATGTACGAATCTGATCATCGAATGTCGACGGACCTGCTGACGGTCGAGCTGCGCGCCATCCTCAACTTCACCGTGTATGGGCCGCGCCCGACCGCGGCACGTAGCCGCACCGTGCGGGTGCGACCGGCGACGCCGCGAAAGCGCACCCGGGCCCGCCGTCGCGCGCCCTTGCGCAGCTCGACCGTGAGCTGCCCGGAGCGCCGCGGGAGGACCCGGACCGCGAGCCCCGGCCCGCGCACCATCGCTCGGGTCGCCGAACGGGCGAGCCGGACAGTCGGGCGTAGGCGCTCGCTGGGCGCACGCACCATCGCCGCGAAGGCGGGCTTGCGCCGCAGGCCATACGTCAGCAGCCCCCAGTTGGCGCTGTCCGCCGCGGGCGGCTCGTCGAGGAGCGCCAGCCATCCGACGCCCGCAACCGCGGAGCCGAGCTCGTCGCCGATCGCGTAGCCGCGCGTCAGGTACTGCGCCTGCGCCGCGCGCGAGACGAAGGTCGCAAAGACGATCGAGCCGTGCTCGGACTGGATCGTGTACTCCGACAGCCACAGCGGCACCAACCGCCCGTACGCGCGGCGCACCTCGCGGCTGAGCGTGTCCGTGTCGCTGATGTCGCGAAAGCCGCCGGGCAACGGGCCCTCGGCGAGGTTCGGCCTGCGAAACGGGAACGGGTTGTGCCCGAACCAGTCAAGCCGCGGCGGCCGGCCACCGGGCAGGCGCATGTGGCGCAGGAAGTCCGGCGGCTTGACGGTCCCGCTCGTCCACGTGTTGGCGCCGATGACCTTGTTGTTCGGGCTCTGTGCCTTCAGCGCGGCGTAGGCGGCGTCCAGCAGCAGCGCGTACGTGCGCGGCCCGGCCGGATCGTTCTGCGCATTGGGCTGAAAGCGGTCGTCGCGATTGGGCTCGCCCCAGATCATCCAGCGCCGCACGGCGGGGTAGCGGCGGGCGGCGGCGGTGAGGAAGTCCGCGTAGTCCCGCGGGTTGGTCGGCGCGTACGTCGACGGGCGGTTGCCGTTGGCCCATGGCGGGGCGTTGGATACCAGCAGCGACAGGCGGATCTCGTGCGCAATTGCTTCAGAGGCCGCCGCCGTGACGTCCGCGGGCCAACGGTAGGCGGGATCGGATGGGTCCGTCGGGGACGCCGGTCGGGACGTTGCGACATCCGCCCAGCTCACCGACATCTGCAACGTGTCGATTCCCAGCTCGTCGTAGAGCGCGAACGCCGAGCGTCCATCCGGCAGCGCGGCCGGACCCCACAGGGCCTTCTCGGCACCAGACGCAGGCGCGGCCAGCGCGAACACGAGCGCCGCGATCACCGGAACTGTTCGGGCGAAGCAGCCTGGTGGCCAGCCGGGTCGCATTCGCACTCGAGTCTAAGCGGCAGAGGCTGGGAGACATGCCGGGCCAAGCGTGCTTTGCTTGTCACCTGCGTTCGTTTCTGACACGCCGTGGGAATGGCTGAGTTGCCGCTCGAGGCACACCTGCTCGTCGGATTGGCGCTGGCGACGGCGATCGCGTACGCCGCTACGCCGGCCGCGATCCGGCTCGCCGCCTATTTTGAGTTCTACGACAAGCCGATCGGCTACAAAGGCCACGCGGCGCCGACGCCGTACCTCGGCGGCTTGGCCGTCATCACCGGCTTCGCGGTCGCAGTCCTCGCGTTGACATCAGACGCGGGCCGGACGCTGCCCGTGCTTGGCGGGGTAGTGATCCTGTGGGTCGTCGGAACCATTGACGACCGCGTCACGATCGGGCCGTTGCCGCGGGTCGCCGTCGAGGCCGCGCTGGCCGCGATGTTGTGGGCCACGAGCCTCGGTTGGTCGCTCGGTCTCGGAAGCGCCGTCGACCTCGCAGCGACAGTGATCTGGGTCATCGCCGTCGTCAACGCCTTCAACCTGTTCGACAACATGGACGGCGCGTCGAGCACGATGGCGTGCGTCGTCGCGGGCACAATCGCCGTGCTCGGGCTCGTGCAATCCGACGTCTGGCTCGTCGCCACCGGCGCCGCCCTCTGCGGCGCGTGCCTCGGGTTTCTGCCGCACAACCTGTCGCGCCCGTCGGCACGGATCTTCCTGGGCGACGGCGGCAGCATGCCCGTCGGCTTCGCGATCGCGGCGCTCGTGATGATCGGGGCCTCGTCGGCCGCCGCGGAATGGCAGGCGCTCGTGATGGGCCTGCTGCTCGTCGGCGTGCCGGCGCTCGACACGTGCCTCGTCGTCGTCTCGCGCCGCCGGCGCGGCATCTCGATCCTGACCGGCGGGCGCGACCACCTGACGCACCGCACCCGCGAGCGACTGCGCACCGCGCACGCGTCGGTCGCGGCGCTCGGCGCCGGCCAGGCGCTGCTGGCGGCGCTGGCGCTGGTTGCCGTGCAGGGCGGGCCGAATCTGCTCGTACCGGTCGTGCTGCTCTATCTCACGTCGATGGCGGCGCTGATCGCCGTTCTCGACGCCGAGCCGCGCGCAGCGGAGGCAGGCGGCGCTGGGGTGGCGGCGCCGGCCGCGAGCGTCCATGACGCGAGCGGCGCCATCCGTACCCGCGGCGATGAGCCCGCCCGGGCGGTGCAGCGCTGGACGAACGTGCCCGCCCTTGCGGTACTCGCCGTCTTCGGCCTGGCGCTCGGCCTGAGCCCGCTCGCAGGGGGCTTCTACGACTCGTCGATCTGGGCGCAAGCCGGGATGGCGCTGCTGATCGTGCTCACCGCCGCGCTCATCGCGGGCCCCGTAGCGCTCCCGCGCCGCGCCGTCGTCGCGCCGGCGGCTGTCGCGGCGCTCGCCGCGCTGTCGCTCGCGTCGGCGCTCTGGACCGATTCGATCCAACAGGCAGTCGTGGAGGCAAACAGGCTGCTGATCTACGCCTCGGCCCTGGCGCTGCTGGTCGTGCTGCTGCGCAGCGACCGCGGGGCGGTTCTCGCCTTCGCCGCCTTTGCCGCGGGAGCGGTTGCGGTAGCGGGCTGGGTGCTCGCGGGAATGCTGCGCGGCGACGAATCGCTCTTTCTCGGCGGTCGCCTCAACGAGCCGCTGGGCTACATCAATGGCCAAGCGAGCTTCTTCGTGCTCGCGTTCTGGCCGTGCCTCGCACTTGGCGAGCGGCGCGGCGACGGCGGAGCTGCGACCCTGCTGGCCGGGCTCGGACTGGCGGCTGCGACGCTCTTCGCCGGCCTCGCCGTGCTGGGCCAGTCGCGTGGTGCGGCGCTCGCGGGCGCGCTGTCGCTGCTGCTCGTGGTCGCGCTGCTGCCGGGGCGGCTGCGGCGGATCGTCGCACTGCTCGCGAGCGCGGCGTGCCTGGCGCCCGCGATGCCGGTCCTGCTCGATGTCTACAGCGGGGGCGTCGCGCCCGGCGAGCTGCGCCACGCGACCGGCGCCGTTGCGCTGGCGTCCGCGGGAGCGGGCCTCCTCTGGGCGCTGCTCGTGGCCGTCGAGCGGCGGGCGCGCGCAAGCGGCCTGCGCCTGCGGCGCGCGGCCGTGGCCGGGGTCGCGGCGCTTGCCCTGGTGGGCGCTGCCGCCGCCGTCGTGTCGGCCGAGCGGATCGCGAGCTTCGCCGATCGCCAGTACACGGCGTTCGTGAAGCTCGGCGGTGCGCAGGGGGAGCCGACCGCATCGCGTCTGGCGACCGGCGCCGGCAACCGCTACGACTACTGGCGCATCGCGGTCGACACATGGCAGGCGAACCCGGTCGCGGGCGTCGGCGCCGGTGGCTATGACAAGCCCTACTTCGCGCGGCGAACGACGGGCGAGGACATCCGCCAGCCGCACAGCCTGCCGCTTCAGGTGCTCGCGGAGCTGGGGATCCTCGGAGGTGTGGTCTTCGCCGCCGCGCTCCTGCTGATCGCTGCCGGTACGTGGCGGCGGATCCGCAACGGCGGGCGAGCGCCGATTGTCGTGGCCGGACTGGGCGTGGCGACGGCTTGGTTCGTGCACACCAGCGTTGACTGGATGCACCTGCTGCCGGGACTGACCGGCGTGGCGCTGCTGGGCGCGGCAGTGCTGCTGCGCCCCTCTGATATGCGCGACAGCACGCGATCGCGAACGGATGGCGCCGCACCGCGACCCGCTGGGCCGCGCTTCGCGCCCGCGATCCTCGTCGGCATCGCGATCACGGTCAGCGCGCTCAGCCTCAGCCGCCAAGGCCTGTCGCAGCACTACGTCGAACGCGCGCAGTCAGCGCTGGCGAGCGACCCTGAGCGCGCGCTCGTCGAGGCCAACCGCGGGCTGCGCCTCGACCGCGAGGCGATCTCCGCCTATTACGCGAAGGCGGCCGCACTAGCGCGCTTCGGCGAGGGTGACGCCGCGCGCGATGTGCTGCTCGAAGCGACGCGGCGCGAACCGCGCAACTTCGTGACCTGGGCGTTGCTAGGGGATCTGTCGGTACGCCAAGGCGATCTGCGTGCAGCGCAGGCCGACTATCGTCGGGCCGCGCGACTCAATCCGCGCGACCGCGGCCTCGCTACGCTCGCAGCGGACCCACGGGCGGCAGTCAAGCGGCTGGAAGGCAAGTAGAGACGTATGGTCAAACACAGTCGGTCCTTGTTCGGCGCCCTCGTGGTCGCGCTGGCGTTCGTTGTGCCCGCGCCGGCGTTCGCACAGAGCGATGCCCCGCGCGTCGACCCCGACTCCCCCGCCGGCATCGAGTACGAGCTGCCAATCGACCGGGCTCGCGAGGACGCGGTCGGCGGCGGGGCGGGCGGCTCGTCGGGCCGATCGGCCGGCGGCTCGTCGCGCGCAACGGCCGGCGAGTCACCGCTGTTCGGCGAGGGCGTGACGCGCTCCGCATCGGGCTCCGTGGCGAAGGGCGGTTCAGGCAGCGGGAAGGCATTGCCGAAGACGAGCGCGACCACAGCCGAGCCGTTCGAAGGCGCGGCGCCCGGGTCGGCGACGGTTCGCGCCCAGACGCCGTCACCCGACAGCGGCGGCGGCGAGTTGCTCACGCTCGCCGCGGGCGCGGGCGGGGTGCTGCTGCTCGGAGGGCTCGCCGGTCTGCTGTGGCGGCGGCGTTCTATCCCAGGCTGACCGATGAAGATGCTCGTTACCGGCGGTGCCGGCTTCATCGGGTCGCATCTCGCCACGCGCCTGCTTGAACTCGGGCACGACGTCCGCGTGCTCGACAACTTCGCAACGGGACGGCGCTCGAACATCGACGCGATCGGCGGCGACGTCGAGCTCATCGAGGGAGACATCCAGAGCTACGAACGGGCGCACAAGGCGGTGCGCGGCTGCGACATCGTCTTTCACCAGGCGGCGCTGCCGTCGGTTCCGAGGTCGATCCAGGACCCGCTTACCAGCAACGCCACGAACGTCATCGGCACGCTGAACGTCCTGCTCGCGGCCCGCGACGAGGGCGTCCTGCGCGTCGTATGCGCGTCGTCGTCGTCGGTCTACGGATCCAACCCGAAGCTGCCCAAGCACGAGGACATGGCGACGTTGCCGATCTCGCCCTACGCGACCGCGAAGCTGGCAGGCGAGGGCTACTGCCGCTCGTTCGGCATCGGATATGGCCTCGAGACCGTGGCGCTGCGCTACTTCAACGTCTTCGGCACGCGGCAGGACCCGACCTCACAGTACGCCGCCGTGATCCCGAACTTCATCAGCGCGATGCTCGACAACCGCCCCGTCACGATCTTCGGCGACGGCGAGCAGTCGCGCGACTTCACCCATGTCGACAACGTCGTGCAGGCAAACCTGCTGGCGATGGACGCGGTGGACGTCTCCGGCAAGGTCTACAACATCGCGTACGGGCGCAAGGTCACGCTCAACGAACTCGTCGACGAGCTACAGGCGCTGACCGGCATCGAGATCGACGTCGCGTACGAACCGGCTCGAGCCGGGGACGTCAAGCATTCCCTGGCCGACCTGACGCGCGCGCGTCAGCATCTTGGCTACGAGCCGCAGGTCGACCTCCGCGAAGGCTTGAGCCGGACGGTCGCGGCGTACCGAGCGGAGCGCTCGGACGAGCGGCGCGCAGCGCACCTGCCAGCTGGATGAGCGACGCAGGGATGCGCCGCGTCCGGGTCATGCGCGTGATCGCCCGGCTCAACGTCGGCGGTCCCGCGCACCACGTCAGCATTCTGTCCGGGCGCCTCGACCCGGCGCGCTACGAGACTGTCCTTCTCGCAGGCCGCCTGGGCCCGGGGGAAGGCTCGTTTGAGCATCTTCCGCAGCATCACGGCGCAGAGGTGAGCTATGTCGACGGCCTGGCGCCTGAGCTTGCGCCTGCGGATGATGCCCGTGCCTTGGCCGCGATCGTGCGCGCAATGCGACGGTTCCGGCCCCACATCGTCCACACGCACACTGCGAAGGCCGGCACCCTGGGAAGGATCGCCGCCCGCGCAGCGCTGGGACCGCGGGCGGTCGTCGTTCACACCTACCATGGGCACGTGCTGTCGGGGTACTTCGGTCCGATGAAGACGCGCGTCTTTCGTGGAATCGAGCGAACACTCGCAGCCGTGAGCGACCAGTTGATCGGAGTCAGCAGTGCGACGGTCGAGGAGCTCGTTGCGATGCGGATCGCACCGCGCTCGCGCTTCAGCGTCGTACCGATCGGCCTCGACCTCGAGGGCTTTCTCGCCGCGGAGCCTCGCGACGGCGAAGCGTTTCGCCGCGAGGTCGGGGCCGCGCCCGACGAGATCCTCGCGCTGTTCGTCGGTCGGCTCGCCCCGATCAAGCGCCTCGATGTGCTTCTCGAAGGCGTGGCGGTCGCCCGTCGCGAGGGTGCAGCCGTGCGGCTGGCGATCGTCGGTGACGGAGCGCTGCGCGGCGACCTCGAAGCACGCACCCGTGCGCTCGGACTGATTGAACACGTGAGCTTCTGCGGCTTTCGCTCGGACCTCACGCGCATCGTCGCTGCCGCCGATGTGGCCGTCCTGTCGTCGGACAACGAGGGGACGCCGGTCGCGCTCATCGAAGCGGCCGCTGCCGGACGGCCGGCGGTCAGTACACGCGTCGGCGGGGTCGCTGACATCGTTCGCGGCGAAACGGGATTACTTGTCGCGCCGGGGGACTCGCAGGCGCTCGGACAAGCGCTGGCACGGATCTCTGCGGACACCGCGCTCCGGGGCCGCATGGGGGCTGCGGCCCGCGCCCACGTGCGCGACACCTTCGACGCGCAACGACTCGTCCGCGACATCGACGACCTCTACGTGAGACTGCTCGCACGTCGAGGCGGCTGAGCTGATGTGCGGGATCTGCGGATGGGTTGGCCGAACGGCGATCGAGCCTCGGGAGCGCGGCCGCGAGGTCGCGCTGTCGATGGCATCGGTCATCGCGCACCGCGGCCCGGATGGCGACGGCGCGCATGAGATCCACGGCGACCACGCTGCTGGCTGGTTCGCGCATCGCCGCCTGCGCGTCATCGACCTGACCGAAGCCGCCGCTCAGCCCATGGTCGGCGAGGTGTCGGGATCGATCCTGGTGTTCAACGGCGAGATCTACAACTTCCGCGAGCTGCGCGCACACCTCGGCGCTGCCGGCTTCGGCGTGCGATCCACGGGCGACACCGAGGTTGTCCTGCGGGCCTACGAGGCGTGGGGCCCGCAGTTCGTGACGCACCTCGATGGGATGTTCGCGATCGCGCTCTGGGACGAGCGGCGCGCAGAACTGCTTCTGGCTCGGGACCGGACGGGCAAGAAGCCGCTGTTCTACACGCTTCGCGACGGATGTCTGGCGTTCGCGTCGGAGGTCAAGGCGCTCGCGAGGATGCCCGGCGTGACGCTCGAACCGGACCCGTCGGCGTTTCCCGAATTCCTCCTGTCCGGCTACATCGACGCGCCCGCGACGATCTACCGTGGCATCGCGCAGGTGCCGCCCGCCGGCATGTTGCGCTTCGCGCCGCGCGAGGGCCGGATGAGCGTCGAGCATTGGTGGTCGCCGCTACCCGCCGGTCCGCCGCGGCAGGTCGACAAGCCGCTACTCGACGAGCTGCGCGGGGCGGTGGACGGCGCCGTCGAGCGGCGCCTTGTCGCGGACGTCCCCGTGGGAGCGCTGTTGTCGGGCGGCATCGACTCGTCCGTCGTGACGGCGTTGATGTGCAAGCACGCGCGCGGTCGGGTGCGGACCTTCTCGGCCGGCCTCGCGGACGAGCCGACCTTCGATGAGCGTTCGCATGCGCGCGACGTCGCCACCCATCTCGGAACCGATCACACCGAGTTCGCGGTCCGCGCCGATGCCGTCGCGCTGCTCGACCGTCTCATCTGGCTGCACGACGGTCCCTTCGCGGACTCGTCGGCCATCCCGACGTACCTCGTCTGCGAAGCCGCCCGCGATCAGGTGACCGTCGTTCTGACCGGCGACGGCGGCGACGAGGTCTTCGCCGGCTACCAGCGCTTTGCGGCCGCCGCGCTCAGCCGTCTCGTGCGTCCCGACGTCGCGCGTCTGGGGCTGCGGGCGTTATCGCTCGACGGAGGGGGTGAGACCTATCACGACCCGAGGCGAGCCCTGCGGCGATTCTTGCTTGCGTGCGCGCTCACCCCGGACGATCGTTACCGGCAATGGGTCAGCGTCTTCGACGAGGAGCACGTGCGCAAGCTGGCGGGGGTGGGACCGGCGCATGGCGCCTTCGCCGCCGCGATGACCGAGGCCGCCAGGCTTCCTCCGATCGACCGGCTCCTCCACGCGAACTTCGTGACGTACCTGCCGGGTGATCTGCATGTGAAGGTCGATCGCTGCTCGATGGCGCACGGACTCGAGGCGCGCTCACCCTTGCTGGATACGGCGGTGATCGAGCTCATGGCGAAGGTTCGCGCCCGCGACAAGGTCGGGCTGCGCCATCCGAAGCCAGTACTGCGCAAGGCCTTTCGCGACATCGTGCCCGCACCGGTCTGGACGCGCGCCAAGCACGGGTTCGGCGTCCCGATGGACACCTGGTTCGACGGCGAGCTCGGCCGCGTCTACGTCGATGAGGTCCTCGGCCGCGATCGCAGGCTGACCGAGTGGCTGCAACCCGAGCCGCTCTCGCGCCTGTGGGCCGAGCATTCGTCCGGCGCGGCTCGTCACGGCGCCCGGCTGTGGACGCTGCTGACGCTCGAGCGCTGGCTGCGGGCACTCGACGAGCCGCAGCAGCTGAGCGAGCCGCAGTCGCCGACGATCGACGCCGCCGTCCGCTAGCTCTCGGATGCCGGCAGCGTCGCCTTGACGCCGCAGGCACACCAGTACGGAGCCTGCGTACTGACGACGACGCTCACCAGGCCGGCGTCGGTGAGCATCTCCACGACCTCCTCCTTCGTGAAACGCCTCTCCAGCCGCGTGCCGAACCGGTCCAAGGCGTCGTTGCGCATCGTGTACAGGCTGCGGTCTCGGTAGAACGACAGCGGCCACCCGTCGACGGTGCGCCCGCGTCGCTCTGCCGATCTCGCCGCTCGGCCGAGCGGCAGATAGACCAGGACGGCGATCACATTCGTCACCGCGAGCTTTCGTCGATGCGGCCAGCGGGAGATCCGCTGCCGCAGCGCGCTGACGCCGCGAAAGAGCGCGCGAAACCACCACGGACGTCCGTCGAGCGCGTAGTAGAGGTACACGAGAAACGGCGCGCCGGCGCGCAGTCGTGAGACGCACGAGGCGATCGCCGCGCTGGTGTGGGGAACGTGATGCAGCACGCCGAGCGAGTACCCGAAGTCCATCGACGCAGGTGCCAGCGGAAGATCGGACACAGACGCCAGGTGGAAGTCCACGTTCGAAGACCCGGCAAGCACACGCCGCGCCACGTCGAGCGCGCCCGCGCTCGCGTCGATGCAGTGCAGTCGCCCCACCCGCGGTGCGACGAACCGCGCCCACCTGCCGCTTCCGCAGCCGGCATCGAACCCCACGGCGGCGTCGGGCAGGTCCTCCCACGGAAAGACCGAGAAATAGCGTTCGAACTGCCGCACCAGCTCCTCCGGCGGAACGTCGGAGGAGTCAAACGTCTGCCATTCACGGCCGAAGTCCGCGACGACGAGCTCATCGACGTTGGGATCGCTCACCACGCCAGGCTACCGGCAGCCCCTGCGCCCTACGGTCATCATCAGCACCGTGAACTACGCGATCGCGACGGGAGCTCAAGGTCCGCAGGGTCCGGGGCTACGCATCCGACTGATGCTTCCTGCTGGGCATCTGAGCGAGCATGGCGTGACGCTCGTGCCGATGCCGCTGTTCGCGGCGGGTGAGGCCGATGCCGTGCACAGGGGTTCGACGGCAGCCCGAACCAGGGTTGTGATCGGCGCCCGTCGCCGGTTCCGGCGGGTGCTGCGCGACGTCGATGCCGATGTCGTGGTCATCCAGCGCCAAGTCGATCCGCTTCCGGGGCGTGGGCTCGAGCGGGCCGTCATGCGCAAGCGCGCGCTGGTGCTCGACGTGGACGATGCGGTCTGGCTGCCGGAGCCGGGCAGCCACCCGCTCACACGGTTGCGGCGCAGCGCTCAGAAGCTCCAGTGGCTTGCCTCACACGCGGACCGCGTCATCGCGGGCAACGACTACCTCGCGGAGTGGCTGAGCCGGCATGCGCGGGACGTGCGGGTCATCCCGTCGCTCGTCGACACAGGGAACGTGGCGCTGCGCACCCACCGCGACACCGGTGAGTTCGTCCTCGGATGGATCGGGTCGCCGTCGACGGCCCGATACCTGCGAAGCGTGGTCGCTCCGGTTGCGGCCTTCGCCGCGTCGCACCCGGACCTGAACGTCAGACTGGTGGCCGTCGGCGGACCGCCGCCCCAGATCGCCGCAGTCCGCTGCGAGCAGTGGCCGTGGAGCGCGGCCAACGAGGCCGCCGCCCTGGAGCAGATGGACGTCGGGCTGATGCCGCTGCCCGACAACGCGTGGACGCGCGGCAAGTGCGCGTACAAGGCCCTGCAGTACATGGCGGCAGGCGTGCCCGCCGTCGCCGACGACGTCGGGCTCACGGGACAGGTGGTAGGCGACGAGGCAGGCGGGCTGCTCGCGCGGTCGCCGGCGGACTGGCAGCACGCCCTGGAGCGACTGGCAGCGAGCGTCGGCCTGCGATCTCACCTGGGCGCGACGGGCCGGGCTCGTGTCGAGGCGGAGTACTCGGTGCAGGCCTGGAGCTCCCGCCTCGCGGCTGTCATCTCGGGGGCTCGCTGACAAACCCATGCTCGAGCCATCACTGGAGCACGGCAGCGCGCCCGCCAGCGGCAGGCGGCAGGTTGCTGAGTCGGTTGCAACGCTCGCAATAGGCGACCTGATCAACAAGGCCGCGAGATTCGCTGCCATCGTCGTGCTGACGCGAGCTCTCCCACTCGATCAGTACGGCCTGCTGAACCTCGGGGTCGCGCTCGGCGGGATCGCGGTCGTGATCATGCGACTCGGGCTTCCCGACCTGGGGTCGCGCGAAGTCGCGATCGCCGGGAATCGCCGCGAGGAACTGGCGGCGCGGATCGTCCCGCCACAAGCCGGGGGCCTCGTCGCGCTCACCTTGTTCGCGTCCGCGGTGGTGCTGCTCGTGCACCCTGCCGCGATGCCCTTCGTCCTGCTCAGCGGCGCGAGCACGCTCGGCCTCGCACTGTCGGCGGACTGGCTGCTGCGCGGCATGGAGCGAATGGTCCCGCTCGCTGTCTCCTCGGTGATCGGCGGGCTGACGGTGCTCGCCGGCGCGATCCTCGTCGCCGCAACCTCTGACAGTGCTACGGCGGGCCTGGCGGCGCTCGCCGTGGGGGAGCTTGCGGCGGCCGCGGTCACGTGGCGGGCGGCCCGGCTGCGGCGATTGCCGCGACCGACGCTTCGCGGGGTGGGTGGGCTACTACGGGAGTCGTGGCCGATGGCGCTCGCCGGCGTCGTCATGTACGCCTACTACGCCAACATCGACACCGTCCTGCTCGCGGCGATCCATTCGCCCGAGGAAGCAGGGCTGTACAGCGCGCCATACCGGCTGTTCCTCGCACTGAACGTCGTCGGCATATTCGCCGCATACGCGCTGCTGCCACTCGCTTCGCGGGCCTCCGACGGCGAGGCACGCCGCGAGGCCATGCGGCTCATCGTCAGCTGTCTGCCGCCGCTGGCGGGGTTCGGCCTGCTGTGCCTGGGCCTGGCGGAGCTCCTGGGGCGCCAAGTGCTCGAGGCCGTGTTCGGCCCGCCGTTCGCGCAGATGGCCACGACGTTCGTGCTGCTCTGCACCGCCGTCCCGTGGTACGCGATCGGCTACCCCGCCGGCTACTCCGCGATCGCGAGCGGAAACCAGCGCCGGCTCCTTGCAGGCGCGAGCGTTGCCGTCGTCTGCAACATCATCCTCAACGCGGCACTCATCCCGGTGTTCGGGGCCGAGGGCGCGGCCGTTGCGACAACCGTTGCAATGATCGCTGCAGCGGTCACGTGGCTCAGAGCGCAGATGATCCTCGAGCGCCTCCGCGCGCTGGTCTGCCTCCTCGCACTGGCGACAATCGCAGCGGGTGCTGCAGCGCTCGTGGAGACAATCCGGCCGATCGTGGGCTCGGCGACGCTCGCGGCCGGCGCTGCGCTTCTCCTGGTCGGTACGCCGAACAGCCTGCGACGCCTGCTGCGTCAGCGTTGACGCTCGGGCGCCCGTAGCAGCATCTCGACTCCGACGCCGAGCGAGGTGGCGTCCAGCAGGCGGTTGAGTGCGCGCTCGGCTCTGAGGACTACGGGGCGCGCATCCCAGCCCGATGCGAGGGCGGTTGGTGAACGCGACGCGATCGGCTCGATGCTTGCAAGCTGCTCACGCCTTCCCCGCAGGCGGTCGATCCAGGCGACGAAGTCGCGGCCCAGGCCGAAGCTGCGACGCGAGATCGTGCGCATATCGTGCCCCGCGAACAGGCGCGAGAGCGAGCTGGCATCCCAATACGTGAAGTGATCCACCGCCACCATGGACCAGCGGCCGCGAAAGGTGCGCGCTACGAGAGCGCGCCTGTTCAATGTCGTCAGCGCGAGCAGCCCGCCTGGAGCCACCAAGCGTACGAGTCGCTCGGCGAACGCGCTGGGTTCGGGCACGTGCTCGATGACATCCCACGCCGTGACGACGTCAAAGCGCGCGGCCGGTAGATCGGCGGACTCCAGCCGACCTTCGACGACGTTGATCCCTCGCTCCCGAGCGCGTTGAGCGGCCGGCGGGTTGAGCTCGATGCCGTACGTGTCCCATCCGCGGTCTCGCGCGGCAGCGGCGAACTGGCCGTCCCCGCAGCCGACGTCAAGCAGCGCGTCACCGGCCGCCGGGATGGGCAGACGATCCAAGCGATGAGCATTGAGCGTCCCCTTTCGCGCCTCCAGCGCGCCAAAGTGATCGGCCAGGTCATATTGCGAGAGGTAGCGCCGCTCGACAAGCGTGCGTGGCTGAGGATCGCTGTAGCCCAGGCCACAGCCCTGACAGAGCCACAGCGCCAGCTCCGGATGACGTAGCCAGCGCCGCCGCCCGGCGGATCCACATGACGGACACGCCCCGATAACCATGTCAACGATCCCGCGTGCCGGGCCCGAACGTGATGCCGCCGTCCGCTTCGGTGCGATGGACCTCGTAAACGCGTCCATCGCCGCCGCGCACCCGCAGGAAGACGTCCTCCGGCTGCGTGAACACGGCGATGACGCCGGGCGGCGGAAGAGGCTCGCTGTACGTCGCTTGAGGCAGGAACTTCACCCCCGGTCGGCTGACCGCGAGCCGGGTAGCGAGGCTCAGCGGAACTGGGTACCGGCCGGTCTCCGTGTAGACATAGCGGGCCTTCTCGACGGCGTCGTGAAGTTCATTCGAGGCGACCGTCTCGCGTTGCGAAGGCTTGCTGGACGAGGCGACGGCTACGACACCGGCAGAGGCCAGTAGGGTGGCGGCGCCCAGGGCTGTCGCCACCCTCCGCCGCGCGACAAGGCGCGCCACCATGCGCCGGGCCGCCCCCGGCTGGAGCAAGACCGAAAGGACCGGACCAAGTAAGAGGTACTGCCACGTCAGGCTCGTCGATAGCACGTTCGACAGAGGGCTGTAGGCGATGACATACAGCAGGATGGCGGCCGTCCACAACCCGAGGAAGGTTGGCGCCGCCGCGAGGCGCAACCGTGCACTTGTGGCGACGTAACCGACGAGCAGCGGCAGTAGGAGCACCCCCGCGACACGGAAGTCCAGCCAGAAGCTCCCCAGCCAGCTGTAGTTGCTGAACGCCTCGAAGGGAATGGAGTAGAAGACGCCTGTCTCGACGGGCGCGGTTTCGACGAGTCCCGCGCGAGCAGCAGCCTTCACAGCAGGAAGGACCGCCATCTGTCCGATGGTGTTCGGAGCGAGTTCGTCCTCGGTCAGCTTCCCGAAGGTGGGAATGTTGGCGGTGAGGTAGAGGTACGGAATAGCGACGGCGTCCAACGCCGGGATCTGCACGTGAGCTTCCACCTCGGGGTGGTCGTCGAGGGAGCCGCCGTACCGGTTCCCGATCGCGGTCAGGCCGGCCGCCGCGATCACCAGGGCGAGCCCCAGCACGATGGCAACGCGGCGCAACGAGCCGTTCCAAGGCCACAACACGTGCAGCATGCATGTCAGGGCGATCGCTGCGGCCATGAGGTTCCGATCGCCCGTGAACACGAACGGGATCAGCGAGACGAATCCGGCCGCCGCTGCAAGACGCCAGCGCCCGGAGAAGATGCGCAGGCGGATCCCCACAGTCCACATCACAAAGGCGACCTGGTTGAAGTAGGTCAACAGCTTCCACAAGCCGTAGGCATCCTGAAACTCGACCGAATCGCGTTTGAGCGCACGCACCTCACCGGGACTGCTGAAGACCGCCTGCCAGCCTGCCACCCGGTCGATGGCGTATACGAACGCGGCGAACCCGATGGCGCCGAGCACCGCGCAGCCCAACCAGACATGACGCAATCGCCCGGGATCAATCGTGGCACGCAGCAAGCGCTGCTGCTCATCGGCCGGCGCTGGAGGCGATTCCCAGCGCGGCCGCGCAGCGAGGCAGCCGAGAGTTGTGGCGGCGATGGAGCCATAGAGGAGAGCCCAGGCCTCGACCGTCGTGGGCGCATACGAGATAATGGGGAGCGCGAAGAGCAGCAGGACCAAGGCCCAGGCGCCGACGAAGAGGCACGCAACGTGGACGGACGGCCCGGATCGCCATCCTCGGCGGACGACGACGAACAGAGTCATGAGGAGCATCGACGCAGCGAGCGCAGCAACGATCCTCTCAAGCGACATCGCAGCCTATGATGCCTTACTTGACCACGAACTCGGCCCTCGCCACCATGGCAGCGTTCGCCGCTGCGGTGATGATCGCGTCGTGCGGCGGCGGCTCGGATGGCGCCGGCGCAGCGGCGACGACGCCGGAGCGGCGTCTGCCGCTGGAGGCAGAGGAACGGCGGCTCGAGGAGCGCCGGCTCGTCAGCAGCCGCGACTTGCGGGAGGCGCGACGGGGATCCGTGCAGCGAGCGTTCTACGACTATTGGTCGGCGCTCGAGAATGAGGAGTGGAGCGTTGCGCTGGATTACTTCCCTTCTGAGACGCAGCGACGGCTCAAGCGAGATACGCTCGTTGCGGCGCTGCGCGTCGAGGCTCAGACGCCGCTTGTCAAGCCTCTCATACGCGGCGTTCGCCCAGCTCGCGCCGATCAGACCAGCGTGCGATTTTTCGTTCGGCGAAGCACAGGCGAGCTGCGGCCGACATCGATGAGCTGGCGGCTGCGCGGCGGGCGCTGGTACATCGCCTACTCCTCGACGCTGGATGACTCCTACAGCACCGCTGTCCAACAGGAGGTGCAAGCGAACAGCGCTCCCGGCTCATCTCGCGTGTCGGACCGCGCCAGGCAAGCCGGAGTCCGCGCACTTCGCGCGCAAGCCGCCGCGCTGCAGCCATAGACGTCACGTCGCGACACGTACGAGCCGGAACTGCACCTCGTAGCAGGGCACGACGTAGCAGAGGTTCTCTTCGTAGAACTCCTGGGACCAACGGTTGAGGTTTACGAGCAGCCCGACTGCGCGCTTGAACGCATAGCGGCCATAGAACGGCCGCGGTGACTTGAAGCCAAGAGTTGCTGACTCAAGCCGGAACTGGTCATTGCGGCAATAGGAAGGGACTTGTCGCCGGTACAACTCATCCGACGCAAGGTATGAGAACGAGTACAGGCCGAACGCGGTCTTGTGGGTTGGATCCGAGAAGAAGTACGGGTTCGAGAAGTGTGGTACGACAACCTCCAAGACAGCCCCGACCGCTAGGACCCGGCCGAGTTCCGCGAGCAGGTCTGCCACGTCGTCCACATGCTCAAAGAAGTGGCTTGAATACCCGCCGCCGAGCGCGCCATTGGGTATCCGTGCAAGTACCTCAGAGATGTCTCCCACGATGTCGACGCCTGGATAGGCGAGTAGGTCGACGCCGACGTGCTCGCTGTCGACCTTCCTCGAGCCACAACCGATGTCGAGCTTGCGTCCCTGGATGCTCTGGAGCACGCCGGTGCGATCATCGACGGACATCACGCGGCGCTCCCAGAGCGCGCTTGCGTTGTCAGGCCCACGAACCCGCCTGATTCACGCCCGCGACCTCGACGCCATCAAACGACGGCAGCCTCAGCCTGCTGGAAGCTGATCACGTCGCCAAGGATCTCGTCCAGCGACCGCGTCGGCGCCCACGCCACGGCACGCTGGATCTTCGCGATGTCCGGATAGCGCCGCGGCATGTCCTCGAAACCCTCCTCGTAGGCCTCTGCGTACGGGATCACGTGGATCTCGGAGTCCGAACCTGCCAGCGCGCGCACGCGCTCCGCGAGACCGAGGATCGAGATCTCCTCCTGGGAGCCGATGTTGAACACCTGCCCGTACGCCTCGTTTCCAAGCAGCATGAGGTCGACGAGTGCCTGCACGACGTCCTCCACATGGCAAAAGCAGCGCGTCTGCGTCCCATCGCCGAAGACCGTCAGCGGACGCTCGCCGAGGGCCTGCGAGACGAACTTCGGCACGACCATGCCGTAGCGGCCGGTCTGCCGCGGACCGACCGTGTTGAACAGCCGCGCGACCACGGTGGGCAGCTTGCGCTCCTTCCAGTAGGCGAGCGCGAGGAACTCGTCGATCGCCTTCGAGCAGGCGTAGGACCAGCGGCCGGTCGTCGATGCGCCCATGACGAGGTCGCCGTCCTCGTGGAATGGAAACTGGGTCGACTTGCCGTAGACCTCGCTGGTCGACGCGACGAACACCGGCTTGCGCTTCTTGGCGGCCTGCGCGAGCACGACCTCCGTGCAGTGCACGTTGGTCTCGATCGTGCGCACCGGGCTCTCCACGATGAGGTCCACGCCGACGGCGGCGGCCAGGTGGTAGACGATGTCGGCGTCGTCCACCAGCTCGGCCACGATCGACGTACTGGCGCACGTCTCGATCGTGTAGCTAAAGCGCGGGTCGTCCTTCAGATGGCGCACGTTGTCGATCGACCCGGTCGAGAGATCGTCGAGGACGTGAACGCGATGGCCGCGTACCAGGAGCTCTTCGGCGAGGTGCGAGCCGATAAAGCCCGCGCCGCCCGTGATAAGGAACCGCAATACCTTGCCTTTCGTGCTTTCCGCGCGCCGCGATCACGCGCGGTGGACCATCCCCGTGTCGGGTACGGTCGCATACGCGCGGCTGCCGCACAATGAGATACGCGCCGCTTCGCGAGCATCGCGGCTGGCACCGCAGCATTCTGCGCGGAGTATGTGTTCTATGACACCACATGAAGGTTGATCAGTGAAGAGCGCGCGCGGACGTCTGCGATGGATTGTTGCGCTTCTTGCGGCCGCGCTGCTGGCGACAACCGCGTGCGCCCCTGCCTCAGCGCACACCCTCGAGAAGGGTTTCTGGGGGCCGCCCGAGATCGACGGAGTCTCGCAGTTTCCGATCTATGAGCAGCTCGGCGTAACGATCTACCAGACAACGTTGACGTGGGCGTCGATCGCGCCGACGCGGCCGGCCGATCCGACGAACCCTGCTGATCCTGCGTACAACTGGCCGGCCAAGCTCGACAGCATCATCACCGAGGCGCGCGGGCATGGCATCGAGGTGCTGCTGATGCTCTTCGGCGCGCCGCCCTGGGCCAACGGCGAACGCTCGCCGGAGTGGGCCCCTCATCGTCCGTCCGACTTCGCCGACTTCGCGCGCGCCGCGGCGCGCCGCTATCCGGACGTCCGGCGCTGGATGATCTGGGGTGAGCCCTCGCGCAGGAAGAACTTCAAGCCGCTGGAAACCCAGCGGCTGGGCAAGCCGCTCACCCGCACCCAGGCGCGAGCCCCCAGACGCTACGCGCGCCTGCTCGACGCCGCCTATGGCCAGCTCAAGGCCGAACGTTCGTCGAACCTCGTCATCGGCGGCAACACGTTCACGACCGGGCACATCCGTCCGGCCGACTGGGCGCGCAACCTCAAGCTCGCCAACGGCCGCCCGGCGCGGATGGACCTCTACGGCCACAACCCGTTCTCGTTTCGCGATCCGAACCTCGACAACCGCGAGTCGGAGTCGGTCGACCTCTCCGACCTCGACTGGTTCGCGCCGCTCGTGCAGCGCCACCTCGGCCGCCCGCGCGGCAAGCGCGTCAAGCTCTTCCTGTCGGAGTTCACGATGCCAACGTCGCGCGGCGACCGCGAGTTCAACCTCTACGTGTCGCCGCGCGTCCAGGCGCGCTGGATCACGAAGGCCTTCCGGATCGCCCATGCGGTCGGAGCGGACACGCTCGGCTGGATCCACCTGCGCGACGAGCCGCCCAACGGGGCCAAGCGCGTCGTCCACGGTGGCCTGCTCACCCACGACGGCGTGCCGAAGCCCGGCTTCTACGCGTTCATGCGCGGCGGCCTGACGATCGACCAGCGCGTCGCGCTGCGCAACGGGCAGGCGCAGCTCAAGCACCGCTGAGACGGCCCGGGCGGCCGCGCGGGGGGCGCCGCGGGGCACGGTAGAGCGCGCCCGTCAAGGTAAGGCTGGTAGCATCCTTACATGAGGATGACGTCGAAGGGGCAGGTGACGATCCCTCAGGAGCTGCGCGATCGCTTCGCGATGGGTCCGGGCGCGGAGGTCGAGGTGGTCGCGACCGACGACGGCGCTCTCGTCCGCCCGGTGGCCCACCGCGGCGAGGGCTCGCGGCTCGTCGCGCGCCTGCGTGACCGAGCCGACGGCGGCCTCAGCGCGGACGAGGTGCTCCGCCTGACGCGGGGCGACGATTGACCACCCTCGTGGACACGAGCGTCCTGCTTGACCTCCTCGCTCCGTCGGCGTGGCGCGACTGGTCCGAGGAGCATCTCGAAGCGGCTGCCGGGCAGGGCGACCTGGCGATCAACCAGGTGATCTACGCGGAAGTGGCCGTCGGCTTCGTCAGTCAGGATCGCCTCGAGCGGACCCTGCAAGGGGTCGGGCTCGTCCGGCTCGGGCTTCCGTGGGCGGCGTCGTGGCTCGTGGCGCGCGCGTTCCTCGACTACCGGCGCGAAGGCGGGCCGCGGACGACCCCGCTGCCCGACTTCTTCATCGGCGCGCACGCGGCCGCGGCCGGCCTACGGCTGCTCACGAGGGATCCCAGGCGGGTGCGGACGTACTTTCCGGGGGTCGAGCTGATCGCACCGGTATGACGGCGGCGCGCGTCCGCCGGCGCGCGCGCAGCGCTTCTCGTACACGTCGAGCTGCTGGACGGGTCATCTTCGCCGGTCGGCCCGATCACGGCTCGCGACGGGTGACCGTGCCGACCTGATCGATCGAGCGATCGAAGGACACGACCTCGCCGACGCCGGTGGCCTCGGCCTGGGCGACGAGATAGGCCTCGGCGAAGTCGAGCCGGTCGACCTCGTACACGGCCAGCGCGCGCAGTAGCAGTTCGGCGTCGATCGGCTCGATGCTCGGCAACGCGAGCGCTGCCCGCATGAGCTCCGCAACCCGAGCCCGCGGCACCTCATAGAAGGACTCGAGGACGTAGACGCACTCCGCGACGACCAGGTCGGCGAGAAGCAACGGTCCCGGCTCGGCCAGCACCCTCGTTGAAGGTACCTCTCGGTACGGCGAGAAGGCGCACGGAGCGGCGCTGGCTTCCTCGGCGTGAAGCGCTCGCCGCGGTGGGTGTGCAGCTCGGGCGAGCTTCCGCAGTGACGCGTGCCGTACGCCTGAGAAACGCTACGAAGGCGTCTTGTTCGGTTGGCATCCGGTGCAACAGGCTGCAGTCATGCATGACGGCGCGATGTTCGGGGACGGCGGGTGAGTGGGCGCTCCACGCGCTCGTCGGCGCGACCGGCCGGGAGTACCATCGGCGCCATGGCCGTGCACGTCGACGCGTCGCTTCCGGTGCATCCGCTCACCGTCGACGATCTCGAGGCGATGGTCCGCGCCGGCATCCTCGGTGAGGACGACCGTGTCGAGCTGCTCGACGGGGTCCTCGTCGAGATGAGCCCGCAGGGCAATGGCCACGCAGGGGCGGTCGCGCGGCTGAACATGCTGCTGGCGCCGGTGGCGGCGGCAGCGGGGCTCGTCGTCAGCCCGCAGTGCCCGCTCGATGTCCTCAGCCCGATCAGCCAGCCCGAGCCGGATCTCGCCGTCGTGCCGGAGCCGAGCTGGGATGCCTACGCCGCGCAGGCGCTGCTCGTCATCGAGGTCAGCGTGACCTCGCGAGCGGTCGACCTCGGACGCAAGGCAGCGATCTACGCGGCGGCCCGCATCCCGGACTACTGGGTCCTCGAACTCGCCGACCGCCGGCTCGTCGTGCACCGCGAGCCCGTCGACGATCGCTACGAGGACGTCACGACGCTGACCGACGCCGACGTCGTCACCGCTGCTCGCCTGCCGCTGACCGTCGCGGTTGCGGAGCTCCTCCCGCCGCGCAGGTGAGCACAGCGCCGGCAGGGACGGTCACAGGGCGGCGTTGACCTCGTCGACGTCGAATGCCTTCGCGTCGAACTGCGCGGCGGACTCCAGGCCCAGCCACTCGAGCATCCGGTCGTGGTCCTCGTGGCCCCGGTCGGCGAGCGCCGCGCGCAGGTCCGCGTAGCCCCATGGGCCGACGCAGTCCTCGGGCGGTCGCGCGCCTTTGCCGGCGACGCACACCGGGTACCGCGTGCCGGGCTCCGCGGCGAGCACCTTCTCGACGACGATCTCGTGCTCCCAGTCGTCGCCGAAGTCGTAGATGTAGCGGATGCGGTCGCCCTGCTTGGCGAGCAGGCGGCGCAGTGGCGTCCGGCGCTCGTCGCGGTGGCCCAGCTCGGCGTCCGGGATGCCGTATGCGATCCCGCGGGCCGAGAAGGCGTGCAGGTGACTGTGGTGCCAGCCGACCGCCGCCTGGATCAGCTCGTGCAGCCGGTCGAGCTTGATCGACGCCGGCACGAGCATGCGCCGCCAGACGGGCGGATCGCTGACGCCGAGCAAGCTGATCTTCAGCTGCAGCACAGGGTCTCCGGGCATCGCGTCGCCGCTCGCGCGGCGCATCCCGCGCGTCCCGCGTCACCGCCGCCCGCCTGCCGCTGACCGTGGCGGTCGCGGCGCTGCTGCCGGCGGCGCGCTCCGAAGCGCCGCCAACCGCGCGTAGCACGCGTGCTACAGTGACCGCATGGCACGCAGGATCACCCAACGCGAGCTGCGCAACGACAGCGGCGACATCATGCGGGGCCTGGACCGGGGCCAGAGCTTCGTCGTGACGCGCAACGGCGTTGACGTCGGGGAGTTGCACCCTGCCCGGACGCGCCGATTCGTGGCCGCGGACGTCGTTGCCGCCGCCTTCGGCAGCGCCCCCGCGATCGACTTCGATCGCTTCCGCGAGGACGTGGACGCGATGCTCGACCAGGACGCCGCACCGCGTGCCTGAGCGGCGCGCCCCGCGGGGGCTCATCGACACATCGGTGGTCGTCGATCTCGACCGGGTCGACCCCGCCGATCTGCCGCTGGAGCTCGCCGTGTCAGCGATGACGCTCGCCGAGCTGGCGGCCGGACCGCATGCGACATCCGATCGCGCCGAGCGCGCGCGACGTCAGGACCGGCTGCAGCGCGTCGAGGCCACCTTCGACCCGCTGCCTTTCGACGCCGCTGCAGCGCGGGCGTACGGCCGCATCTACGCCGCGGTCACGGCGGCCGGCCGCAAGGCGCGCGGCCGACGTGCGATCGACCTGCTCATCGCGGCGACCGCGCTCGCCGCCGGGCTGCCCCTCTACACCTGCAATCCCGACGATTTCGATCAGCTCGGTGCGCAGCTCGACGTAGTCGCGCTGACGCCCGGCCGCTGACGCCGCGGCCCCGGGCACCTGCCGATCGACCAAGCGACCATGCCGAGTCCGCCGTGACGCCATGCCGACGTCTGATGTTCACGCGGGAGCCGCGACCGGCAGACCGATCTGGCCGGCGGCGTCGGCCATGCGACGGTCGTAGGTGATGACCTCGGTCAGCTCCCCACCGAGTGCTCGTGCGGCGGCGAGGTGGATGGCATCCAGGTTTCGCAGGTTGGCGTGGTTCAGCGCCGCCGCGGCCTCGTCGAGCAGCACGTCGTCGACGCGAACGAGCAAGATCCGCTGCAGCAATTGCCGTCCCCTGTGAACCGCCGGCTGCCCGTGGGCGCGGACGGCGCGGGGCACCTCCACGCGCGCGAGCGCGCACGACACGCGCTCGCGATGCCCGCGCAGGTGATCGAGGAGCGCGCCGGACTCGGCCTCCGCAACCACGAGCTTGACGAGCGCCGAGGAGTCGAGGTAGAGCGCCACGTCAGCGCTCGTCCGCGCGGGCCTCAGCAAGCGCCTGGCTGGGGAGCGCGTTTGCGCCGGCGGGCCGCACCGGCGGGCCGAGATCGAGCGCGTCGCCGGCGGCGGGCACGAGCCGGCCGCTTGCGGCGAGATCCGCGAGCCCGCCGTGGGGCGGGACCGGCACGAGCCAGGCGACGGGGCACCCTCGATCGGTCACCTCGATCGTCTCGCCGCGCTGCACCTCGCGCAGATAGCGGCTCGCCTGCTGACGCAGCTCCCTGATTCCAATCGCGCGCATGTGCTACTTACAGCATGTGGGTGTGCGGCCCGTGAGGCGGGGTCGAGTTGTCGTCGCTGCCCATCGACAGGATCGACCAGGCGAGCCCGCGAGTGTGGCCCCGCCTCGATCAGCCCACCAAGATCTACTACACTCTCACGTAGATTTCTTAGGCTTCAAAGAAGGAGACCCCTGCACATGGGCAAGACAATCGGCATCGACCTGGGCACCACGAACTCCTGCATGGCAGTGCTGGAGGGTGGCGAGCCCACCGTCATCGAGAACTCCGAGGGTGGTCGCACGACCCCCTCCGTCGTCGCCTTCGCGCAGTCCGGCGAGCGCCTCGTCGGCACCGTCGCCAAGCGCCAGGCGGTCACCAATCCACAGAACACGATCTTCTCGATCAAGCGCTTCATGGGCCGCAAGGAGGCCGAGGTGCGCGAGGAGGAGTCGATCGTTCCCTACAAGGTCGTCTCCGGCCCGGGCGGCGACGCGCGGGTGGACGCCGGCGGCAAGCAGTACAGCCCGCCGGAGATCAGCGCGATGATCCTCCAGAAGCTCAAGGCCGACGCCGAGGCCTACCTCGGCGACACCGTCGACGGCGCCGTGATCACCGTGCCGGCGTACTTCAACGACGACCAGCGCCAGGCCACGAAGGATGCCGGCAAGGTCGCGGGCCTCGACGTCAAGCGGATCATCAACGAGCCGACGGCCGCCTCGCTGGCCTACGGCCTCGACAAGGAGTCAGACCAGACGATCCTCGTCTTCGACCTCGGCGGCGGCACGTTCGACGTGTCCGTGCTGGAGATCGGCGACGGCGTCTTCGAGGTCAAGTCGACCGCGGGTGACAACCACCTCGGCGGCGACAACTTCGACAAGGCGCTCGTCGACTGGCTCGCGACGGAGTTCAAGAAGGACCAGGGCATCGACCTCAAGAACGACCCGATGGCCCTGCAGCGTCTCTACGAGGCCGCCGAGAAGGCGAAGATCGAGCTGTCGACGGCGCAGGAGTCGCAGATCAACCTGCCCTTCATCACCGCCGACCAGTCCGGCCCGAAGCACCTCGACGTGCGCCTCACGCGCGCCAAGCTCAACGAGCTGACCGACTCGCTGCTGCAGCGCGTCGTCGCCCCGGTCCGCCAGGCGCTCAACGACGCCAAGGAGAAGGGCGCCGCGAAGATCGACCACGTCGTGATGGTCGGCGGCATGACGCGTATGCCCGCAGTCCAGGAGAAGGTCAAGGAGCTCACGGGCAAGGAGCCGCACCGCGGCGTCAACCCCGACGAGGTCGTGGCGATCGGCGCGGCGATCCAGGCCGGCGTGCTCGCCGGTGACGTCAAGGACGTCCTGCTGCTCGACGTCACCCCGCTGACGCTCGGCATCGAGACCAAGGGCGGCGTCATGACCAAGCTCATCGAGCGCAACACGACGATCCCGACCCGCAAGGGCGAGGTCTTCTCGACCGCCGAGGACAACCAGCCCTCGGTCGAGATCCACGTGCTGCAGGGCGAGCGCGAGATGGCGCAGTACAACAAGTCGCTGGGCAAGTTCCAGCTGACGGGCATCCCGCCGGCGCCGCGCGGCATCCCGCAGGTCGAGGTCGCGTTCGACATCGACGCCAACGGCATCCTCAACGTGTCGGCGAAGGACCTCGGCACCGGCAAGGAGCAGAAGATCGAGATCAAGTCGGGCTCGGGCCTGACCGACGACGAGATCAAGAAGATGGTCACCGACGCCGAGGCCCACGCCGACGACGACAAGCGCCTGCGCGAGCTGGCCGAGGCACGCAACGGCGCCGAGAACGCCGCCTACCAGGCCGAGCGTCAGCTCAAGGACCTCGACGACAACGTCGACGAGTCCTCCAAGAGCGAGATCGAGGGCCTGATCAAGGACCTGCGCGACTCGCTGGAGTCCGAGGACGCCGCCGAGCTGCAGGCCAAGACCGAGGCGCTGCAGACGGCGTTTCACAAGGTCTCCGAGGCGATGTACGAGAAGGCCCGCTCAGAGCAGGCCGACGGCGCCTCGGCCAGCGCCAACGGCGACGGCTCCACGGCCTCTGCGGATGACGAGGAGGACGTCGTCGACGCCGAGGTCGTCGAGGAGGGCCGGTAGCCCGTGCATCCCGAGCACGAGCACCACGACATCAGGCAGGAGGCGGCGCCGGAGACCCCGGCGCCGTCGCCCGCGCCTGCGGTCGAGGACGCGCCGGTGGCTGCCGACGCGGCGGGTGGCGCTGCGCCCGCCGACAGCGCCGCCGACGCGCCGCAGCCCGAGCCCGAGCCCGATCCCGCGGTGCTCGGCGAGCGGGCCGCGAAGGCCGACGAGTACCTCGCGCTGGCCCAGCGCACGCAGGCCGACTTCGAGAACTTCCGCAAGCGGATGGCGCGCGACGTGCGCGCCGCCGAGGCGCGCGGCATGAGCCGCCTCGCCAAGGAGCTGCTGCCGGCGCTGGACAACCTCGACCGTGCGATCGCGGCTGTCGAGGCGTCCGACGACCAGGACGAGCACCACCTGACCAAGGGCATCCGGCTCGTGCAGTCCGAGCTGGCGGCGGCGCTCACGCGCTCGGGCATCGAGTCCTACGCCGCCAAGGGCGAGCGCTTTGATCCTGTCCATCACGAGGCCGTGGCGCAGACCCCGGTCGACGGCGCGGAGCCGGGCTCGATCGTCGAGGTCCTGCAGTCCGGCTACCGGCTCAACGAGCTCGTCCTGCGTCCCGCGCGGGTGATCGTCGCCGGCTAGGAGGAACGATGGCCGCTCAGGACCATTACAAGGTGCTCGGCGTCGAGCGAAAGGCCTCGCAGGACGAGATCAAGAAGGCCTATCGCAAGCTCGCGCGCAAGTACCACCCCGACAAGAACCCCGGCGACGCCAAGGCCGAGGAGCGCTTCAAGCAGATCTCGACGGCGCACGACGTCCTCGGCGATGCCGACAAGCGCAAGGAGTACGACCGCGCGCTCGCCAACCCGTTCTCGCAGACGGGTCGCGGCGGCACGGGGCAGCCCGGCTTCGACACCGGCGGCTTCGGCGACATCCTGTCTGACCTGTTCGGCCAGGCGCGTGGCCGCGCGGGCGGCGGCTCGGGGCGCACGCGCGCCGAGCGCGGGCGCGACCTGGAGGCAGAGGTCTCGATCGGCTTCGAGCAGGCGATCGGCGGCGCCCAGATCCCGATCTCCGTCCCCACCTACGAGCGCTGCCCGACCTGCGCGGGAACCGGCGCCAAGCCCGGTACCTCGCCGATCGTCTGCCCGCGCTGCAACGGGCGCGGCATCGAGTCCGAGGGCCAGGGGCTCTTCTCGATCTCCCAGCCCTGCTCGCTGTGCCACGGCGCCGGCACGATCATCGAGGACCCGTGCCCGACGTGCGATGGCGAGGGCCGCAAGCGGACCGTCAAGCGCTACCGCGTCAACGTCCCCGCGGGCGTGCGCGAGGGCAGCCGGATCCGCCTCGCCGGCAAGGGCGAGCCCGGGCGCAACGGCGGCGCCGACGGCGACCTCTTCGTCGTGACGCACGTACAGGACTCGCCGGTCTTCGCGCGCAAGGGCGACAACGTCGAGGTCGAGGTCCCGCTCACGCTGCCCGAGGCGCTGCGCGGCGGCGAGATCGAGGTGCCGACGCTCAACGGGCGCAAGACGCTGCGCGTTCCGCCCGGGACGCGTCCAGGCAGCGTGCAGCGCCTGCGCGGCGAGGGACCCAAGCGCCTGGGCAAGACCGGCCACGGCGACATCCACTACCGCTTCACGCTCGACCTGCCCGACAAGCTCAACGCCGAACAGGAGGCTGCGGTGGACGATCTCGCGAAGGTCTTCAACGGCAACCCGCGATCGAAGCTGTTCGCGTCATGAGCACGCCGCGGCGCCGCACGACGACGCGGATCGAGGTCTCCTCCGACCGCGGCGTATTCATGATCTCGGTCGCCGCCGAGCTGGCCGACATGCATCCGCAGACGCTGCGCATGTACGAGCAGCGCGGCCTGATCGAGCCCAAGCGCTCGCCGAAGGGCACGCGCCTGTACTCCCACCAGGACGTCGAGCGGCTGCGCCGCATCCAGCAGATGACGGCCGAGCTCGGGCTCAACCTCGCGGGCGTCGAGAAGGTGCTCGAGCTCGAGTCCCAACTCGAGCGCACGCGCAAGCGCGTCGCCGCGCTGGAGCGCCGCCGCGACGAGCTGCAGGAGGAGATCGCCGACCTCGAGGGGCGCCGCGAGCAGGTCCGCGCGGACCTCGTGCGCTACGAGGCGGGGACCGGCGCCGAGCTCGTGCGCGCGAAGGACATCCAGCCCTTCACGATCCCGATCGACCGGCGCTGAGCGCGCGGCCCGCTGGGCGACCGGCGCCGGCTCGTCCGCGACCGATGGTCTAGTGGGCCGGACGCGGCGCGACGACGACCTCCGCCGCCGGGCGCGGCGGCGAGAACAGGTACCCCTGGCCGTGGCGGCAGCCGAGCTGCTCGAGCAGCCGGTGCTGGCGCGGATTCTCGATGCCCTCGGCCACCACCTGCAGCCCGAGGCTGTCGGCGAGCCCCAGGATCACCCTGACGAAGGCGACGTCGCGGGGATCGGCCTCCAGCGTCTCGACGAACGACCGGTCGATCTTCACCTGATCGATCGGAAAGCGCTTGAGGTAGCCGAGCGCGGAGTAGCCCGTTCCGAAGTCGTCGAGCGAGATGCGCACCCCGAGCTCGCGGATCGACTGCAGGTTGCGCACCTGCACGGCGGCGCCCTCGATCAGGACGCCCTCCGTGAGCTCCAGCACGAGCGCGGAGGCGGGCAGGCCGTGCTCGTCCAGGATGGACGCGACGACCTTCGCGAGGTTCGGGACTGCGAGCTGCAGCGGAGCGACGTTCACGGACATCGTCAGCTCGGCGCCGTCGCGACGCCAGTGCGCGAGCTGCGCGCAGGCGCTGCGCAGCACCCAGTCGCCGATCCGCGCGATGTCGCCGGTGCGCTCCGCTGCGGGTATGAAGACGGCAGGCGACACCGCGCCGAGCTGTGGGCTGGTCCAGCGCGCCAGGGCCTCAAAGCCGGTCGGCACGCCGCTCTGGAGGTCGACGATCGGCTGGTAGGCGACGTGCATCTCGCCGCGGCTGATGGCGCCGGTCAGCGCCGCTCGCAGCCGAAGCTGCGCCGCGGCGACGTCGCCCGTCTCCTCGCAGGTGGTTCGCACCGCGCCGGCGCTCGACTTGGCGCGGCGCATGGCGGCGTCGGCGGCCGTGAGCAGATCGCTGCCCGAAGTGCCGTGCCCGGCGACCGCCAGGCCGACGCTGGCGCTCACGCCGACGCGCTGGCCGTCGATCTCGAACGCGACCCTGGAGACCGTGTCGCGCAGCCGCCCGGCGAAGCGCATCGCCGCGGACTCGTCGTCCATCTCGCCGCCCACGACAGCGAAGACGTCGCCGCCCAGGCGCCCGACCAGGTCGCGCCCGCGCACTGCCGCGGACAGCCGCTCGCCGACCTCCTTGAGCACGAGGTCGGCCGCCGCCGCACCGTAGGCGTCGTTGACGAGCCTGAAGTCGTCCAACCCGATGCAGATCGCGCCGACCGAGACCGGCTGCTGGCCCCCGACCGCGTGCAGCAGCTGGTCGGCCTGCGCGCACAGCAGCGCGCGGTTGGCGAGGCCGGTCAGGCGATCGTGCAGGCCCTGCTCGGCCTGTGACCTGCGCAGCTCCAGATGAGCGGTGACCGCAGCCGCCAGGTCACCGAGGATCCTGACATCGCGCTCGTTCCACTCCCGCGGCACGCCGTCGATCGCGCAGAACGCGCCGACCGCGTGGCCGTCGGAGAGCACGAGCGGCATCCCGGCGTAGGCGATCACGCCGAGATCGCGGATCGCGAGATTGTCGGCGACAAGGGGATGCTCGCGCGCGTCGGAGATGATCAGCGGCTGGCGGGAAGCTACGGCGTGCTGGCAGAAGGAGTGGCTCAGCGGCGTTTGCCGAAAGTCGGCGAGATCGCCTTCCAGGCCGTGCTGGCTCTTGAAGAACTGGCGGTCGGCATCGACGAGCGAGACGAGCGAGACCGGCACGCCCAGCAGGTCGGTCGCGAGGCGCGTGTAGCGATCGAGGTCCTGCTCGGCCTCCGTGTCGAGCAGACCGAGATCATGTAGCGCGGCCAGACGCGCGCCGTCGCGCACCGCGTCGTACGGCGTGGCGGGCTCGCGAGCTCGGCGCTCTTCACCGATCGCGGTTGGGTGTGGGAGTGTGCGCGTCTTCTGATCCATGACACGGGATATCGGCCGCAGTCACCGTCAGCGCGAGGGCGGCGGCGCGCCAAGTGGACGCTATGCCTCGGGGTTCGGCCAGATCGAGCTATGAAAAACGCGGCGTGGTTGAAGGTCGATCCCAGGCTTGCGGTGAACGCCGTTGACGCACCCATTTCCGGGGCCTTGCTGAAGTACCGGGACGCCGGAAGCCGTGGGCAGTGCCGCAACCGTGAGGCTCGGTTGTGGCTTGATTTTGCTCGGGTTGCGCGCAAGGCTTCATCCAGGGAATGCATGCTGGGGGCAGGGCAGAAATGTTCTGAGGGAGGGGGGCGAGTTTTCGCGCCCGCGACCCTCTACGGGTTATGACGGCATCGACCGGACTTCCGTCGCGCCCGCCGCCGCGCGGGCGCTGCTCGAGAACTTTCGTTGAAAAGGGGACAACGATGCGAAGGACGCTGACTGCGATCACGAGCGCGACGTGCGCAGTACTCACCGTGATGCTTGTATGCGCCGGGTCGGCGATGGCCGGTGACTTCGCGGTCGCCGCGTGCCAGTCGGACACGGAGAACAACTCGACGACTGCGTTCGGGGAGTTCAAGACACGAGGAATGCAGTTTGACCGGGCCTGTGCCCCCAACGGAGATGGCGAGCGCGGGCTCATCACCGCCAACAAGCCGCGGCACGGCGGCGAACTTAAGTACCGCTCGCGCTCGGTCGCGACGATCAGCGCACCGCCCGGAACGGTCATCACGCACTTTCGCTGGGTTGGACACATGGGTCGCGACGACTGTCGCTGGGGAGTCGAGCTCTTTGCCGATCTTCTGAGCGGCAAGCAGCTCACGATCAAGCGCGAGCGCAGGACCAAACGCGAACTCCGGGCCGGCCGTTGTCGTCAGCAGGCGCTGTTCAAGCCCGCCGCTACGGCGACGCGGGCAGATGCCGCGGAGTTCAACGGCGTTGCGACGCGGATCGTGCAACGCGTCATCTGCCAAGGGAAGCCGACCTGCTCGTCGCACGGCAAGAACTTCATTCGCACGCTCAAGGCTGACTGGAGGATCGCTGACGTGCGGGCGCCCAGTGTGACGATCACCCCGGGGACGCCGCTGGCTGATGGAGCCTGGGTGAGCGGCGAGCAGCCGCTCGGATACGACGCGCACGACAACGTCGGCGTGCGAACGGCAACAGCGGTCACCACCAGCAAGAATGCAAGCTCCGATGAGCGCACGTGCGCCATGGCGACAAAGGAAGCGTTTGCGATGCCGGAACTCTGCCCGAATGGTGCTGGTCAGATCACTGTCAACACGCGTAGATCCGACGAAGGCACGCAGCAGCTCGTAGTTCGGGCACAGGACACAGCGGGCAATCTCGGAGACTCCGCACCGGTGACGGCCAGGATCGATAACTACGCGCCGCCGCAAGTGCCGGTGACAGTCGAAGGCGGCGAGCATTGGCGCAACCGCAACGACTACGCGCTGTCGTGGGTCAATCCTCCGGAGGGCGATCGCGCGCCGATCGTCGCCGCGACATACAAGCTGTGCACGGCGGCGGACGGCAACTGCAGCCAGGCGGAGCGCCCCGGAGTGGGCATCGCGG
>CADCVQ010000021.1 GCA_902806175.1 uncultured Solirubrobacteraceae bacterium
GCCCGCGCCCTACGCGACGTTGCGCGCCGTGCCGCTCGCGGGCGCGTGCGCTGCCTGAGCCGCTTCGGGCGCACGCCCGGGCGCGTCACGACCCTCGCCGCGCGGGCCGGCTCCAGCGGCAAGATCGTCCTGAGCTTCCGTGCGCCGGGTTCGGACGGGTCATCCGCGCCGGCGGCCCGCACCTATCTCATCAAGCAGTCGCTGCGTCCGATTCGCACGGCGCGGGACTTCAGGCGCGCTACCGCGCTGTGCAAGTCGGCGTGCTCGTTCTCCGTCACCGAGCTGAACACCGCGATCACGCTCGAGGTCACGCGGCTGCGCCGCAACACGACGTACTACTACAGCGTCGCCGCCCGCGACAACGTCTCCAAGCGCGTCGGGCCGCGGTCGAAGACGGTCAGCGCGAAGACGAGGTAGGCCGGGCGGGTCCGGCGCGCGCGCCGATTTCGCGCGCGCGGTAACAGGGGGCGGGCTGCCGCGGGGAGCAACGCCGCCGCGGTGCCTGCGCCACGGCGCTGCTGGAGGACGGGCAGCCGCAGATCCGAAGTGGCCGGCTGACGCGCGAGCGACACGTCGGCACGTGTTGACGCGCGGCGGCTGCCGGCGCCGGCAGCCGACCGGGTGCGGCTGGACTGGCACGAAGCGTGACGGGTAGCCGCGTGCCGGCCGATGCGACGACGTGCGGCGGCGAGGTCAGCGACTCGTGGCGCCGGTCTCGGCGGCTGCGCCCAATGCACGCGGCTCGCGGCGCCGGACTCGGCGGCTACGCGCGATGCACGCGCGAAGATGCGTGCCGCGAGCATCGCCGGACGTTTCGAGCGAGGTACGTCGGCAACGCGGGCCGCCGCGCCTCGGCCCGAGGTCGCGGCTCGGTTCACACCGCCCGACGCTCGACCGGATGCGAAGGACGCGGCACCGAGAACACAGCAACGAGCCCCGGCCGCTTGCGGCGACCGGGGCTCGTATGCCACGACATGGAGGTCGCAACGCGGTCGGCCCGGAGGCCGACCGAACGGTTACCTCTTGTTGCTCTTGCTGGCTGCGCGGCGGCGGCCGGCGGTGACCACGAAGGCACCGGTGAGACCGACGACGCCGAGTCCGAGGATGGCCAGCCCGAGGACCACGCCGCTGGCGAGTCCGCCGTTCTGTCCGCCTGCGGTTGCCTCAGCCGCCGAGATCGGAGAGGCGGCCGATGACCTGACGCCGCTCCACAGATCGCCCGTGGCGCTGCGCGTGGACGCTGCGGGTGCCGTCGCCGAGGCGGCGGGTGCCGCCGCGCCGGACCGTGCCGACGTGCGTGCCCGCGTGGTTGCGTTCGAGCTTGCCGACGCCGGCTCTGTGGCAGGCGCTGTCGCGTTGGCCGCGGCGTTGCTCGGCGCAGCGGTGACCTGTGACGGAGCCGTCGAGCCCGAGGTGCGCGGCGCGGGGGCCGGGGCGGTGGACCGGCGCGAAGTGGCCGGCGTGCGCGAGGTGGCGCCCGCGTTGGCACTGCGAGGCGCGGTCGCGCCGCTGGTCGATGCCGAAGCGGACGCGCTGGACGTGCTCGGTGCGGCGGTGCCCGTCGACGGTGCTGCCGGGGCCTGCGCGGCCGGCGGCGCGGCCGGGGGAGCGGCCGGAGGGGCGACAGGCGGAGCCGCCGGTGCGACGTTCGCCGGCGGCGTAGCGGCCGGCGGCGGGACGGTGGACGGATTCGCTGGAGTGCCGAAGCCAGAGGGCGTGCATGCCCAGGCAATACCAGCACCAGTCACGGCGATTCCGAGCAGCGACAGGACAGCGAGGCTAAGGATGCGTGCTCGTGAGCGCACTGGACCTACCCTCCTACACATTTGTTGGACGACCTATAGGACGACTGCACCCAGAGTAGACACGAAAACCGCGCGCGATGCAACCCCTGCGCCTGCTGCTACGCGTAGCGCTCCGGCGACGTGTAGTTCAGGAACTTCGGATACTCCTTCGCGAACGTCAGCTCGACGTCCCCGAGCGCGCCGTTGCGGTGCTTGGCGATGATGATGTCGGCGATCCCGGCGCGCTCGGACTCCTTGTCGTAGTACTCCTCGCGGTAGATGAACGCGACGAGATCGGCGTCCTGCTCGATGCTGCCGGAGTCCCGCAGATCCGACAGCAACGGCTTCTTGCTCTCCGGTGTGCTGCCGCGGGTCTCCACCGCCCGCGAGAGCTGCGACAGCGCTATCACGGGCACGTTGAGCTCCCGCGCGAGGATCTTCAGTCCGCGGCTCATGGCACCGACCTGGAGCACGCGTGAGTCCAACCCGGGGTCGGGGCGCATCAGCTGTAGGTAGTCGACGATGATCAGGCCCAGTGGAGCCTGCTGGTGCAAGCGGCGCGCCTTCGCGCGGATCTCGAGGACGCCCACATCGGAGGAGTCGTCGACATAGAGGGGCGCCGCTGCGAGCTTGGCCGAGGCCTTGAGGATGTCGGGCCACTTGTTGTCGGCCACGCGGCCCTTGCGCAGCAGGTCACCCTTGATGCGCCCCTGCGATGCGACGAAGCGCTGCGCCAGCTCGGTCTCGGACATCTCCAGCGAGAAGAGCGCGACAGGGAGGTTGTGCTCGATCGCCGCGTTCTCGGCGATGTTCGTGACCAGACATGATTTTCCCATCGACGGCCTCGCCGCGATGACGATGAGGTTTCCGGGCTGAAAGCCGCCGGTGATCTCGTCGAGGTCGCGAAAGCCGCTCGGCGTGCCGGTCAGCGCCGTGCCCTCGCGCGAGAGCTTCTCCATCTTCTTCAGCTCGTCGTGGAGGATCTCGTCGATCGTGCGGAAGTCCTTCTGGCGGTCGTCGTGCGCGACCTCGAGCATCCCGCGCTCGGCCTGCTCGACGAGCTCGCGAGGAGGCGCGGAGCGGTTGAGCACCGACGCCTGGATCTCGTAGGCCTTCGTCAGCAGGCGGCGCATGAGCGCGTGCTCGCGAACGATCTGCGCGTACCGGCGGATCCCGCCGAGGCCCGGCACGCCGCCCGTCAGCTCGTCGATCGCCGCCCTCCCCCCGGCCTCCTCCAAGCGTCCCGCCGAGCGCAGGTGCTCGGCCACCGTGAGGACGTCGATCGGCTCGCTCTCGCGGTACAGCGCGAGCATCGCCTCGTAGATGTGCCGGTGGCGCTCGCGGTAGAAGTCCTCGGCCTTCAGGCCCTCCTCGATGACGAGCCCGTACATCGCGCGGTCCGACAGCAGGATCCCGCCGAGCACGGACTGCTCGGCCTCGATCGAGTGTGGTGGCGCGACGCCGGTGGAGATCTGCGCGGGCGGGCGCGGCGGTGGGAAGTCGGGGTCGGTGCTCAAGGCTGGGCCGAGGGTAGGCGGACGAGCCGTCGCCGGTGACGGGCAAGTCGCTGAGAGGGGACAAAAACTTTCGCGCGCTACGGCGCGAACGCATGTTCGCGCTGGGTCCGGACGTCAGCGCCCCGCGGCGAGAAAGCGCTCCACGTCGGCCCGATCGCGCTCCAGCGCCGCGCGCACGTCCTGCGCCACCGGCTCAAAGCACTCCAGCCAGTCGCCGCCGGCGCGGCGCCAGGTGCCGACGACGCGCCCGTCGACAAGCACCGCCGGCGCGATGAAGCCGCCGCCGGATTGGATTCGCCGCGCGTGGCGCCGATCGAGGACGAGGTCGCGCGACGCGTAGCCGAGCAGGTATGGATCGAAGTGGCCCAGCAGCGCCACGTGCGGCCGTGCGCGGTCGCGCACCCGCGCCGACGTGGCCGGGGCGGCGGCCTCGATCGCGCGGCGCGCCCGGCGCAGGCCGATCCCCGACCAGGCGGCGAGGTCCTGCGCCGTGGCCGGCCCGTGGCCCGCGAGGTAGCGCCGCCCGAGTGCGGCCAGCGCGTCGTCCGGCGCGGGCGGCGCCGGCGCGGGGGCGATCCACTCGTCGAGCAGGACGTACGTCGGCTCGCGTCCCGCGAGCGGGCCGCGGCAGATCACGCCGCGCATCGCGGCATATGCGAGCAGGTGCGCCGCCGCCTGGCCCGCCGGGTCGACCGGCAGGCGCGGCGCCAGCGCGTCACGCGTCTGCGGACCCTCCGCGCCCAGCACGTCGCGCAGCACCCCGACGCCCCGCTCGCAGCGGTCGTCGTCCAGCCCGAGCGCCAGTCGCCGCGGGCGCCCGCGCGCAGCGAAGATCGGGCCCAGCAGCCCGACGAGCCAGCGCGCATCGTCGGCGCGGACGAGGTGCAGCGTGCCGCGCATCGCCCAGGTCCAGACGACCGCTCGCTCGCGCAGCGCCTTGTCGACGTCAGCGGCCGTCAGCGCGCTCGAGCAGCGCCGCCGGAACGCCAGGCGCGCGAACGCGAGATCCTGCGCCTGCACGCCGACGAGGCGTTCCAGGATCTGCTCGACACCTGCCGCGCGCGGGCCCGTCAGGGCTTGCGCGCGCAGTCGCAGCGCCCGCGTGCGCGCGGCGTCGTCCACTGCGCGCTAGTGTCGTGATTCGGTCGTTCGCATCACGAGACTAGACGGGTTCGTCGGGCCAGCGTCCGTGCACGTCGTAGAAGTCGCGCGCGGCATCCTCGTCCTGGCGGTCGGCGAGCCCGGTACGCGCCGCCCACAGCAGCACGACGATCCCGACAGCGCCGCCGGCGATGCCGATGACGCTCCAGATCGTGTCGGCGAGGGCTGCGAGCGGCAGGGTCTTACTTGCGCTCGACGACCATCGTCTTGACCGAGGCCGTGACGCCCTCGGCGACCTCGACGACGACCACATAGGTGCCGACGTTCTTGATCGGCTCGTCGAGGTGGATCTTGCGCCTGTCGACCTTGATCCCGCGGGCCTCCTCGATCGCGTCGGCGATGTCCTGGTTGGTCACCGAGCCGAACAGGCGGCCGTCGTCGCCGGCCTGCTGGCTGATCGTCAGCACGGTGCGGCTGAGCACCTCGGCGTCCTCGGTCGCCTTGGCGAGGATCGCCTGCGTGGCCTTGTCGGCTGCCTCGCTCACGCGCCGCGCCTCGTCGAGCGCGCCCTTTGTCGCCGGCTGGGCGAGCTTGCGCGGGATCAGGTAGTTGCGCAGGTAGCCCTTGGACACGTCGACCACGGTGCCACGTGCGCCGAGATGATCGACGTCCTGCAGCAGGATTGCGGACGGCATCCGAGCGGCCCTAGCGGTCGTCGCGGCCGCGGCGCCCGCCGCGACCCTCGCGCTCGGTGTCGTCACGCCCGCCCTCGTTGACGTACGGCAGCAGCGCCAGCTCGCGGGCGCGCTTGACGGCACGGGCGATCTGGCTCTGGTGACGCCGGCAGGCACCGGTGATCCGCCGCGAGCGGATCTTGCCCTTCTCGGAGATGAACTTGCGCAGGACGGCGGTGTCCTTGTAGTCGACCTGCTCGATCTTCTCCTTGCAGTACGGACACGGCTTGCGCCGCCCGCTGCCGGGACCGCCCTTCTTGTCTCGTCGACGCGTGGGCTTGCCACGGTTGCGCTGCTTTGCCACTGAAGAAGTCCTTGTGTCGCTTGCGGATGCGCGCACGGCGAGGCGCGCGGGCACGTCATTGTGACAAAGACGGCTCGATCGCCGTGAATCGCGGCGAAGGCGGCGAGCGCGCCGCCCCCGCAAGACCGTCGGCGATGCCCTCGATGATCCCCAGCGCCGCCGCCGGCGCCCCGAGCGTGCCCGTCAGCAGCGACGGCAGCAGCGACGTCGGGATCTCGTGGCCGGCGTCGGTGAGCAGGCTCGCGCTGCCGATCCCGCGCACGCCCGGCGTCAGCCACCGTTCGCGGTCGCCCTCGGCAGGCTCCGCGTCGCCCGCAGGCATCGCGGCACCGTAGCGGAGGTCGTTCGGGCGGGTCCCCGGGCTGTGCTCCGGGGCTGCGGCGCGTCAGGCGCTGACGAGCCGGCCCTCGGTCAGGCGCGCGAGGTCGATCGCGTCCAGCGTGGTCACGACGATGTCGGCGTCGGCTGCGCTGAGCAGCGCCTCGTCGTCGTGGCGCGCGACGCCGAGCGCGGCGAACTCGCCGGCCTTGGCGGCCTGCACGCCCGACACGGCGTCCTCGACGACGAACGCCGCCTGCGGCTCGACGCCGAGCTCCTGAGCGGCCGTCAGGAAGATCTCGGGGTGCGGCTTGCCGCGCTCGAAGTGGCGACCGGAGATGTCGGCGTCGAAGGCGGCGAGCAGCGTCAGGCCGGGCTCGATCCAGCCGTACTGCAGGCCGTCCTGCTCGGCGAACTCGTCCAGGCGGATCTGCCGCAGGAAGAGCCCCGCGTTCTTCGACGAGGACGCGGCCGCGACGCCGATCCCGGCGTCCTTGACCGCGAGCAGAAAGCGCAGCGCGTCGGGGTAGGCGGAGAACTTCCCCGCCTCGATCAGCTCGACGACCATCTCCTGCTTACGCTCGGCGTAGGCGTCGACGCGCGTCTCGGGCTCAGGCACCCCGAAGTGCCTCAGCGCCGCGATCGCGCCCTCCATCCGCGGCTTGCCGGAGAGCTCCTGCTGGTAGACCTGCGACGTGAACGCGTCGGGGTTCCAGCTCGTCTGGTCGGCGATGTCGGCCCACTCGCCCTGCATGAGCTCCTGGAAGGCGTCGCGCCAGGCGGCCTCGTGGGGAGAGTCGACCAGCACGCCGTCGACGTCGAAGATCGCTCCGCGAAAGCCCGGCATCTACGTGCTCCCGTGGACGTCGCTGGTCTGCCCGACGGGTGCCGGTGCCCGCCCTGCGCTGTCCAGCGCGAAGGTGCAGCGCTCGCCGGCGCCGAGCTCGCGCACGTCGTCGCCGATGCCGACCTTGATCGCGCGGCTGAAGCCGCCGGTGATCACGACCGTCAGCTCGTCCTCGCGCAGCGTCACGCGGATCGGCGTGCCGCGAACCTGCATCGGGAACGTCAGCCCGTGCAGGCGCTTGGTCAGCGTCGGCGCGAAGTACAGCACGCCGTCGCGGATCTCCGCGCCGGTGTAGGCGCGCTGGACGAGATCGACGGTGCCGGCCATGACGCCGAGATGGATGCCCTCCTTCGTCGTGCCGCCCTGGACGTCGCCGATGTCGCTCTCGAGCGCGACGAGGAAGCGCTCCCACGAGTGCTCGGGGTCGATCCGCGCCAGCACGCCCGCGTGCGCGATGTAGCTCAGCGTCGAGCCGTGCGACGTGCGCGCGTCGTAGTACTCGATGTTGCGCTGCGCGCTGTCGGGACCCCAGTCATAGCCCAGCCGCGCGAACAGCCGCTCGATCTCCTCGGGCGAGAAGAGAAAGAACAGCAGCACCGTGTCGGCCTGCTTGGCGAGCTTGTAGCGATCGGGGTCGTCGCCCTCGGCGCGCAGGATCCGGTCCAGGCGCTGGATGTTGCCGTGGGTGGCGCGATAGGCGTCCCAGTCGAGCTCCTCGAGGTCGTCGTAGCCCTCGAACTGGCTGATGATCCCGTCGCCGTGGAAGGGGACGTACATCTTGGCGCTCATGTCCTGCCAGCGCGCGATCTCCTCGTCGGTGAGGCCGATCTTCGCGCGCAGGGTGTCGCGCCGGCGCTCGGTGAGCAGGCCGAGCACGACCTGGGCCTGCTCGCAGATCCAGGCCACCATGACGTTCGTGTAGGCGTTGTTGCGCAGGCCGCTCTCCTCCGCGCCGGGGTACTTCTCGTGAAACTCGTCGGGACCCATCACGCCGTGGATCTCGTAGCGGTCACGGCCGGCGTCGTAGTGCGCGATCGAGCCCCAGAAGCGCGCGATCTCGAGCATCATCTCGGCGCCGTGGTCGCGCAGGAAGTCCAGGTCGTCGGTCGCCTGGTGGTAATGCCAGACGTTGTAGAAGATCGCCGCGTTGACGTGGCGCTGGCGGTGGCTGAGGTCGGGGTCCCAGTGCCCGGAGAGCGGGTTGAGGTGGACGATCTGCGTCTCCTCGCTGCCGTCGCTGCCGCTCTGCCACGGGAACATCGCGCCGCGGTAGCCGGCGCCGCGCGCGGCTGCGCGCGCCTCGCCCAGGCGGCGGTAGCGGTACATGAGCAGCTCGCGCGTGATCTCGGGCAGGCGCGACGTCAGGTAGCGAAAGACGTACAGCTCGTCCCAGAACACGTGGCCGCGGTAGGCCTCGCCGTTGAGCCCGCGCGCCGGGACGCCGGCGTCGTGATTGGTGGTGTGCAAGGAGCAGACCTGCAGGATGTGCGAGACGTGCAGGCGCAGCAGGTGCTGGACGCGGTCGTCGCCGGGCACGTGGACGTCGCTGGAGCGCCAGACCTCGTCCCACGCGCGCGTGTGGCGCTGCAGCGCCTCGTCGAAGTTCGGGTAGCGCGCGACGGACTTGCCGGCGTTCGTGAGCGGCTCGTTGATCGCGCGGTCGCGTGAGGTGTAGAACGAGACGAGCTTCTCGACGCGCAGCGGAGAACGGCGCCGCAGCTCGAAGCGCAGCACCTGCTGGATGTAGTCCTCGACCTGAAACAGCGAGCGCTGCACGTAGAGCTGGTCGATGCCGCGAAAGACGCGCGTGCGCGCGGCCTGCGCGACGTAGATGTTCGACTGGCGCGTCTCGACGTGCAGCGCGATGATCTCGGGTCCGAACGTGCGCGGGGAGACGGGGTCCAGGTGGCGCCCCTCGAGCGCGCCGTAGCGCTCCACGTTGTTGTTCGTCACGCGCCCGTCCAGCGCGGAGACGATCTCGACGGTGCCCGACCAGTTCTCGGCGGTGATCGTCCACTCCAGCGCCGCCTGGTGTGAGTGCGCCATGCTCGCGAAGCGCCGGCTGCGCAGCGAGGTCTCGCGGCCGGCGCGGTCGCGGAAGCGCAGCGTGCGGATGACCATCGCGGTGGCGAGCTCGTACTCGTGGCGGTAGTCCAGCAGCTCGACGTTGCCCAGCCGGATCGCGTCCTCGTCCTCGATCTTCAGCTTCAGGACGAGCCAGTTGGGCAGGTTGACGAGGTCCTCGTTGAGGACCGGCCGGCCGCCCATGATCGTCGTCTCGCGGTTGTAGAGGCCGTGCGCGTACGTGCCCGGGTAGTGGACGTCGTCGGCGTCCTCCCACTCGGCCGCGCCGCGCGTGCAGAAGTAGCCGTTGCCGGTTGAGGTGAGGGCTTCGCGCAGCCCCTCGTCCTGAGGATCGAAGCCGTCGTAGGCCAGTGCGCGTTCGTCCACGGCGCGGACGCTAGCGCACGGTCACGCCAGGCAGGGTGTCCATCGTGTGCGGATCGCTGCCACGACGTCTACGAGCCTCGCCGCAACGGGCGGCGGCGAGGGCTCACAGGCGTTCGGGCGCGAGGAGCGGCGCGTGCTAGAACGGGATGTCGTCGTCGGCGGGCGGACGCCCTCCGCCGCCGCCCGAGGGCACCGGCTGGAAGTCGTCGGTGTTGGCCGGGACGTCGGAGCGCGGGGTGAAGCCGTTGGACTGGCCACCGCTGCGGCCGCCGCCGTCGCGGACCACCGGAACGACGCTGTCGGCGGAGATGTCGACGGACTGGCGCTTGTTGCCCTCCTCGCCCCACTCGCGCCACTTCAGCCGGCCGGAGACAACGACCTTCTGTCCCTTGGAGAGGTTGTTCGCCATCCACTCGCCGAGGCCGCCCCAGACGGACACGTCGAAGTACGAGGCACGGTCGGCCCACTCGCCGGAGCTGTCCTTGTAGCGGTCGTTGTGCGCGATCCGCAGCTGGCAGACCGACTGGCCCCCGTTGGGGAGGTTGCGCAGCTCGGGATCGCGGGTGAGGTTCCCCGAGACCGTTACCGTGTTGATGTCAAAACCGCTCATACAAACGCCTCCTGAGCGCGCGCGACGGAGCGCGTGCTGTCTGGGAGTCGTGCGACTCCGATGTTCTCTGCTCGCTCACGAGGGCGGGACAGACCCTCCTTCGGAGACGAACGAATCTTGCGGCGAGTCTAGACCCGGCATCGGAGGGCACGGCCGGTCACGCCGCTACTTCCGTGCTTTTGTCACAGGGTCGCGCGCAAGCGCGCACTTCTGACGCGGCCACTGCGGCGCGACGGCCGCGGCGCGCTAGGCGACGGCGTCAGCGGGCTCCGCGGCGGGCGCGGAAGCCTCGGGCGCGACCGTCTCGCCGATGCCCGTGGGGCGCGGCTCGGGGCGGTTCGCAGGGGGCGCCGGAGTTCCCGGCGCGAGCTTGATGATGCGAAAGCGAACGACGCCGTCGGCGATCTTCAGCGTGCGCTGCAGCGTCTCGAGCACGTCGCGCGCGCCGTGGAACTGCAGCAGGTGGTACTCGGCATCGGCCTTGTGACGGATCTCGTATGCGGTCTGGCGCACTCCCCAGTCCTGGGTGTTGACGATCTCGCCACCGCTGGAGATCGTCGACTCGACGCCGCTCAGCACCTTCTGGCGCTGATCTTCGGGCGCGGCACTGTCGAGCATCAGGATGAGGTCGTAGAGCGGATCGTGTGCAGGCATGCGGCGGCGGATGATAGCGAGCTAGGTCCGTCTCGCTACGAGACGGGCCACCAGGGCGCGATCGCCGCTCGGGGGCGAGTTGCGCAGCGCAGGCGCCTAGGGAGGACATGGAGCCCGACGATCCGCTGCCCCTGCATGCGCGCGTGCGGTGGGGCAACGTCGCACGCGCGGCCGCGCTGCTTGCGCTCGTCGCGATCATCCTCGCGTGGCCGCACCTGCGCGCG
>CADCVQ010000022.1 GCA_902806175.1 uncultured Solirubrobacteraceae bacterium
CGCCCGCGGCGGCGGGCGCCTCCGCCACCGGCGACGCCTGCGTCTCGCCGTCGGGGTCGCTCGCCGTCGCGCCCTGCAGCGCCGTCGGCGCGGTCGCGCTGGCGATCGGGGCCGCCTGGCCGCGGCCGACGTTGCGCTCGGGAACCGACGTGGCGCTGCGGCCCGCGGCACGCAAGGCCGCGAGGCCGAGGTCGCCCGCCGACGGGTAGCGGTCCGACGGGTCCTTCGCGAGCGCGCGCGCGACGACCCCCTCGAACGCGGGCGGCACCTCCTCGCTCGGCGGCGGCGCGTTGAGATGCGCCCACAGGGTCGCCTCGTCGGTGTCGCGCATGTACGGCGCGCTGCCAATCAGGGCGTGCACGAGCACGCAGCCCAGCGCGTAGACGTCGGTGCGAGCATCGATCCGCTCGCCGCGGATCTGCTCGGGCGCGACGTAGCCCAGCGTGCCGACCCAGCCACCGGCGCGGCTCAGCGCGCCGCCGTCGGTCGTCGCCGAGCGCTTCGTCAGCCCGAAGTCCGTCAGGTAGGCGTGATCCTCGTCGCCGAGCAGGACGTTGGCGGGCTTGACGTCACGGTGCACGAGCCCGTGGCGGTGCGCGGCATCCAGCGCATCGCCGACCTGGGCGACGATGTGCGCCGCGCGCTCGGGATCGAGGCGCCCCTCGGCGCGCACGAGCGCCCGCAGGTCGGGGCCGTCGATGTAGCGCATGACGATGAACAGCACGCCGTCGCGCTCGCCCGCGTGGTAGACCGGGATCACGTTGGGATGCTCGATCGAGGCCGCGGCCTTGGACTCCGCGACGAAGCGCTTGCGAAAGTCCTCCTCCTGCGCGAGCACCGGGGTGATGACCTTCAGCGCGACGATCCGCTCCAGGCCGAGCTCCGTCGCGCGGTACACGACGCCCATGCCGCCGCGCCCGGCGACGCCCTCGATGCGGTGATCGGCGAAGACTTCTCCTGGTGCGAACTCGGCCATGCACAACGACTTCTAGCGCGTCGACGCGCAACCTTGTGCTGGCGGCGCGCGTTCACGTCGCATGCTCATGCGCGCCGCGATCCTCCTGCCGCTCGCCGCCGCCGCCACACTGCTCGCCGCCGCGGCCGCCGTCGGCGCCTCCTACTGGTCTGCGCGGCCCGGTGTCATCGCTCGCGCCCTGGAAGGCCAGCGGACCGGCCAAGACGGCGAGCCGTTTCGCGCCTATTACGGTCGCATCTGCTCATCGACGTGCTGATCGTGGGGCTGCTGATCGGGGTCCTCGCGGTCAGAACGGCCTGCTGGCCAGAGCGGCACGTACCCGATTCGTGTCAGTCATTCGGTTTGGACTCGGTCGCGCCCGCACGCCTTAGCCGCGTACATGGCGGTGTCGGCGGCCGCGACAAGCGCATCGTTCGGCTCGCCGCTGTGCGCCGCGACGCCGATGCTGACGCTGAGCGAGATGAGCTGATCGCCGACGACAACCGGGGTTGAGGAGATTGCTTCGCGCACGCGCTCGGCGACGCGGGTTGCTCCGCTGCGACCGGTCGAGGGCAGGATCGCGAGAAACTCCTCGCCGCCCCAGCGGCCAAGTACGTCGCCTGCGCGCAACGTCGTGCGCACGATGTCGGCAATCAGACGCAGCGCCTCGTCACCGGTGTCGTGGCCGTAGTTGTCGTTGATCTGCTTGAAGTGATCGACGTCGATCATCAGCACCGACAGCGGCTGTTCGTGTCGATGGGCGTTGGCGCTGGCTTCGTCGAGTGAGTCCTGGGCCTGCCGGCGGTTGTACAGGCCGGTCAGTGCATCGATGCGCGCGAGCTGGTCGAGGCTTTGGTTTGCGTCGCGAAGCTTTATGCGCGAGGAGAGTAGGTTGCCAACCAGCAGTGAGCAGGCAAGCCCCCCGAGCACGGCGGCCGCCCACAACAGCCAGGGCAGGTAGCGACGCGAACCATTGATCGGCTCAAAGAGCTGGGCGCTGGGCACCGCGATCACCAGCCGCCAGGGCGCGCCGGCGACGGGCCGGGTGGAGTATTGGTAGCCACCGCCGGTCTGGCCGGCGGTGGCGCGCGTCACTGCGCGGGCAAGCTCCGGATCGGCTTGGGCGAGGGTCTTCAGCCCGAGGAGGTCGTTGCGGCTGCTCGCGACGATCGTCCCGGCGGAGTCATACAGATAGACGCGCGCGCCCTCGAGCGGGGTGACCTTGCGGAGATAGGCGCCGATCGGCGTCGTGCGAACGTCAAAGGCGCCGCTGAAGACGCGACGGCCTTGCCCGGATTCAAACGGGGTCGCAAAGGCCACGATCGGGATACCCTTTGCCGCCGACGGAACCACCGTGGAGACCGCTGTGCGGCCGGTCGCGGCCGTGCGCAGGTGGGCGTACTTCTTGGTGAGGTCCTGGCCGATCAGCGGCGCCTTGGCCGGGGCAACGCGCAGCACGCGGCCGCGCGCATCCAGCAGCACGGCGGCTTCGTAGCCAAAGAGGTTCGTGACGCTCTCGAAATCTTGTGCGCTGACGCTGGGCGACGACAACTCGCGCCCTGCCACACGGCGCTCCTGGTCGAGCAGATCGCGCGTATAGGTCTCCGTCAACCGAGCCGCCACGTCTGTGCGGTCCTCAAACACACGCGTGATGTCACGCTCGCTCTGACGTTGGGCGCTCAGCAGCAGCCCACCTGACAGCACGCACAGAAGCGCCCACGCCAACAACAGCAAGACCTTGCGAGTGAGGTGGCGCATAGCAACGTCATCGTCACTACTGGAGTACTTCGTAGGCGTTGCCCGCAGACTGGACGAACGGGGCCGGCGACGGTCTGCCGGGAGGCCGCTCTCTTCGGGCGAGCGCGCGCTCGATCGTCTCGCATCCTTGTACGGCCGCGTGTGGGTGATGGCGTCGAAGTTGTCGGCGATCGCGGCGATACGGGCGACGAGCGGAATGTCGTCTCCCGAGACTCCATTGGGATAGCCGGACCCGTTCCATCGCTCGTGGTGGTTGAGCCCGACCTGTGCCGCCATCTGCAGCACGCTTGAGCTGCCGTCGACAAGAATCGACGCGCCGATCAGGGTGATGCTGCATCGTCGCGTACTCGGCAGCGGTGACCGGGAGCTCGCGAGCGATCAGCATGCTCCGCGGCGAGTTGTCCTGTGCAGCTGCTGCTGGCCGTCAAGGATCCCGCTCAGCGGCGGCCGCGCGCTGACCGTCTGGTCAGGCCGGCGCGGCCCGGACGCACGGCTCGCAGGGCCCGACGGCACGTTCAGGAAGACAGCTGCGCCGCAGGGGCCGACGCCGACGCCGTTTCAGGTCAACTCGACCAACCGCGAGCTGCGCACCGGGGCACTACGCGATCTCCGCGTGGGCGCGGGCCGGACGCGTGCGCGTGCGGGTGCGCCGCTTCTGACGCAGTAGGACGGAGCCGAGCGCACACGCCGTCCCGCACGCGCGTCCAAACGCTATCCCGACCTCGCTGGTAGGATTAGCGGCCGTGTTCTTCACGACCAAAGCCGAATACGGCGTGCGCCTGCTCATCGAGCTCGGGCGCCAGGGTCATGACCAGCCCGTGTCGCTCAAAGCGGTCGCCGACGGCGAGAACCTGCCGCTCGCCTACCTCGAGCGGATCGTCGCGCTGCTCAAGCGCGCCGACCTCGTCGAGTCCACGCGCGGCGCGCACGGCGGCTACCGCCTCGCACGACCGGCCCAGAGCATCGCGATGGACGAGGTCGTCCTCGCGCTCGAGGGCTCGCTGGCACCGATGGAGTGCTTCGTCGACGACCGCAACGACGACGGCCGCGTGCTTTGCTCGCACCACGACGACTCCGGCCGCGGTTGCGCCACGAAGCTCTTGTGGACGCGCGTGCAGGTCGGCGTGCTCAAGACGCTCGCCGACACGACGCTCGCCGAGCTGATCGATTTTCAGACCCGCAAGCTGCCGCGCGCCGGCGACCCTGCGGCGCCCGGCCCACGAACCCCCGCACCGGCCTGATCCGTCAGGCCATCCCGCACGAAGGAGATTTCAAGGACACCATGCCCGCGCTCGAGATCCGCAACCTTCACGTCCAGGCCGAGGACAAGCAGATCCTCAAGGGCGTCAACCTGACGGTTGCGCCCGGCGAAGTCCATGCGCTGATGGGGCCCAACGGCTCCGGCAAGTCGACGCTGGCCAACGCGGTCATGGGCCATCCGAGCCTCGAGGTCACCGACGGGCAGATCCTCTTCGGCGGCGAGGACATCACGCAGGCCGATCCCGACGAGCGCGCCCGCATGGGCCTGTTCATGGCCTTCCAGTACCCCGTCGCGATCCCCGGCGTGACGATCACGAAGTACCTGCGGATGGTGATGAACGCCCACCGCGAGGCGCGCGGCGAGAGCGACATCTCGCTGAAGGACTTCCGCAAGACCGTCGAGGCGGCGATGGAGCTCGTCAACGTCCCGCGCGAGTTCAGCGCCCGCTACCTCAACGAGGGCTTCTCCGGCGGCGAGAAGAAGCGCCTGGAGATCCTCCAGCTCGCGCTCCAGCAGCCCAAGCTCGCCGTCCTCGACGAGACCGACTCGGGCCTGGACATCGACGCGCTGAACGTCGTCGCGCACGGCGTCAACACCATCGCCGCCGGCGCCGACATGGGCGTGCTGATCATCACCCACTACCAGCGCATCCTGCACATGGTCACCCCGACCCGCGTCTCGATCATGTTCGACGGCCGGATCGCCACAGAGGGCGGGCCCGAGCTCGTCGATCGGCTCGAGGCCGAGGGTTACGCGAAGCTTCGCGAAGAGTTCGGCGTCCCGGCGTGAGCACCCTCGCCGACACCCCGCTGGCGACGGACTTTCCCTGCCTGCGGCGTGAGGGGATCGTCTACCTGGACTCGGCTGCGACGTCGCAGACGCCGCAGCCGGTCATCGACGCGATGGACGACTACTACGAGAACCATCGCGGCACCGTCCATCGCAGCGTCTACGCGCTCGCCGCCGAGGCGACGGAGCTCTTCGAGAGCGCGCGCGACCGGATCGCGGCGTTCCTCAACTGGCCGGTGAACTGCACGATCTTCACGAAGAACGCGACCGAGGCGCTGAACCTCGTGGCCTACACCTGGGGCCGCGCCAACCTCGGGCACGGCGACACCGTCGTCACGACGCAGCTCGAGCACCACTCGAACTTCGTGCCGTGGCACATGCTCTGCGAGCAGACCGGCGCGGACTTCGAGATGGTCGAGGTCGACGACGAAGCCTGCCTGCGGCTCGACCAGCTCGACACGCTGCTCGCCAAGGGCAACGTCAAGCTCGTCGCCGTCGGCCATGTCTCCAACGCGGCCGGGACGATCAACCCGGTCGCCGAGATCATCGAGAAGGCCCACGCCGCTGGCGCGATCGTCGCCGTCGACGGCTCGCAGGCGATCCCGCAGATCCCGGTCGACCTCGGCGAGCTCGACGCCGACTTCTACGCGTGGACCGGCCACAAGCTCTACGGGCCGACCGGCGTCGGCATCCTGCACGGGCGCAAGGAGCTGCTCGACGCGATGCCGCCGTTTCTCGGCGGCGGGCACATGATCACGTCCGTCTCCGTCGACGAGATCCGCTGGGGCCAGCTGCCGGCGAAGTTCGAGGCCGGCACGTCGAACATCGCCGAGGCGATCGGGCTCGGCGCCGCCGTCGACTTCGTCTCGGCCATCGGCATGGAGACGATCCGCGCGCACGAGCGCGACCTGTGCTCCTATGCGCTGGACCGGCTCGCCGAGCGGTCCGACGTCACCGTCATGGGCCCGCTGGACGCCGACCGGCGCGGCGCGCTCGTCGCCTTCACGCACGACATCGCGCACCCGCACGACATCGCCGAGATCCTCGGCAGCGCCGGTGTGTGCGTCCGTGCCGGCCATCACTGCGCGCAGCCGCTGATGCAGCGCTTCGGCGTGGCGGCGACGTCGCGTGCCTCGTTTGCGGTGCACAACACGCGCGCCGACGTCGACGCGTTCGTCGACGCGCTCGGCGAGGTGCGCCGGATCTTCGGATGAGCGACGAGCTCCCTGGCGACGACGAGAGCAACGAGAGCGAGAGGGACGACAGCATGGACTCGATCTACCGCGAGGAGATCCTCGAGCACTACAAGCGCCCCCACAACTGGGGCCACCTGGACCCGTGCGACCTCACCTTCAAGGACTCAAATCCGCTCTGCGGCGACGAGCTGACGGTCGAGATCCGCACGACCGACGACGGCAAGATCGGCGATCTGCGCTTCTCCGGCCACGGCTGCGCGATCAGCCAGGCGTCGGCGTCGATGACGTCCGACGAGATCAAGGGCATGACGATCGACGAGCTGATCAAGCTCGACCGCCAGTACGTCCTGGACCTGCTCGGCATCAAGATCTCGGCGACGCGGATGAAGTGCGCGCTGCTGACGCTGAAGGTGCTCAAGGGCGCCGCGCTGGGCTCGCCCGTCGACTGGGAGCCCGAGACGCCGCCCAGCGAGGCCGAGGGTGGCGTCGAGCGCCACCCGACCGACGGCGATCACCTGTAGATGCGTGGCGGATTGCACTGGCCCTGTGACCAGGTGTTCAGTGCAAAAGAGCCTGCTCGGGTAGCATCGCCGCGGACGGCGATGTAATAAACGCACCGGCACGGAGGCGGCGTATGCGTGGTCAGCAGCAAACATCCGGTCTGCTCGGGGCGCTTCGACAACGAGCATTGCTCATCGTCGCGTGCGCCGTCGTGGTCGCGAGCCTCGCCTACGTCCTGTCCGACAGGCAGGAGCCACGCTACGAGGCGACGGCCCTGCTCAACGTGATCTCCGACACCGGCCCGTCCCTGCCCGGACGCCAGGTCGAGGCCACCCCGGGCGAGGCGACGGCCGGCGCCCGGGTCTCCGGCACTGGCGCCGTGGCCGTGCGCGCGGCGCGCCGCGCCGGCGTTGCGCTGGGTCCCGCGAGCGTCAGCGCCACGCAGCCCGAGGAGAGCAACGTGATCCGGGTCACCGCCAGCGCACCACAGCCCCGGGCCGCGGCGGACCTCGCCAACGCGTTTGCGGTGGAGTTCCGTGCGGAACGCCGCCGGCGAGCCCGCGCCGTCCTGACAAGGGCCCGGGATTCCATCAGGAGGACGCTCGCCTCCATTCAAACGCTTCGCGGGGGCCGCGAACGGCGGATCGCCCTCGGGCAGCGTCTGGATGATCTGCAACTGCAGATCGACGTGAGCACGGGGGGCTTGGAGATCGCAGATCGGGCAGTGCCACCCGCCGAAGCCGTGTCACCGCGCCCCCGTCGGGACGCCATGCTCGGCGGGCTCTTCGGGCTCGTGCTCGGCGGCGCGCTCGCGCTGCTGTGGTCGCAGGCCGATCGTCGCGTCCGCCAGCTCTCGGAGTTGCAGGACCTCAGCGGGCTGCCGGTGCTGGGCACGATCCCGCGCAGCCGTGCGCTCAGCGGCAGGGACGCGCTCACCCTGCCGGCCGCCGATGCCGAGGCGTTTCGCGTCGTGCAGGCCAACACGCGCTTCTTCAATCCCGGGCTCGATGTCCGCAGCGTCATCGTGACGTCGGCAGCGCCCGGTGAGGGCAAGACGACGCTCGCGTGGAACCTGGCCGTCGCCGCTGCGTCGGGCGGCTTGCGGGTGCTGCTGATCGAGGCCGACCTGCGCAAGCCTTCGCTTGTCGACCGCTACGGGCTCAAGGACAACGGCGGATTGAACGAGCTGCTCAGCGAGGGCTACTGCGAGATCTCAGATGTCGTGCAGCACGTGCCGATCGTCGCGGGCGTCAACGGTCACGGTCCGAAGGTGGGTATGAGCGTGGTCACCGCCGGACGCAATCCGACGAACCCCTCCGGGCTCATCGCCTCCGACCGCATGCGCGCAATCATCGCCCGCGCCGAGACCGAACACGACCTCGTCGTGCTGGACACGCCGCCGGTCTCCGTTGTCTCGGACGCGATCCCGCTCCTGCGCGTGGTCGGCGGCGTCATCGTCGTCAGCTATCTCGGTCGCAGCACGCGCGACGGCGTCGGTGCGCTGCTCACCCAACTGCGCCACCTGGAAGTCCGCGTTCTCGGCGTCGTGGCCAACGGCGGTCGGCACGGCGACGTATATCCCTACCAGTAGAACCCGCGGCGCGGGCGCCTAGCGCGCTTCCCGTCGCGGTACGCGCGGCGGTAGAGTTCTTCTTCAACCCCGAGGAGGACGCCATGCGCCGCCTGTCCGTGCTCGCCCTCGTCTTCCCCTTAGCACTTCCGGGGGTCGCACACGCTGTGACCCCGATGGACGCCCGTGCGTTCGCCGACTCCGTTGGAGTCAACACGCACGTCCACTACGGCAACACCGTCTATGGCAACTACTCGCTGCTCAAGTCCAAGCTCCTCGATCTCGGCGTGCGCCATGTCCGCGACGGCTTCGCGTTCGACCACCCGCAGTGGGTCTACGACCGCACGAACGATCTCGCCGCGGCCGGGATCAAGAGCACACTGATCTCGTGCCGCATCGTGTCCGGTGGCTGGGACGGCGCGGACATCGACGTACGCGACGCAAAAAACAAGATCCGGGGTGCGGTCGAGGCGCTCGAGGGCACGAACGAGCCGGACTTGAAGTACGCCGGCTGGGTCAGCGACACGCGCGGCTGCCAGGACCAACTCTATCGCCTCGCGAAGGGCGACGACTACGGCGCGCCGTTGGACGTCCCGATCTACGAGCCGTCGGTGACCGGCGATCGTTACGACGAACTCGGCACGATGCTGACCGGCGCGTTGGACGGCCGGCGTGCCGATGGCGGCAACATGCACCCCTATCCGGGCAACGAGAAGCCGAGCGGGCCGGCGCACTACTCATTCGTGCAGGGCATGGCCGAGTCGCGGCAGTTCGGGTTCGGCGGCGACGCAACCCCCGTCGTCGCGACCGAAACGGGATACCACAACGCGCTCGATCACACGGGCGGGCACAAGCCGGTCAGCGAGCGCGCCTCGGGCATCTATCTGCCGCGGCTGTACTTCGAGTACGCCAAGGCGGGCGTAGCCCGCACCTTCGCCTATGAGCTGTTCGACCTCCGCTTCGACGCGACGATGACCAACAAGCAGAACCACTTCGGCCTGTACCGCAACGACGGCACAGCCAAGCCTGCAGCGAACGCGATCAAGAACACGCTCGCGCTCGTGGACAGCCCGTCGGAGAGCGTTCGCGTGCCGCTCAGCTACACGTTGTCGAACACCGGGGACCCGGACGGAACGGGACCGCGAGGCGCCGTCCAGGACCTGCTGTTGCAGAAGGCCGACGGGTCCTGGTGGCTGGCGCTGTGGCAGGACTCCAGCGTGTGGAACACGACCAGCGGGGGCGACATCGCCAACGCCGGCACCCTCGTAGGGGTGACTCTGCCGCGAGCCATGGACGTCGCGATCTACGAGCCCGGCACGGGGACGGCGCCACTCGCCACCGCGACGGGACGCGCATCGTTCGACACGAGCGTCGGGGATGGCGTGAGGCTCGTGAAGCTGACCGGTTAGGCGCAGACTTCACGCACCGCTCAGGATCTCGCCGAGCGAGAAACCGCGAGGGCGCTTCAGTGCCCCCGCGCCAGCAGGATGACCGGCACGGTGCGAAGCATGAGCTTGATGTCGTTCCACAGCGACCACTCCGCCACGTAGAGGTAGTCGAGCTTGACCATCTCCTGGAACGGGATCGCGGTGCGACCGAGCACCTGCCACGGGCCCGTCAGCCCCGGCGCCAGCCGCAGGCGGTCGCGGTGGCGTCCGATGATGTGGTGATCCTCGTTGGGCACGAGCGGTCGCGGTCCCACGAGGCTCATCTCGCCCCGCAGCACGTTCCACAGCTGGGGCAGCTCGTCGAGGCTCATGCGCCGCAGCCGTCGCCCGATCGCCGTCAGGCGCGGATCGTCGGCGATCTTGAACATCGGGCCGTCGGCCTCGTTGAGGTGGGCGAGCTGCGGCTTGAGCGAATCGGCGTCGGCGATCATCGTGCGGAACTTGAGCATCCGAAACGGGCGGTCGTCTCGTCCGATGCGCTGCTGGGCGAACAGCACGGGACCTGGAGAGGTGAGCTTGACAGCGAGCGCGATCGCTGCCAGCAGTGGACTGATGACCAGCAGCATCATTCCGGCAAGCACCACGTCGACCGTACGCTTGAGCGCCATCGCCGAGCGCGTCCGGCTGGCGCCTCGGATGCCATGCAGGGTCATGCCCTCGATGTGGTCGACCTCGACGCGGTGTCCCATCGCCTCGAACAGACGCGGAACGACGGTGAGCTTCAGGTTCAGCGCCTTGCTGGCCGCCACCACCTCGAGCAGATCCTCATGCCCCAGGGAGCTAAAGGCGATCACGACGCGCTCCACGCCGAACTCGCGGCAGACCTCGCTGAACCGAGCGTGGTCGCCGAGGCGGGGAGAGCCGTGTTTGGGAATGCCGTTACTCCCAGAGCCGTTGCTGGCGACGGGTTGCAGGTACGCATCCGCCCCGCGCACGCGGACCGACCGGTCATGCTCCGCATCGGCCTCGACATCGACGAAGCCCACCAGCCTCACTCCGTACTCCGGATGTCCCGCGAGCTTCCGCGCGATCAGCTGCGCGACCGCGCCGGAGCCGACGATCAAGCACCGCTCGGGTTCATGCCAGCGCCGCACAAGCCCGCGCGCGGCGCTGCGCAGCGTCGTGACGAGGAGCAGGCCGAACCCCATGAGCCCCAACGCGTCGCCGCGGCCGAACTCCACGCCGGTCAGTGGAGGCGCGGCGATGAAGATCGAGGCGCCTGCGATGAAGACCGCCAGCGCCAGGCGGGGCACCTCGTCGAGCGTGCCGTTATGGATCAGGTGACGGTCGCGGTCATAGAGCCCCAGGAAGCGGACGAGCAGCACCCAGAGCGGAAGGCAGGCGAGGATCACGAGCGCCGTGCCCAGGCCGCCGGCTCCGATACCGGCGAGCTCGACGCAGCCGTATGCACCCAGCAGCGCCAACACGTCGACGAGCATGAGCATCCGATGCCGGCTGCGGTCCCGACCGCTCAGCGCGTTCTGCCTCGGACTGACGAGCTCGTCGTAAGCGGGCAGGGGCTGTCCCTGAGGCCTAGTGGGCTCGCTGTGCCCGGGGTCCGGTAGTTCGGTGGTTTCGTCCGCGTATCGGCGTTCCGTCGCCACTCGTGCCAGCCTCAAATCTCCTGATTTACCAAGAACAAGGTTTGCAACCGTACGTGTATAACGCGTCCGCCGCGGCGTTCTGGCGGCATTCCTAGACGTACGTCCAGTCCCTCGCGGGTCTGCACCGGGCGTGCTCGTGGCCGTCTACGCTGCGGGGGTGGCCTCCGAGCAACACGCGTCGCCTTCGGCCGAGGCCAAGCTCACCGTGTGGTCGCTGCACGTAGACGGGCTGACGGCAGAGCTCATGCGGGGCTTCGCCGAGCGAGGCGTCCCATTCATCCTGCTCAAAGGTCCCGCGATCGCCCGCTGGCTGTACGACGACGGCAGCGTGCGCCCGTACGCCGACTGCGACCTGCTCGTCGACCCGCGCCAGATCACGGCCGCCCAAGCGATCCTGCGCGAGCGCGGCTTCGAGGACACCGCCAGCCCGCTGGCGCACCCGCGCAAGGACTCGCACGAGTGGCAGCGCGCCCAGCACCACGTGGATCTGCACACGACCCTGATCGGGATTCGGGCTGCCCCGCAGGAGGTGTGGGACGCTCTGTCGTCCACGACCGACAGCGAGCAGGTGGGCGGGATGGTGGTCCGGGTGCTCGACCGGCCCGGCCGCACGTTGCACGTGGCCCTGCATGCCGCTCAGCATGGCCGCGACGAGGAGAAGCCGCTCGAGGATCTGCGCCGCGCCCTCGAACTGGTTCCGGAGCAGACGTGGCGGGATGCCGCGGATCTGGCGCGGCGCCTGCGCGCCACGGAGGCGTTCGCCACCGGCCTACGGCTGCTGCCCGCCGGTTCGGCACTCGCGACGCGCCTCGACCTGGTCTCAGCAGCCTCGGCCGAGGCCACGCTGCGCCTCGAGCCGGTACCGCTCGCGCTCGCCTTGGAGCACCTGGCAGAGACCCGAGGATGGCGTGCTCGCCTGGATATCCTGTGGCGTGAGCTGTTCCCGACCGTGGCGTTCATGCGCTGGTGGTCGCCGTTGGCGCGTCGCGGTCGGCTGGGGCTCATCGCCGCGTACTGCTGGCGTCCGCTGTACCTCCTGCTCCATCTCGGGCCCGGGTTCGTCGCATGGCAACGTGCTCGTCGTGGCGCGGCCCGATGAGCGCGCGGCCGAGCGCTGACGCCGCGCTCGTGGCAGGAGATCAACCTCGGTTCGATCCGGACGGCCGCGCCCCCGCCCTGATCGTCGAGGAAGTTACGAAGGTGCTCGGGAAGCGCGCCATCCTCGACGGCGTCGACCTCGCGCTGCCAGCCGGCACGACGGCGTGGATCAGCGGCGGCAACGGCGCCGGCAAGACGACGCTCATGCGGCTCATGGCCGGGCTGATCGTCGCCGACCGCGGAACGGTCAGCTTCGACGGGCTGCGTGTTGACACCGATCGCCGCGCCTACCAGACAAAGGTCGGCTTTCTCGCCGCGGGCGACAGCGGGTTGTACGCCCGCCTGACGGTGCGCCAGAACCTCGACTTCTGGGCGGGCCTGGCGTTCGTCCCGCGATCGCGGCGCCGCGCGACCGTCGCCCGCGCGGTCGAGCGCTTCGGGCTGACCGATCTTGCCAGCCGGCGGGCGGACCGCCTGTCGTTGGGACAGCGCCAGCGGGTGCGCCTGGCCCTGACCTTCCTCCACGCACCCCGGCTGGTGCTGCTCGACGAGCCGTCGGCGAGCCTCGACGACGACGGGGTCGCGCTCCTGCTGAGCGCGGTGGACGAGCACGCGGCGACCGGCGGCACGACGGTCTGGTGCGCGCCGGCGCGCCAGACCGAGGTCAGGCACAACCGCGCGTTCGTCGTGCGAGACGGACGACTGGAGCCGGTATGACACGCGTGCGCGCCTACACCGGGGCCGGGGCGGCCGTGCTGCGGCGCGACTTCCAGACGGCGCTCAGCTACCGCCTGCAGCTGATCGGGACCGTTTTCGGGTCGTTCGTCAGCCTCACGATCTTCTACTACGTGTCTCGCCTGGTCCGGGTGGAACCGTTCGAGTCGCCCGACGAGTACTTCGCCTTCGTGCTCGTCGGCCTCGTCATCTTCGCGATGCTGCAGGCGCTGCTCGGCGGCGCGCCGGTCATCGTCAGGCAGGAGCTCGTGGCCGGAACCTTCGCGCGCGTCGTGCTCTCGCCGCTCGGCCCGGTGGCCGGCATCTGCGCGATGCTGCTGTTCCCGTTCGCGATCGCGCTGGTCACCGGGACCGTGACCCTGCTCTTCGGCGTGGCCGCCTTCGGGGTCGATCTCGATCTGCCACGGGCGCTGCTGGGCTTCCCGGTGGCGTTCCTCGCCGCGCTGTCGTTCGCGCCGTTCGGCCTTCTCAGCGCGTGTCTGGTCCTGATCGTCAAGCAGTCGGCGCTCGGTGTCGGGCTGCTGCTGGCCGCCATCTCGCTCGTATCGGGCCTGTACTTCCCGGTAGACCTGCTGCCCGGATGGATCGGCTGGGCCGCTGACGTCCAGCCGTTCACGCCGGCCGTCGACCTGATGCGCCACCTGCTCGTGAACGCGGAGATGCAGAGCTCGCCGAGCGTCGCCCTCCTCAAGCTGGCCGCCTTCGGGGCAGCGATGTTGCCGCTGTCGCTGTGGCTGCTGGCGCAGACGATCGGGTTCACGCGCCGGCGGGGCACGATCATCGAGTATTGATGGCTGCCGCGCGATCCGATCGCCGCAGGCCTCGGCCGCTCGCGGTCGCGGAGCTCGCGGCGCCGTTGCCCGCGCGCCGAAAGCTGCGGCTCACCGGAGAGGTCCTCGCTGCCTACTGCCGCGTGCGCTGGTGGCTGCGCCAAAACGAACTGCCCGAGGTCGTGCGGCGGCTGCGCGGATGGCAACCCGTCGGCGCGGGGGCGTCGGGTCAAGCGCGCGAGCCGGGCGAGGCGGAGTACGAGAGCGGGCTGCGGTTGGGCCGGGCGGTCGTGCGCACACTGCGCCTGCTGCCGACGGACGGCCGCTGCCTCATGCGCTCGCTCGTCCTGACGGGGCTCCTCGCTCGCCGCGGGATCTCCAGCACGCTCATCATCGGAGTGCGTCCGGCGCCGGAGTTCGCGGCGCACGCCTGGGTCGAGCACGAGCGTCGCCCGCTCCTGCCGCCGGGTGAGCGGGGCTACGGCCGCCTGACGGAGATGTAGGGGCTCCCGTCGCGCACTGGGGCTTCAACGCTTTCGGCCTCGGGCTGCGCTCGGAGCTGACGTTCGCCGGTCTGACACCCTCCATCCCGCTGGAGCCCGTCGTCTCGATCCGCGTGATCGGTGCGGCACAGCTCGACGGCGCCTGGACCGGCGCGAAGCACACGTCGGCTGGGGTCCTGCCCGACGGCTGCCGCTGCGTGGCCGAGCGAGCCGCCGGCGGCGAGCTGCGCATCACCTACGGCGACCGGGCGACGTATCTGCTGTCGGCGGACGGGCGGACGCTCCTGTGCTCGCCGGCGCAGCTCGATGAGCAGGCATGGCGACGCTTCCTGCTCGACGCCGTCCTGCTCAAGGCCAGCGAGGCCCACGGCCTGGAGGCGCTGCACGCCAGCGCCGTCGAGGGGCCGGATGGCGTGCTCGCGTTCGCGACGCAGGCCGGCGGCGGAAAGTCGAGCCTTGCTTCGGAGCTCGTCCGCCGCGGACACCCATTCTTTGCGGATGACGCGCTGACGATGCGACGCGACGACGCGGCGATCCGGGCGCATCCCGCCCCACCGCTCATGAACTTCCCGCTCGAGCACCCCGAGGGCTTCGCCGCCGTCGAGCTCGGGACGGTGCTGGACGTCGTGGGTGCCGAAGCCTGGCTGGCCGTGCGCCATGCCGCCACCGGACCATGCCGGGTCGCGGCCATCCACCTCCTGGACCGGCGCCCGGGCCTGCGGCTCGGCCTCGACCTGCTGGCGCCGAGCCCGATGCCTCTGCTGGACCACGTGCTCGCAGACCGCGGGTCGCCGACGCGGATGGCCCGTCGTTTCGAGTTGCTCGCCGACCTCGTGGAAGACACGGCGATCTACCGGCTGCGCGCCGATCCGGCGACGCCGGTGCGCCGGCTCGCGGATCTCGTGGAGGGCTCCCTATGACAAGCGATTGGGACAACGGTGAATCCAGGCGCTACCCTTCGGCGGCTTCGAAGGACGGCCATGAGGCGTCCACCCACGAACCCGAGGAAGCGCGCATGGTCGAGGACACGCCGAACAGAGACGCGACGTTGCTGGCATCCTCCGTCCGCCTGCCCGAGCACGTCGTGCACCGAGGATTCGCGGCGGAGACCGTAGTCCTGAACCTCAAGACGGGGAAGTACCACGGGCTCAACCCGGTGGGCGGGCGCATGCTCGAGGTCCTCGAGCAGACGGAGACCGTGCAGCAGGCGGCCCGGCAGCTCGCGGCGGAGTACGAGCAGCCGATCGAGACGATCGAAGAGGATCTCTGCAGCCTGTGCGCCGACCTCGCCGCCCGTGATCTGATCGAGACGAATGCCCCCGGGGCTGACTGAACCGCGCCCCGCGACGGGCGCGTCTGACTCCCGGACGCCGGCCTGGACGGGACGCGCTTTCGGGATCGACCTGCACGCGAACTTCCGCGCCGCCGGGATCGTCGAGCAGGCCGGCCCGACAGCCCCGCACGAGGACGATGGCGTCCCCGCGCGCCGCAGCCATCTGCAGCTGGTATCTGACGTGGCGCTGGAGGCGGCCTGGCCGGCGGCGGGCACGAGGACGCTGGGCTACCTGCACGACGACGAGGGTCGCAGCGTGCTGACGATCGCCGAGCACCCGGATGCCGGCTTTCGGCTCGAGGCCTCGTACTACGGCCGGTTCGTGGTCAGCGCCGACGGGGGCCGCGTCCTGTGTGCGCCGACCCCGGTCGCGGATTGGGAGTGGCAGGCCTTCGTGGTCGGGCAGATCCTGCCGCTGCTGGTCGTGCTGCACGGCCTCGAGGGGCTGCACGGCAGCGCCGTCTCCTTCGCAGACGATGCGATCGGCCTGGTGGCGTCCTCGTGCGGCGGCAAGAGCTCGCTGGCGGTCAACCTGGTCCGCCGGGGCGCCGCGTTCGCGGCCGACGACGTGCTCGCCCTCGAGCGCGACGGCGCCGGCACCGCGCTGCACCCGGGCCCTGCCCTGGCGAGCGTGCGCCATGCCGAGGCCGACGTCATCGGGCCCGCGGGACTCGCCGAGCTGGGCACCGTGGTAGGGCGCAACGACCACGAGCTGCGGCTCGCGATGCAGCGCGACGCGCGTCCGCTGAACCTCGCCGCGCTGTACTTCATCGAGCGGGCCGAGCATGAGCCATCGCTGACGATCGAGGCCATCGAGCCCGATCCGCTTCAACTGCTGAGCGGCAGTCACAACGCCTTCGTACGGACGGCGGAGCGGTTGGTCGGCCAGCTCGACCTGTACGCGCACGTATCGCGCTCGGTGCCGGCCTTTCGTGCGGTGGTCTGGCCCGGCATCGACGCCTATGGCCTGGCTTGCCTCATCCAGGACCACGCCCTCCAGATGATCGCGGGCTCGTCGTGATCCGGGCGATCGCAGGCGTCTACGATCCGAACGCCACGGACGCGCTGCGGGCCCGCGTGGTCAGCGCCCTGGAACCCGACGGTGCCGCCGAGGCGATACAGGACGGTCCGCTCGCCGTCGCCTGGACCGCAGGCCCGACGTCGTCTCCGGGCGGCGGTGAGGAGCCGCTGTGCGTGCTCGATGGTCATCTCACCAATGTCGGCGAACTCGCGGAGCGCGCGGGCCTGGCGCCGGGGCAGGACCCGGAACGCGTGCTCGTCGGCGTCTACGCGCGCTTCGGGGAGGGCATGTTCGAGCAGCTGCGCGGAGACTGGGTGGTGCTCGTCTGGGACCGGCGCACGCGGCGGCTGCTCGTCGCTCGCGATCAGGTCAACGCGCGGCCGTTGTTCGTGCGCATTGCCGGCGACCGGGTCCTCTTCGGCTCGGAGGTCCGAAACCTCCTGCGGCTGGTCGATCGACGCCCCGCTCCGGACAGGGGCGCCGTCGCGCGGTGGTTGGGGCACAGCCGCCTGCCGCCCAACCGGACGCTGTACGACGGCATCACGCGGCTGCAGGCCGGGCATCTGCTGCGGATCGTCGACGGCCGCGCCGCGCTGCGACGCTACTGGACGCCGGTGCTGGGCCCGCGCCTGGACGGGTCGCGCGAGGATCTCGCCGCGCAGCTGCGAGCCCATGTCATCAGCGCAGTCGAGCGCCGTTGCGAGCCGGGCGTCACCGCGATCACGCTCAGCGGCGGGCTGGACTCCACCACGCTTGCCGCCGTGAGCACGCGCTGCCTGCCGCCCGAGCGCGCTGCGGGCCGCACCACCTATTCGATGACGTTCCCCGGGGACGCTGGCAGCGACGAGACCGAGCAGATCGACACGACCATCGCCGAGCTCGGGCTCGCGAACACGCGGATCGCCGTCGAGAGCAGCGGCATCCTGTCGGGATCGCTGGAGTACCTACGCACCTGGGAGCTGCCGCCGACCGCCACAACGCTCGCCTACTGGCTGCCGCTCGGGCACCGGATCGCCGAGGACGGCATCAGGATCATCCTCGACGGCGAGGATGGTGACGACCTGTTCGGGTACTCGCCGTGGCTCGCGGCCGACCTGCTGCGGCAGGGGCGCCCGCTGGCCATGCTGCGGCTGCTGCGCCGGACTCCCGAGCTGTCCGACGTCCCGACGCGCAGGATGCTCGCATCGGCGTACAGGCTGGGCGTCAAGGGCAGCATGCCGCATGTCGTGCACAACGTCATGCGGCGGGTGCGCGGGCCGGGGGTCACCGTGCCCGCATGGCTCAACGACGCGTCGGCACGCGCCTACGACGAGAGCGAGGTTTCCTGGCAATGGAAGCTGCCGGGCCAGCCCTTGTGGTGGACGAGCCGCGTCGACACGCTGATGACCGGCGGGTTCCCCGCCTCGCTCTTTGACCACGCGCGCCGGCGAGCGGCGATGGCGGGACTGGAGCGTCGCCACCCGTACGCCGACGTGGACCTGTTCGGCTTCGTGGACCGGCTGCCGCCCGAACTGGCCTTCGACGCGACGTTCAACCGGCCGCTGCTGCGTCAGAGCATGGCCGGGCTCGTTCCCGACCGCATCCGCCTGCAGGCGCGCAAGATGGACCTCAACACGTTCGTGGACCGCTGCATCGCCGCCGACCTGCCCATCATGCGGCCCCTCATGCGCGCCGACGACGCCGAGGTTCGAGCGTACGTGCGCCCGGAGGCGCTGCAGGAGCTGTTCGCGCCGACGACCGTGCTGACGACGACGCGGACCTCACACGGTCATCTCGGATTTCGTGCGTGGCGCCTGATGGAGATGGAGTGCTGGCTGCGATCTCAGGAGCGGCCGACGTTCGCGGACGACATGCTGGCGCGAGCGGATGGTCTCGCCCGACCCGTCTATACATTTGCCCACGTCGTCGCCCCCGGCGCCGACGCGGAACGCAAGCCGACGGCGGATCAAGGCGCGTCACGCGGCGCCTGACGCCCTCCCGCGCGCCCGCTTCCCGCCAATTGCAACTTTTTCGGTCCTTGCTCATGAGGGGGCAGCCGTCGTACGCTCCCGCGACTGCCATCGGCCATGACGGCCAACAGACAGAGGAGCAAGCATGTACGAGAAGCCCACGGTACGCGACTACGGCGACCTGACCGAGCTCACGGCGGTCGTCCAGCAGGGCAGCGAGGAAGTCGGCGTCAAGAGCAACGTCGTCAAGGTCGCCTGACGCCTGCGCGCCCGTTTCGGGCGCATCGCGGAAGCACCTGCGCCTCGGCGGTCTTCCGTCGGGGCGTTTTGCTGCGTGCGGTAGGTTCTCTCCACTCAAGGGATCGAGTGGAGGGCACCCTGAGGCAAGCTTCGACAACGGATAGTCGGGAACCCCGTGCGGATGTCAGGGAGGGCACGGCGCCAGGCGCCGGTCGCGCGCCGCAACTCGAGGTGGGGGTGACGGCGCACGAGCAAGCGGTCTCCCGGCGCATCTGCGCGGCGCTCGCCGGTGACGGGCTCGGCCCAACGCTCGAGGCGGCCACAGCCGAGCAGCTCGTCGCCGCCGCCGCGCGCGGGCGGCCGCAGGTCGTGGTGTTCGCCGGCCAAAGGTCGGGCTCCGAGCGCGCCGCGGACATCCGGCTCGTGCGCGACGCGATCGCCGGCGTCCACGCGGTCGTCGTCTCGTCGACGCCGGGCGGTCGTGGTGTACGTAAGGCGTTGCGGGCGGGGGCCACCGGGTTCGTCTTCGAATCGCAGATCGAGTCGGCGCTGACGATCACCGTGAGAGCGGTGCTCGCGGGACAGGTCTCGATCCCCGTCCAGCTCATCCACCACACCGATCAGCCGGCGCTGTCGGCACGCGAGAAGCAGATTCTCGGAATGGTCGTGTTGGGCTTTCAGAACCAGGAGATCGCCGCGAAGCTGCATCTTGCGGAGACCACGGTCAAGAGCCATCTCTCGTCGGTGTTCAAGAAGCTCGATGTCGGCTCGCGCAAGGAGGCCGCGGCCTTGGTGCTCGATCACCGCGAGGGCCTGGGGCCGGGGATCTTGACCATGCCCGGCGCCCAAGCGCACTCCGGCGACGGGCGGCCGTGACCACCCGCAACGTCAAGGCGTACACCCGGAAGGCCCTGCCCGCACCGTTGTATCGCCTGTATCGCAAGCGGCGGATCGCGATGCTCATCGGCGGATACGAAAACCGACAGGTGACACACATGTACGGCGGTGTGAGGCTCACGCTCGAGCTGGCCGACGGGCCATCGGAGGCCTACTACGACCGTGACTGGGCCAGGCCCGCGGAGATCGAGCATGCGCGCGGACGTGGTCTTCAGCCTGGCGCGCGGGTGTTCGACCTCGGCGCGCACCAGGGGGTGGTGGCGCTGATGCTGGCGAACCTCGTCGGTCCTACCGGCCGCGTGATCGCGCTCGAGGCGGACCCCCACAACGCGACGATGGCCGAGCGCAACCGGGTACTCAACGGGATGACCAACCTCGAGATCGTCCACGCGGCCGCCGCGGAGACGACGGGTACCCTGCTCTTCACGGGGGGCTTGAACGGCCGCGTCGAGAATCGGGGCACAAGGTGGGGCGCCAACTGGGGCAGGCTGGAGGTGACGGCCCTCTCGGTGGACCATCTTGCTGCCCGTCACGGATCCCCCGATGTCGTGCTCATCGACGTGGAGGGTTACGAGGATCACGTCCTGGCCGGCGCCGAGACGACGATTGCCGCGGGAGTGACGACGTTCCTCGTCGAGGTCCACGTCGGGTGCGGGCTCGATGTGCCACCCCAACGGATCGAGCGCTTCTTCGACTCCCGCTACAGCGTCGAGATGGCCACGGTCGGGAGCGCGAACGTCGAGCGCTATGACCCGCGCTCGCCGATCCTGCACTCCCGCTTCTTCCTCTTCGCCGCGCCTCGCTGAGGCGAGCGACGGATGACCGAGACCGGTTTCGTTCGCGCGCTGCTCGCGCGCCCGTTCGCCCGTGACGTCGCGCTGAGCTACGTGTTCACGGTGGCCAGCCTGGTCGCCAACCTGCTGACCGGCATCATCATCGCGCGGACGCTCGGCGCCGCCGGGCGCGGCGAGCTGGCGGCGATCCTCGCCTTCACGCAGGTCGCCACCTGGATCTTCGCGATGGGCTGCAATCAGGCGGCGTCGTTTCACCTCGCCCGTCATCCGACCGACGGCGCGCGGATCATCGGCACCTGGCTGCTGTTGCTCGCGCCGTTCGCGGTTCTCGGCGTGGCCGCGTCGATCGCAGTGCTGCCGATCGCGCTCGGCGCGCAGCGCGACGCCGTCGTGATCCTCGGACAGCTCTTCGCCACGACGCTGATCCTGGCGCTGGCCATGGAGCTGCTGCAGGGCGTCATCCTCGGAGACCATCGCTTCCTGCAGTGGAACCTGCTGCGCTTCGCCCAGCCGACCGGCGTGGCGGTGATCTACGCGGTGCTGCTGGTGCTGGACGCCCTGACGGTGACGAGCGCGCTGGTCGCGAACGGCGGGATGGTCGCCCTGATCCTGGTCGTGAGCGGCGCCGGGCTGCTGCGCCGCCACGGCCGCCCGCGCGTCGACCGCCGCCTGGCGCGCTCGACGTTCTCCTACGGCTTCCGCGTTCACGGCTCGAACGTCGCGGGGACCGTGAACGCCCGGTTGGACCTCGCCATCATCCCGGCCTTCCTGGGTGCTGCCAGCGTGGGCCTCTACTCCGTGGCCACCAACGTGGCTGCCATCGTGGGTACGCTCGCCGGATCGATCGTCGCGCTCGTCCTACCGGCCGCCGCCCGCCGCGCCGACCGCGGCCCGGCGACGGTCGTGGCGTCGATGTACATCGCGTTCGGGATCGGCGCCCTGGGCGCGCTCGTGATCGGGGCGCTGGCCGAGCCCACGCTGCGGCTGCTCTACGGGGCGGAGTTCGAGGCCGCGTCCGGACCGCTGCGCGTGCTGCTGGTCGGCTACGTCCTGCTGATGCCGGGCTTGGTGCTCTCCCAAGGCCTCAGTGCGGTCGACCGCCCGTTCACCGGCACCATCCCGCACCTCGCCGGCGCCGCCGTGACCGTCGTGGGACTGCTGCTGTTCCTGTCCGGCGGGGGGATCATGGCCGCGGCGTGGATCACCACGGCGGCCTACGCTGTGGTCGTCGTCAGCGCGCTCGTGCTCTACCGCAGCGTGACGCGCCTGCCGTGGCGGGCGCTCTCGCCGGCACGCACCTTGTCGGATCTGCGTTCGCACACGGTCCCGCGGGCCGACCAGCCCTGAGCGGACTCGAGCCACGGTCCCGGCGACGTCGGTGCTGTGGCGGGCTACGTCCCGCTTGCGGCACGTAGCCTGTTGGCGTGCCCGGCATCTCAGCGCTGGTGTTGACCAGGAACGAGGAGGCGTACATCGGCCGCTGCCTCGCGAGCGTGCAGTGGGCCGACGAGATCGTCGTCCTCGACGCCGGCAGCGAGGACGCCACCCGTGAGGTGGCAGCCCGGCAGGGCGCGGTGGTTCACGAGCAGGAGTGGCTCGGTTACGCGGCGCAGCGCAACCGCGCGGCCGAGCTCGCGGCGAACGACTGGGTGTTCTTCGTCGATGCCGACGAGATCGTCACCGACGAGCTGGCGCGGTCGATCCTCGATGTTGCGGCTGGTTCGCCAGACCCCCGCGACGGCTACAGCGTCCTGCGCCGCGGCGACTTCCTCGGAATCCTGCTGCCCAACGAGCAGCGGCGCTCTCGACGCAGGGCGTTCGTCCGGTTGTACAACCGCCGCTACGGGAGCTGGGATCCGGAGCAGCTCGTCCACGAGGGCGTCACCGTCCCCGGACGCATGCGTCCGCTCTGCGGCGTGCTGCTGCACTGGCGCGGTTACGGCATGGACGAGTACATCCCGACCTTCAACCGCTACGCGACGCTCGAGGCGGAGATGCTGGCCCTGAGCGGCGTGCGTGCCACAGGCGTCAAGCTGCTATTGCGGCCGATCCTGCGGTTTCTGTGGATCTACGTCCGAAAGGGGGGATTTCGGCTCGGCGCCCGCGGTGTGATCTGGGCGCTGCTTATCGCCAGTGCCGAGTTCTTCCGCTACGCCAAGCTATGGGAGCGCGAGCATCCCGTTGCGACACGGCATCCTCCCGCGGAGCTCACCGCTGCGGTCTCACGGGCTCGTCGCGCGCGGATCAGCGGCTGGGCCTCGCAAGCACCGCGCGGTAGGCCGCCAGCACCGCGTCGACGTGCGCCCCGAGGCTGAAGCAGTCGCTGGCGCGACGTCGTGCGCTGGACCCCATCTCCGATCGCCGCTGCGGATCGTCCAGTAGGGCGCCGATCGCCGCCGCCCACGGCGCTGGCTGCCGGGGCTCCAGCAACAGGCCGTCGCGCCCGGGACGCAGGATCTCCGCCGGGCCGCCGACGCTCGTCGCAACGACGGGCACGCCCATCGCCATCCCCTCCACGACGACACGGCCGAAGGGCTCCTCCCAGGACGGGACGAGCAGCACGTCGACGGCGCGCAGGACTGCCGGCACATCGGCCCGCTCGCCCAGAAGCAGGACTTCGCGCCGGACGTCCAGCTCGTCGATGAGCTCGTGCAGCCTGCGGACGTAGGACTCGTTGTCATGACGCGTCGCCCGGTCCGCGAACGTCGCGGCGCCGACGAGCAGCAGCCGGACCGCGGGATGAGCTCGCCGCAGGCGGGCGACGATACGCACCGCATCGTCCTGGCCCTTCCAGGGCGTCAGCTGGCCCACGACGGCGAGGACGAACGCGTCGGGACCGATGCCGAGCTGCGCCCGCGCCGCGGCCCGCTCGTAGCGACCGGGATCGAATCGAGACACGTCCACGGGGCTGTGGACGACGCGCATGTGCGCGCGTTGCGTTCGGACCCGCCGCTCGACGGCGCCTCGGGTGTACTCGGAATTGGCCAGGACGGCGCTCGACGCGCCGCTCAGCACGCGCAGCGTCGCCGACGAGACCGCTCCCGGCGGCAGGCAGTCGCGGACGTGGGCGATCGCCGGCGGCGCGCCACAGCGCACGGCGATAGCCGTGACGAGCCCGGCGCGTATCGAGTTGGCATGCAGGAGATCCGCACCCAGACGGTCCGCCAGCCGACGGATGACGACGGCCCCGGCTCCCAACGCTGCCAGGCCGCGGGGGGTGTGAAGCGGATGCAGTCGCAGGCTCGCGTCGATCGCCGGCAGACGACGCCACGGAACGCCGAGAGCGCCCACGGCATCCGCGAGCGCTCCAGACGGGCAGGCGACCGCCGGCGAGACGTCGTCCGGCAGCGCGCCGAGCAGATCGAGCAGCGAGCGCTCGCCCCCGCTGATCCTGCTCGTGTGGTTGACATAGAGCACGTTCACGGGCCGCGGCCGGCGTATCGCATCCTCCGCCTCGACGCCGCCGGCCGCGAACGCGCTGACCAGGCCGACTGGTCGATCAGCTCCAGCAGGAGGTCTTCGACGCGGTGCGACACCGACGGCCATGCGAACTCGCGTGCCCGTCGCGCACCGGCCGCGCCGATCGCCTGGCCCCGAGAACGGTCGAGCAAGAGTTCGGCGATCGCCTCCGCCACGGCGATGTGGTTGCGCGGATCCACGAGCAGACCGGTGACCCCGGGGACGACGGCATCCAGGGCCCCGCCCTCGTCGCCCGCCACGACTGGCAACCCGTGCGCACCGGCTTCGAGGTAGACGATGCCGAACCCCTCTCCCGCGAAGCCGCCTGCCGGAATGCGGCTGGGCATGGTGAACACATGGGCGGACTGCAGGCAGCGATCGCGCTCGGCGTCGGAGATCGTCCCCAGGAAGCGAACGCAATCCTGTAGTCCCTGGTCGCGGGCAGCGCGCTGAAGCACCGGTCGTAGCGGCCCGTCGCCGATCACGACCCACTCGACGTCGGGAACGCGAATTCGGATCAGCGCGAGCGCCCGCAACACCACGTCGTGGCCTTTATAGCGTTCGCCGACGCGCGCGACAGTGAGCACCGTAGGCCGCGCAGCGCGCCCGCCCCGGCCCGACCGGTGCGGGATGTCGACGCCCGGCGAGATGAGGTGGACGCGGCCCGGATCGGCACCGGCGGCGAGTGCCAGGTCTCGCGTGTAGCGGCTGACAGCGACGACGCCGTCCGCCCGCCGCACCGCGAACGCGGCCAGCGCCGGATGGGCGCCCACCTCCTTGGCATGCAGGTACTGGACCATCGGCACGCGCAGCGCGGCGCCGACCACTGCGGCGGCGGGCGCCGTGACGATGTGCGCGCTGAGCACGGCCGCTGGCCGCAGACGCGCGGCCTGCGTCAAAGCGAGCGCGTTGAGCGCGCCGATCGCCGGCCTGTGCCCCGCGCGCGAACGTACGCGCAACACGTCCAGATCGCGGGCGTCGTCGTACGCGCTTGCGCCGGGGCCATCGATCGTCAGCACGCGTGGGCGCAGCCGGCTCATGTGCTCGACGATGCGCCCCACGAGCAGCTGGATGCCGCCCGCGGCGGGCGGATAGTCCGGCGTGAGCACCAGCACGCGCGGCTCAGGCACCGTCGTGACCTCGCCGCCGGTCCAGCCATAGGCCGAGCGCCAGCAGGGGCCAGAGCACCTGGGTGTGGTCGTGCCGGCCGGTGGCGTGTTCGTCGGCCAGGCCGCGGGCTGCGGCTCTGTCGATCCAGCCCTCGCCGTACAGGCAGCCCGCGTCCAGCTGGTGGGCCAGGGTCGGCGCGAGCGGCCCACGCAGCCACTGCGCTGCCGGCACTCGAAACGCCGTCTTGGGACGGGGTGCGGCGTCGGCGGGCAGCACGTCGGACAACAGCGCCCGCAACAGGGCCTTGCCGCCGTCGGCGAGGTGCACGTCGGGCGAAACCGTCGCGGCGAACTCCGCCAGCTCGCGATGCAGGTACGGCGTGCGGATCTCCAGCGAGACGAGCATGCCAGCGCGATCGGCCTTGCACAGCACGTCGTCGGGCAGCCAATGGCGCTGATCGAGATTCATGAGCCCCCCGGGGACCGAAAGGGCGAGCCTGCCGTCGACGCGGTTGCGCAGGTCGTCGACCAGGTTGCTCCCCGCCGCCCGATCGGCCAGGCGCGGCCCATACAGCTGCGTGCGCAGCGCCGGCCGGCGTTCTGTCACCCAGTCGAGGTGACGCTCCAGCAGCGGGCGCCCGTCGACCAGCAGGCCAACTCGCCGTGCACGCCCCGCCAGCGGAGAGGCGCGCAGCGCGCGTGCGCCCTGCGCGCCCAGCGAGGCCGGGATGTGGCGCTGCCAGCGCGCCGCGCGGTCCAGCCAGCGGTAGCGCGGATAGCCTCCGAAGAGCTCGTCGGCGCCCTCCCCGCCGATTGCGACAGTCACCTCCCGGCGGGCCAGCTCGGCCACCGCGTGCAGGGCCGGCAGCGCCTGGTCGGCGAGCGGTTGGTCGAGGTTGGCGAGCAGGGCCGGCACGCGTTCGGCCACGTCGGCCGAGGACAGCACGAGCTCGTGATGCTCGGCGCCCAGCGCGGTCGCGGTCGCGGCTGCGGGCTGCGTCTCGCTGACCGCTCCGACGTCGTAGCCCACGGTGAACGTCTTGATCGGCGTCCGAGAATGCTTGGCTGCGATCGCGGCGATGAGCGTCGAATCGATGCCGCCGCTGAGCAGGACGCCGAGCGGCACGTCTGCGATCATCCGGCTGCGGACCGAGCCCTCCAGCAGCCGCTGGGTCTCGGCGACGAGCTCACCCCGGGGCTCGGCCGGACGCGGCGCGTAGGACGGCGGCGACCAGTACGGGCGGACCACGGCGGACTGGCCGGGCTCCCAGGTCAACAGGTGCCCGGGAGATAGCTGTCGTACGCCTGCGACGATTGCGCCGGGACCCGGCACATACCCGAACACGAAGAACGCGTCGACGGCCGCTTCCTCGAGCTCGCTGTCGAGCTCTGCGCCGGCGCTGAGGGCAGTCAGCTCGGAGGCGAAGCTCAGCACCCCCGCCCGCTCGGAGTAGAACAGCGGCTTCTCACCGAAGCGGTCGCGGGCCAGCAGCAGGCGGCGGCGGCGCTCGTCCCACAGCGCGAACGAGAACATTCCCTCCAGCGCGTGCACGAGCTCGTCGCCGTACTCCTCGTAGAGGTGCACGAGGACCTCGGTGTCGGTCCCCGTGGCGAGGTGGTGCGCGCGCTCGCGCAGGTGGCGCTGCAGGAACGGATGGTTGTAGATCTCGCCGTTGAGCACGGCCCAGACGTTGCCGTGCTCGTTGGAGAGTGGCTGATGGCCTCCGGCGACGTCGATGATGCTCAGCCGGCGCGCTCCGAGGGCGAGGCCCGTGGCGGTGTCGACGTAGACCCCGCCGTCGTCGGGGCCGCGATGGCGAAGCGCGTCGTTCATCGCGGCGACCGCCGCGCCCTCGTGATCCGACGTTCGCCCGCAGATGCCGCACATCGATGATCTCGCTCCCAGATGCCGATCAGGACCGAGCGCCGGCCACCCGCCGCGCCTCGACCCGTGCCCGTTTCGCGATGCGCCAGCGGCGCCAGCTGCGGCGGCCGACCGCCGGTGTGAACCGGACCGCTTGCGCGAGCCCGGGCGAGTCGCGGTGGCCCACCAGGGCTGACCATAGGCGGTACGTCAACCCGCGCGCACCGTTGAGATGCTCGGTCAGCGTCAGTGCCTCGTTGAAGACGGCGTCAGCAAAAGCCGCGTCCTGCACGCCGCGCGTACCCATCCGCGTAGCGTTGACTCGCGGAGCCTCCTCATGGTCGACGCGGATGGCGGGGTCGTACACCAGGCGCCCTCCCAGACGCACGATCGCCAGCCCCAGCGCCAGCTCGTGGTAGTGCTGGTTGTCGCCGCGCAGCCGGTTGTCGTATCCGACCTGCTCGAGAACCGAGCGTCGATAAGCGCAGTTGACGCCCTTGAGGACGTGCACGTCGCGAGCAGGGCCGACGCCGGAGTGATGGTTGCCCGTGACGCGCCCGTACCAGGCAAGCCTGCCTACCTTCTGCTTCTCCACGACGCTTTCGCTGCCCGCACGCACGTGCAGGTCGCGACCTCCGACCCCCGCGATGGCGCTGTCGCCGCAGAACGTGGCGTGCAACCGAGCAAGCCAATCGCGATGCGGTCGCGCGTCGTCGTCGGTGAAGGCGATCAGGTCGCCGCTCGTCTCTCGCAGGCCGTTTGCCAGCGCTCGCACCACCCCAGGGCGATCGACGGTCGCCAGCCTCACCAGAGCGCTGTGGCGCTGGATTTCGGCCACCGTCGCCTGGGTGGGCTCGTCGTCGATGCGCGCGACTATGACGATCTCCAGTGGCGCCAGCAGCTGGTCGAGCAGCGCGTCCAGGCACCGTCGCAGGGTCGCGGGGCGTTGGTAGCTGGGCACCACGACACTGCATGTCAATTCGTCTGGCACAGGGCCGTGATCATAGGCGGCGTGTTGGCGTTGTCCGACCAGGAGCCGGGCCCGGCTCGATCGGCCTCAAGCGTGGCGCGGCACGCGCGCAACCTCGGCCACGAACCTGGGTTGGACCGCCTGCCAGCACAAGCGCTCCGCCTGCACGCATGCGTCCTGCGAACGGAAGCGATAGAGATCCGTTCTCTCAGCGCGTCGACATCACGCTCGTGACACTCCGGTGCGAGCCCGAGCGCTCGCGGGCGGACGGCTCCTGTTCTGACGACTTGACCGGCATTCCCACGCCATGCGGCGTGTAACGCAGACATCATGGTCGAGCGGACTCGCCGAGCGGCGACCGGTTCGGATCGAGCCACTCCCGCCGAGTAGTCTCGCCCCGCCGGGATCATGGACTCGCTCGCGGCGAGCCGTGGCGGCGCACGCCGCTCGTTCGACGGCCAATCATCGAGCGGGTCATCGTCAGACGGCGGCGCACCGCCAGACGCCTGCCTGCGCGGTTGACGAAGGCCACATGCAGCACCAGTCGCGCGCCGGGGCGCAGCAGCCGCCTGCCGCGCGGCGAACGGCGCAGCGCGACGCGCTTCGTGCTCGCGCTGCCGAAGTACCGAGAGCCCCGTGCAACGACGACCCTGCGATCGAGGCGGATGGCGTAGCGACCGGCTCTCACCGCCCGCGACGCAATCGGGACGATGCCGCGGTTTCGCAGCTGCATCGCGCCGACGCGCCGCAGTCGACGGGCGGCGTTGTCCGCAGTCCAGGCAAGCGCGTCACGCACGCTCTCAGGCACCACTGGTCCGGCGACGCCAGTCGGCAAGGCATTGGTCGGTGAGGCGTTCGCTTGTGAGGCGTCGCCGTGCGTCGGCGTTGCGCTCGACGGGTCGATCATGACCACGAGCATGCCGTCGGTCAGCTCGAGTCGCTGGACCGTCGAGCTGTCACGGCTGACCGAGTCGCTGGAGCGGGCGGGGTCGAAGACCTCGAGGGTGCTGCGCGTCGGCAGTCGCAGTTGCACCTGTTGCGGGGGTGTGCTGCGATCGCTGCGGGTCGACGCGTTCCATACCGATGTCTCAGCCCACACGGCGAGGTAGTACGCGCCGCTGGTCTTGCGCAGCAAGACGTGGCGCAGCGGCGCGCCACAGTCGGACTCACAGCCGAGCTCGAAGGAGAGGCCTCCGCTTGCCGCGCCGCTGTCGGCGAGGATCGTGAGCAGGTTGCGGGTCGCCGTGAAGGCGGGCTTGGGCGTGCCGTCGTTGCGCAGCAGGCCGAAGTTGCGCTGCGGATCCCGACGCGGCGGATCGCTACGTCCGTCGATCAGTTCGTAGGCGTAGGTGCGCGGGATTCCGCGGCGGAAGTGCTCCATGAACATCCGCGGCACGTAGACGCCGGCGGCCGTTTCGGAGATGGGGTCGTGGCCGCAGGAGCAGTTGATCGCGTTGTGGTAGCCGCTCTCGGTGATCCAGATCGGCTTGCTGGCCGACACCTTCCGTGCGCCGTTGATCTGGACCGACAGATCCCCGACGTTCGAGGTGTTCGGTGCCCATGCGCCGGGATAGGGATGCAGGTTTCCCGCGTCCAGGCAGGCGGTCAGATCGCCCAGCGTGTCAAAGCCGACGCCGCCGGGGGCCGGGCCGATTACGGGCTTGTCGCCCAGCACCGGGTCAGCGCGGATCTTCTGCGCCCACTCGCACTGGTACGTCCTCAGGGTCTGCTCCCAGTCCGGGTCGTTCGACGGGTCGTCGTATTCGTTGGGGCCCTCCAGCGAGTCGACGAAGTCGGGCACGTTCTTCTTCACCCACGCCAGATGCTCGTCGATCGTGCCGGATCCGTAGCGCATCAGCGGGTCGCCAGAGAGCAAATTCCCGCGGATCCCCAGCTCCGTGAGCTCGCGCATGTGCGGTACGACGTCCGTCAGGCGGGTGCCGTCGCGGTAGGAGGCGTCGCGGACGTGCTTGACGCCGAGCTCGACGAGCCGGTCGCGGACAAGCGGCCATGCGGTGCCGTAGGGCTGGTTCTTGTAGCCCAGGTGCGTGTTGACCCCGACGCTGTCGGTGAACGCGCTGGCGCTTTGGGCTTCGACGCAGCCCGATGACGCGGCGCATTCGTCCGCCTCGGCGCAGCCCACAGCCACAAGAGCGAAGACCAGCGCGGCGGCGACGCCGAAGGTCATGTGACGTGCCCTCAGTCGCCGCACGCGCGCGCCACCTCGGCGATCATCCGGTGCTGGAACGCCTGCCGGCAGAAGCGCTCCGCCTGCGCGCGCGCGTCCTGCGGCCGGAAGCGATCGAAGTGGGTCTCTCTCAGCGCCTCGGCCAGCGCGTCCACGTCGCCGGCCTTGACGAGCACCCCCGTGCGCCCATCCACGACGGTCTCACGGGTGCCCCCCTCGTCGATGCCCACGACCGGCCGGCCGGCGGCCTGACTCTCGACGGCCGCGATCCCGAACTCCTCGACGTTGGGGACGATGAGCGCGCGCGATCGCCCGTACAAGGTCGCAAGCTCCTCGTCTGAGATGCGCCCGAGGAACTCGACGCCGCGGCTGTGCAGCGTGCGTAGGCGCTCCAGCTCTGGCCCCGTCCCCACGACCTTGACTGGCACATGCGCCCGCTCCGCGGCCCGCAGCGCGACCTCCACCCGCTTGTGCGACACGAGCTCGGTCACGACGAGGAAGAAGTCCTCAGGCACGCCGATGGCGAAGCGGTCCGTGTCGACGGGAGGGTGGACGATCGTCGCGTCACGGTCCCAGAACTCGGCGATCCTGCGGCGGGTGATCTGCGAGTTGGCGACGTAGTGGGTCACGCGCCGCGATGCCCGCTCGTCCCAGCGGCGGATGCCGTCGAGCGTGCGCGCCAGCAACGGGCGCAGGACGCGCGGGCTCTCGCGCAGCGCCGTCGCGCGCTCGTGCCAGGCATAGCGAAACGGCGAGTGGCAGTAGCAGACGTGCAGCGCGCCGCCGGCAGGACGAACGCCGTGGGCAAAGGCGCTGCTGCTCGAGATCACGACATCGTGGTCCGCAACGGGCAACCGCTGGGCTGCCAGCGGGAAGAGCGGCAGCAGGCGCCGGAAGCCGCGCTGCCCGACGTGCAGACGTTGCAGCGGCGATGGGCGTACGTCGCGGCCGACGAAGCGGCCGTTCGTGCCCACGGGGTCATAAAGAAGCGTGTGGATCGGCGCGTCCGGCCAGCATGCCGCGAGCGCGGCGAATGTCCTTTCCGCACCTCGCATCACGAGCAGGTAGTCGTGCACCAGCCCGGGCGTGATCGGAGCGCTCATGACCCCAATCCGCCGCGCGCGGGTCGGCCGCTGTGGCTCACCGGGTCGGCGATATTCATCCGCTCGGCGATTTCGGCGGGCGCCGGGTGTTGACAGAGCGGCGCCTCCAGATCATCTTCCGACGGCGTCGATGCGACGGTAGCTGGGCGCCGCGACGGCGGACGTCGGTTCGTCAGCACAGGCGGATCATAGGCTCAGCGCGCCCCGCCGGCAGGTGCCCCGCCGGCACGCCGCCGGCGCACATGACTGCGAGCTGGCGGCACGTCTGCGATCGCCTGGACCCGCCGACCGGCGCGGTCTCAGCGCGTCGTCGTCACAGCGCGACGCACCGACAGGCGGTCCCCCGCGCGGTCTGCGAACGTCACCTGCAGAACCAGACGCCGCCGCGAGCCGGGGCGTATCAGCCGCATGCCGCCGGACGACCGACGCAGGACGAGGCGCTTCCTGCCCGCGCTGACAAAGGACCGGCGGCCACGGGCAATCGCGCCCTGGCCATCGAGTCGCACCGTGTACCGCCCCCGTGTCGCTGCGCGTGCCGTGATGTTCACGGCGCCCGGGCGTCGTAGCCGCGAGGTCCCCGAGCGCCGCAGCTGCCGGGCGGCCCCGTCCGCCGTCCAGGCGAGCGCGGAGCGGACCGCCGAAAGACCGTCGGTCAGCGGCTCGCCGGCGGACGCGCTCTTGGCGCTCAGCTTCGCGTTGCGCGCCGGTGCGATCTTGATGACGAGCATGCCGTCGGTCAGCTCGAGTCGCTGGACGGTCGATGTGCTGCGACTCGTCGCGGCGCTGGAGCGGGCGGGGTCGAAGACCTCGAGGGTGCTGCGCGTCGGCAGTCGCAGTTGCACCTGTTGCGGCGGGGTGCTGCGATCGCTGCGGGTCGACGCGTTCCATGCCGATGACTCCGCCCACACGGCGAGGTAGTACGCGCCGCTGGTCTTGCGCAGCAAGACGTGGCGCAGTGGCGCCGAGCACCCGGATTCACAGCTCAGGCCAAAGGCGAGTCGTCCGCTTGCCGCGCCGCTGTCGGCGAGGATCGTGAGCAGGTTGCGGGTGGTGGTGAAGGCGGGTTTGGGTGTGCCGTCGTTGCGCAGCAGGCCGAAGTTTCGCTGCGGGTCGCTGCGCTGCGGATCTGGTAGCCCGTCGATCAGTTCGTAGGCGTAGGTGCGCGGGATTCCGCGGCGGAAGTACTCCATGAACATCCGCGGCACGTAGACGCCGGCGGCCGTTTCGGAGACGGGGTCGTGGCCGCAGGAGCAGTTGATCGCGTTGTGGTAGCCGCTCTCGGTGATCCAGATCGGCTTTGCGCCTGACACCTTCTGCGCCCTTGCGATCTGGACCGACAGATCCCCGACGTTCGATGTGTTCGGTGCCCAGGCACCGGGATAGGGATGCAGGTTTCCCGCGTCCAGGCATCCGGTCAGATCGCCGAGGGTGTCGAAGCCGACGCCTCCGGGGGACGGGCCGATCACGCGCTTGCCTGCGAGCACCGGGTCAGCGCGGATCTTCTGAGCCCATTCGCACTGGTAGGCCCTCAGCGTGCGCTCCCAGTCAGGGTCGTCGGATGGGTAGTCGTACTCGTTGGGCCCCTCCAGCGACTCGACGAAGTCGGGCACGTTCTTCTTCACCCACGCCAGATGCTGATCCATCGTGCCCGACCCCCAGCGCATCAGTGGATCCGAGGACAACAGGTTGCCACGGATTCCGCGCGACGCGAGCTCTCGCATGCGGGGAGCGACGTCTGTCAGCCGGGTGCCGTCGCGGTAGGAGGCGTCGCGGACGTGCTTGACGCCGAGCTCGACGAGTCGGTCGCGGACAAGCGGCCACGCGGTGCCGTAGGCCTGGTTGTCGTAGCCCAGGTGCGTGTTGACCCCGACGCTGTCGGTGAACGCGCCGGCGCTGCGGGCGTCCTCGGTGCAGCCCGATGGCGTTGCGCAGGCGTCGGTCGTCTGCGCGTGAGCGAGGGACGGTAGAGCGACGCTCAGCGCGGCGGCGAGCGTGAAGGCGATACGGGCGGCCAAGATCTGCATGGCCGTGTGGTCGACGCTTCCGAGCCGCGCCGCGAGCGTCGGCGCGGGTCGCGGACGGCTGTCCGATCTGACGCCTGCCTGCCCATTGGTATGGGTTGCCCGCGCGCAGCCGGCGGGTTTGGGTCTACGCTGACGCAATGACTGCGGATGAGCCCGCGGGAGCAGACGGCGAGTGGTGACGGTCCTGGCGCCTCGCGAACGAACGACGAGCTAGTGGTGGCCGACCGCCAGGCCGCGCTGCTGGTCGGCGGATCCTTGGCCAGCGCCGTGGCGCTCGCCGGCGTGACCGTCGTCTCGATGCAGCTCGCCTGCGCCCTCGTGCTCGTCGGCGCGGTGCTCGTGCTCTTCGCCTCGTCGCGCACGACGGGCCTCATCGCGCTGTGGATGCTGTGGCTCGCCGCGCCGCTCATCCGGCGGGTCTTCGGGCTGATCGACGGCTACGTCAGTGCCGATCCGCTGGCCCTCGCGCCGTTCGTGGCGACTGCGGGCGTTGCGGTGCTGCAGCTGATGCGGGTCGGCCTGAGCCGGCGCGTCACGTTGGTGCTGAGCGTTGCCCTCTTGGGCGTCGCGCTCGGGGTGCCGGCCGCCGTCGGCGAGCCGCGTGCGGGCATCTTCGGCCTGGCCGCCTACGGCAGCGCCGTGCTCTGCATCGTGCTGGGCTACGGCGAAGGCCCCGCGTCCGGGGGGAGCGGATTCACGCTGCGCCGGGCGCTGTTCCTCGCCACGCCGCTCATCGCGGTCTACGGCATCCTGCAGTACTTCCTGCCGCTGACCGAGTGGGACGAGCGCTGGCTGAGCACGGTCGACATCGTGAGCATCGGAGCTCCGGAGGAGGACCACATCCGCGTCTTCTCGACGCTGAACTCGCCGGGAACGCTCGCGGTCGTCCTGGCCATCGCGGTCCTGTTCGCCATGTCCTCCGGGCGCCTGTCGCTCGCGCGCGCCGGCATGATCGCTCTGCTCATGACCGCCCTCGGCCTGACCTTCGTGCGCAGCGCGGTGGTCGGCCTGGTCGGCGGGCTCGCCGGTCTTGCGCTGGCGACGCGAGGCCGGGCGACGGCGCGGATCGTCGTCCTCCTGCTGGCCACCGCTGTTCCCGTGCTCGCGCTCAGCGCCGTCAGTCCCACCGGCCAGGCGATCGTCGACCGGGTCACCACGCTGGGCGACCTCGAGGACGATGCGTCCGCCGACGCGCGCCTCGACAAGCCGCTCGAGCTGCTGCCTGCAGCGATCAGGGAGCCGCTGGGCCATGGGCTGGGCTCCGCCGGTGAGGCGACGAAGCTGCGCGACTCGGCGGGCCTGCGCGTCACCGACAACGGCTATCTCGCGATGATCTGGCAGCTGGGCCCGGTCGGCTTCCTGCTGCTGGTGGGGGCGGCGCTGGGGGGCGTCGCCATGCTTGCGCGCGCCCGCCCGCCCGAAGCCGATCACCGCCAGCTCAAGGGCCTGCTCATGTCGGGGCTCGTCCTGCTGCTGGTCCTGGCGTTCGGCGGGGACATCTTCTACGGCGCGAGCGGGGCGATCTTCTGGTACCTGGTCGGCAAGGCGCTGTGGCTGGCCGACCACGCCCCGGCCCCGAGCCCGGCACGGGTCCCACGGTGGGCGCCGGGACCCCTCCTCGCCGCCGCCGGCGGCCCTGCGCCAAGAGGAGCGTCCTTCTTCAGCGGCGGCTCCTCGCCGCGGCTGCTGGCCGCGGCCCGCAACGATCCCCGGCGCGCCCCGGCGTCGTCCGAGCTTCCTCCCCCCGTGCAGCTTCCGGAGGTGCCGTGGGAGTCGCCGCCGCCGGCGGGCCGGCGCGTACGGCGACCCCGACCGCGGGTGCCGTGGAAGTCGCCGCCGCCGTCCGGCCGGCGCCGCCTGCCCCCGAATGTGCTGTTGACCGCGGCCGTGGTGGGCACCACCATGATCCTCGGGCTGGCATGGGCCGGCGGGCTGTTCTCCGGCGGGGCAGACAGTTCGCCCGGCCCGCGACCCGCCCAGCTGCCCGACGACAGTCGGACGGTGCCCCTCACGTCGTCGGGCACCCCGGTCACCGGACCGCCGACCCTGGCCGCGGGCGAGATGCAGCGCGCCGAGCGTCGGCGCGCCCGCGAACGCCGCGCGCGAGAGCGCCGCGCGAGCGAACGCCG
>CADCVQ010000023.1 GCA_902806175.1 uncultured Solirubrobacteraceae bacterium
CCGCGCCGGCGTGGTCGCCATGGTCGTGCGTCAGCGCGATGCCGGCCGCGCCACCGCGCCGCGCGGCCTCTGCCAGCACGCGCTCGACATGCTCGTCGAGGTCAGGCCCGGGATCGACGATCCAGCACGGGTCGCGACCGACGATCCACGTGTTCGTTCCCGTCAGCGTGAACGGGCCCGGGTTGTCGGCGTGCACGAGCGCGACGTCAAAGCGCTCCAGGCTCATGACGCAAGCGTATGACTGCGGCGCGAGTGGCCCGAGTGTCGACCGGTGTCGGACTCGATGTCCATAGGCGCGCGACGTCTGCGCCTCTACGGTCGATGGCGCTGCCGATCCGTCGACCAGGTGGGGGAAGAAACTCATGGGGAACTCGTTTACGTCGCCGTGCCCGAAGTCGCTGCACAGTCATCGCGCGAGGTGGAGGAAGGCGGTAGTGACGGCCCTGCTCACCCTCGCGCTCGGCGCGGTCTGCGCGCCGCCCGCCGTCGCGAAGCACAACTCGAACTCCAGGCACGGCTTCGTCTTGGAGGAAGCGACGATCGACGAGATCCAGACGGCGATCCGGCGCAACAAGCTGACGGTCACCGACATCGTCGAGGGCTACCTCGCCCGCATCAAGGCCTACAACGGCACGTGCGTGAAGCAGCCCGAAGGGATCCTCGGGCCGATCTCGACGATCCCCGACGCGCCGAAGATCAACGCGCTCATCACCCTGAACCTGCGGCCCGCGGCACGCGAGGCGTGGGGCTTCGACGAGCGCAATGCGCGCAGCATGACCGACGCGACCGACGGCGACTCTGCCATGCCCGACGCGCTCGAGACGGCAGCCGCGATGGACCGGAAGTTCAAGCAGGGCCGCAAGCTGGCGGGACCGCTGCACGGCGTCGTGATGGCGATCAAGGACCAGTACGACACCTTCGACATGCGCACCACGTCGGGCGCCGACGCCTTCTGGGCGAACGATCGCCCGCCGGACGACGCAACGTTCGTGGCCCGGCTGCGCGCCGCCGGCGCGATCATCCTCGCGAAGTCCAACATGGGCGAGTACGCCGCCGGCGGCGTCACCGGCCAGCGCAGCTCGTTCGGCGGCACGATGTGCAATCCCTACGACACCGAGCGCGACCCGGGATCCTCGAGCGGAGGCTCGGGCATGGCCGTCGCCGCGAACTTCGTGACCTGCGCGATCGGCGAGGAGACCGGCACCTCGGTGCGCGAGCCGGCCAAGAACAACAGCGCAGTCGGGCTCGCGCCGACGCGTGAGCTCGTCAGTGCGGACGGGATGATCCAGCGGGGCATCACGACGCGGGTCGGGCCGATCTGCCGCACGGTGAAGGACACGGCAGCGATCCTCGACGCCTATGCCGGGTTCGATCCCGCCGACGAGCTGACGGCGTTCAGCACCGCAAGGCAGCCGCCCAAGCCCTACGCGGCGTACGGCTCGAAGAAGCGGCTGCAGGGCTACCGCATCGGCGTCGTTCGCGAGTACATGGACAAGAGCCTGTTCACGATCGCCGACGAGGAGAGCATCGACATCGTCGACCGGGGGATCGATCGGCTGCGCGCTCTCGGAGCGACGATCGTCGATCCCGGCCCCGGCGGAGCGCTGTTTCAGAGCTGCGTCGACAAGCTCGTGCCCAAATGGCAGAACCAGCAGTTCATCGACCAGTTCCCGGCCCAGTTCCCGAAGGACGCCGCCGGCGCACCGGCCGACGACCACATCACCACGCTGCTGAACATGTGGTTGCACCCCAACCTCGTGCCGCACACCGAGACCGGGCGCCCCAGCATCCGGAACCTCGGCGGCAGCGGCGGTACCGACACCGGTGACGGGCGCTACAACTACAACGCCTACATCCAGGAGCGCGGCGACAGCGCGATCAAGAGCCTCACGGACCTCATCGAGAAGGCGAACTTCTGGAATGACCCGGTGATCCCGAACCGCAGGGCGAGCCTCGAGAGCACCGACCGCCAGCGGACCCTGGCCAACGCGAGCAGCCTGCAGACGCGCTTCACGCTGCAGACCGTCGTCTTCCAATGCTTCGCGCAGAAGGATCTCGACGCCGTCGTCTATCCGACGGGGAACGTGCCGCCGGCGATCATGACCTCGCCCGAGGAGCCGACCGTGAACGACCGCAGCCCCGGCCTGTGGACGTACATCAACAGCCGCGGCTTCCCGGCGATGACCGTGCCGGCGGGGTTCACGACGAAGGTCTACGACCGGGGCCCGGACCGGGAGTTGCTGGCGGCCAAGGCGGCGGCGCTGCCGGTCGGGATCGACTTCCTCGGCCTGCCCTTCAGCGAGGCGACGCTGTTCGAGATCGGCTCGGCGTACGAGTCGGCGACGCGCCACCGCGCCCCGCCGCCGAACTTCGGGCCGCTCGACGCCACCGGCTGAGCAGGCGCATGACGACGGCTGCGCCGGGCGCGGAGCGCTCGGCGCGGGCCGTCACGGCTCGACGCCGAGTTCCCGCTCGCCGTCGCCCGGCGCCGCGCCGGGTCAGCCGGCCGCGAAGCGGTACACCGACCCGCCGAGCGACGTCACGTACACCCGCCCGCGAGCGTCCTCGCCGAACGAGGAGAGCTGCTCGACCTTCGCCACGCGCGCAATCGCGCGGTCGTCGCTCGCCGAGCCCGGCGCGAGCTTCGCCGAGCGCAGCTGGCCCTTGCAGAAGTCGCCGTAGACGTAGCGGCCCGCGAGCGCGGGAACGTCCCTGTCGCGCACGACGTAGCCGCCCGTGACCGAGCAGTTGCCGTCGTCGTGGGACAGGTCGATGACCGGCGGCACGTGACCGGGCGCGTCCTCGCCGGCGCTGATCCCCGGCGTGCGGCGGCTGCCCTCGAACGGGCGCCAGCCGTAGTTCACGCCGCTCGCGCCGGCCTTCGCCACGAAGTTGATCTCCTCGAAGGCGTCCTGACCGACATCGCCGATCGACATGTCGCCGGTCGCGCGATCGAACGAGAAGCGCCAGGGGTTGCGCAGGCCGTAGCTGTAGATCTCGCCGCGCGCGCCGGAGCGACCGGCGAACGGGTTGCTCGCCGGCACCCGGTACGGGCGGCCGCCCGAGCGACGCGGATCGATGCGCAGGATCTTGCCGAGCACGCTGCCGAGATCCTGCGCGTTGCCACGCGTCCCATGGCGGTCGTCTGCGCCGCCGCCGTCGCCGGTGCCGATGTACAGCAGCTTGTCGGGGCCGAACTTGAGCAGGCCGCCGTTGTGGTTTGCCTCCAGGCCGTCATAGCGCAGCACGAGGCGCCCGCTCGTCAGAGCGCGCTCTGAGCTGTTCTGCGAGCGCCGGTACTCGACGACGCTCTGCGTTCCGCGGCGGTCGGTGTAGTTGACGTAGAAGCGCCGCGTCCTGGCGTAGTCGGGGGCGAACGCCATCGACAGCAGGCCCTGCTCGCCGCCCGCGGTCACCTTCGATCGCAGGTCCAGAAACGGGCGCGAGATGCGCTCGCCAGCGCGCACGACGCGGATCGTGCCGCCCTGCTCGACGACGAAGATCCGGCGCGTGTCACCGGGCGGCGCCGTGACGTAGACAGGCATGTCAAAGCGCCCGACGGCGAGCAGCTTCACGCCGCTCGGCGCCCCAGTGGTCTGCGCAGAGGACGCCGTCGTCGCCGGCGCGGATGTCGTCTCGGCGTTGGTCTCGCCTGAGCCGCAGGCGCCGAGCGCGAGCAGCATCGCGACGAGCGCGGGCGCGATGATGGCGCGTGGCACGCCCGCAGGATGCCACGCAGCGCGTCGCCCGCGCGTCGGTAGCGTCCGTGTCGGTGACCGTGCCCGCAGCGCTCGTCGTCATGGCCAAGGCGCCCGTTCCGGGGCGCTCGAAGACGCGGCTCTGCCCGCCGCTGCAGCCCGCGGAGGCGGCGGCAATCGCCGAGGCCGCGCTCGCCGACACGCTGCAGGCGGTCGCCTGGACGCCGGCGGCCCGGCGCATCGTCGCGCTCGACGGCGCGCGCGGCGCGTGGTTGCCCCACGGCTTCGAGGTCATCGCGCAGCGCGGCGCGAGCCTCGGCGAGCGCCTGGCAAACGCTGTGACCGACGTCGGCGAGCCGCTGCTGCTGCTCGGGATGGACACGCCGCAGCTCACGCGCGCGCTGCTTCGCGACGCGCTCGAGCGGCTCGGCGCGCCACACGCCGATGCGGTCATCGGCCCCTGCGACGACGGCGGCTACTGGACGATCGGCCTCGCGACGCCCGACCCGCACGTGTTCGACGGCGTACCGATGAGCAGCGCGACGACGGCGGCCAGACAGCGCGCGCGCCTGCGCGAGCTCGGTCTGCGCACGACGGAGCTCGCCTGCCTGCGCGACGTCGACACGTTCGCGGACGCGGTCGCCGTCGCGGCGCTCGCGCCCTGGACGCGCTTCGCGGCGACGCTCGAGCTCGTCACAGGCTGACGAGGCGCGTCGCGGTCGCCTTCCACGTCGCCGTCACGCGCACGCCCGGCGCGAGGTGCAGGCCGCCGACCGCCGCACCCGTGATCTCGGCGACCAGCGGCTGCGGCGCCGCGAGGCCGACGCGCACGCGGTTGCCGACGTGCGTCACCGTGACGACCTCGGCGTCGAGGTGGTTCTGCGCCGACCCCTCGCCGCGGGCGCCGGCCGGCTCCAGGGCGATCTCCCACGGATGCACGCTGAGCGCGACCGGGCCGCTGCCGCGGTCGGTGCTCGTCGCCGCGCCGCCGCCGTCGAGGTCGACGATCGTCACGTCGCCCGGTCTGCGTTGCGGCCGCGCAACCCCGGTCAGCACGACCGCGCCGGTGAAGTCGGCGACGAACGCCGAGTGGGGCGCCGCGGCGAGCTCGCCGGCCGTCCCCTCCTGCACGATCCGGCCCGCGTCGATCACCGCGACGCGGTCGCCGAGCACCGCCGCCTCGGTGAAGTCATGGGTGACGAGCAGCGCGGGGACGCCGGTGTCGCGCAGGACGCCCGCGAGCTCGCGCGAGGCGCTTGCCCGCGTGCGCGCGTCGAGCGCCGACAGCGGCTCGTCGAGCAGCAGGACGCGCGGCTGCGCCGCGAGCGCGCGCGCCAGCGCGACGCGCTGGCGCTCGCCGCCCGACAGCGTGCGCGGCCGCTCGTCGGCGAGACGCTCGATGCCGAAGCGCTCGAGCAGCTCGCCGGCGCGGCGGCGGCGCTCGGCGCGCGCGACGCCGCGCAGCCCGTACGCGACGTTCTGCCAGACCGCCATGTGGCCGAACAGCGCGTAGTCCTGAAAGACGTAGCCGCAGGCGCGCAGCTCAGGCGCGACCTGGCGGCCGGCCGCGGTGTCCAGCCAGACGTCGTCGCCGCAGGTGACGCGGCCGTGGCGCGGTGCCAGGAGGCCGGCGGCGACGCGCAGCAGCGTGCTCTTGCCCGCGCCCGAAGGGCCGGCCAGCGCGAGGCAGCTGCCCGCCGGCACCTCGACCGCGGCGTCGAGCTCGAAGGCGCCGAGCGCCGTGCGGGCCTCAACGCGCAGCACGCGCGATCCCCCTGCCGCCCAGCAGCTTTGCGGTCAGCAGCAGCGCGCCGGACACCGCGACGAGCACCGCCGACAGCGCCAGGGCCGCGTCGAAGTCCGTCCCGAGGCGCTCGTAGATCGCCAGCGGCGCCGTCTGCGTGCGGCCGCGAAACGAGCCCGCGAAGATCAGGGTCGCGCCGAACTCGCCGACGGCGCGCCCCCACGCGAGCGCCAGGCCCGCGAGCATTCCGGGCGCCGCCGCCGGGATCGCGACGCGCAGAAACGTGCGCGCCTCGCCGGCTCCAAGCGTGCGCGAGGCCTCCAGCCACGAGCGGTCGACCGCGCCGAACGCCGCCTGCGCGCCGCGGATGAAGAAGGGCGCCGCGACGAACGTCAGCGCCACGACGACCCCGGCCGTCTCGAAGACGAGCCGCACGCCGGCGTCCTCGATCGCGCCGCCGACGATCCCGCCCGGCCCGAGCGCGGCGAGCAGCCCGACGCCGGCGACCGCCGGCGGCAGGACGAGCGGCAGCTCGACGAGCGTCACGACGACGGCGTGGCCGCGAAACGTCCGCGTCGCCAGCAGGTACGCGGCCGGCGTGCCGACGACGACGATGATCGCGACCGCGACGAGCGTCGTGCGCAGGCTCAGCCACAGCGCGTCGAGCACGCCTGGGTCGTCGAGCGCGCCGAGCAGGTTGCCCGGGCTCGACCGTACGAAGATCGCGACGACCGGCAGCGTGAGGAACGTCAGCGCCCCCGCGAGGGCGACGACGAGCGCCGGTGCGAACCAGCGCCCGCGCGTCACTGCCCGGGCGGCTCGAAGCCGGCGCTGCGCAGCGCCTCGGCGCCGTCGCCGTCGAGCAGGCCCGCGACGAAGGCCTGCGCCGCGCGGCGGTGCTCGGCGCCCTTGACGATCGCGACGCCGTAGGCGACCTGCGGCTGCAGGGCGGCCGGCAGCTCGATCGCCTTCAGGCGGCCGTTCGCCGCGACGACGTCGGTGACGTATAGAAAGCCCGCCTCCGCGGCGCCCTGGGTGAGCTTCGCCGAGATGCCGCCGACGTCAGGCTCGTTGGAGCGCACGTTGGCGAGAATAGCCGTGCGCGCGGCGCCGTCGAGGCGGTCGAGCACCTTGCGCGTGTAGGCGCCGATCGGCACCGACTCTGAGCCGATGACGACTGACACGCCCTTCTTCTCGAGGTCGTCGAGCGAGCCGACGCTCGTGCTCATCGCGGGCACGGCGAGCACGAGCCGGTTGCTTGCGAACACCCGCGGGCGCTCGACCAGGCCTTCCTGGAAGAGCGCGTCCGGGAGCTTCGTGTTGGCCGACGCGAACACGTCGGGCTTCGCGCCCGCGCGGATCTGCGCCGCAAGCTCGTCGGAGCCGGCGAACGAGAACTGCGCCTCGGCGCCGGCGAACTGCTCGCCGTACCTCGTGAAGGCGCTCTTCAGCGAGGTCGCCGCCGAGACGACGACCTCCCCGCGCTCGTTGCCGTTGTTCGCGGCGGTGTCGTCGGAGCCGCAGCCCGCGACGATGAGAATTGTGGCGACAAGCGCCGCGCCGAGCGCGAGCGACGAACGGAAGCCCCTGCGCATGTGCCTAAGCATTGCATATGTACATGCGGGATGCATGCGGCGCGGTTGAGCTGCGTCCTACAGGGGCGCCGCCCGCGCGCGCTACTTCGTCAGCTTCACCGTCCGCTTGACGTGCCGCGTGTTGCCGGCGGCGTCCACGATCTTGAGCGTGATCGTCGCGGTCACCCGCTTGCCCTTCTCGACGGCGGCCATGATCTTCTTGACCGCTGCCCTGGCCGCCGTCTTCGTGCCCTTCGGCTTGAGCTTCAGCGTCAGGCTCTGACCGGCGGCGACCGTCTTGGTCGTGCTGGTGAGCTTGATCGCCTTCTTGACGCCCTTGATCTTCACCGTACCCGTCGCGGTGACGACGACGCGGCCGCCGGCCGGAGCGGTGACCTTCGTGCCGATCGACAGCGCGGGACCGGCGACCTTCTGGCTGGCGTCGCGCGCGACCGTGGTGTTGGCCACCGCAGCGGCCGGGCCGCCGCCGGCCGGTGCTGGTGCTGGTGCCGGTGCCGGTGCCGGTCCCGGCGTCGGCGTCACGACGGGAGCGACCGGCGGGACGGGCGTGGGCGCCGGCTCGGTGGGGCCCGTCGGTGCGGTGTTGCCCGGACCCGCGGCGGGGGCGCCGGCGATCGTGAGGGTCTGGCTGGCGCTGCCGACGTTGCCGGCCGGATCCGGCGCCGAGGCGACGACCGTCCACGTGCCCTCACCGACGACGGTCGGCGTCGCGTTCCACGTGCCGTTGGCTTGCAGGAGCGTCGTCATCGTCTGGCCCGCGATCGAGACCGTGACGGTCGTGCCGGGTGCGGCGTCGGACGTCCCGGTGATCGTCGGGTCGAGGTCGCTCGTCGTCGCAGTCGCGCCGCCGGCGATTGCGACAGCCGGCGACACCGTGTCGACGGTCAGCGTCTGGGTGGAGGCGGCCGCGTTGCCGGCGGCGTCGGAGACAGACATGACCACGCGATGGGGCCCGTCGGACAGGGCGGCTGCGGTCACCGACCACGCTCCGCCCGCCTGGACCGCAGTGGTCAGCGTCTCGTCGGCGAGCGTCACGGTCACGGTGGTGCCGGGCGCGACGTCCGCCGTCCCGGAGATCTGCGCTGTCGCATCGTTGGTCAGCGCGTTGGCGCCACCGGCGATCGTCACCGCGGGCGCGACGGTGTCGACGGTCAGCACCCGGCTATCGCTGCCCTCGTTGCCCGCAGGGTCCTCGACGGAGGCGGTGACGGTGCGGGTGCCGTCACCCAGCGCGCTCGGAGTGACGTTCCACGTCCCGCCCGAATGCACGAGCGCCGTCAGGTTCTGCGCATCGACGCTGACGCGGACGACGGTCCCCACTGCGACGTCGCTGGTACCGGCGATCGTCGGGGTCGAGTCGTTCGTGGTCTCGGATGGGCCGCCGTCGATCGTGACGACGGGCAGCACCGTGTCGACGGTCAGTTGCTGGGCGGCGCTGCCCGAGTTGCCTGCCCCGTCGCTGACGGACGCGAGCACGGGGTAGGTGCCGTTGGCCAGCATCGCCGACGTCACCGACCATACGCCGTCGGAGGGAACTGCCGTGAGGGTCTGCCCGGCGACCATGACGGTGACGATGCCCGGTGCGACGACGTCGGTCGTGCCGCTGATCGCCGGCGTGGTGTCGGTCGTCATCGCGCTGGCGCCACCGGCGATGGTGACTGCCGGCGGGGCGCTGTAGACATCGTTGGAGTCCAGTGAGACCGCTCCGTTGCGTGCAAGCGCGCGACCGTTGACCTCCGTGCCGGCACCCACCGCGAGCGCGTCGAGTGCCATGAGCGTGCCGGCGAACTTCGCGTTCGCGCCGACGGCGGCGGCGCCGTTGACCTGCCAGAACACGCGCGACGCCCTGGCCCCGTTGGCCAGCGTGACGCGCGCGGCGGCCGCCATCGTCAGTGCCCCACCGATCTTGAAGACGAAGACGGCGTTCGAGTCGCCTCCGCCGTCGAGCGTGACCGTGCCGGTGTTCGACACCGCGGCAGCGGTCGAGTGCAGGCCGGGAGCCAGCGTCAGGCCCGCGAGATTGCCCGCGAGCGCGGTGCCGCCGGTCCGGCCGGCGACCTCGTTGTACGCCGCGACGAGGTCGGTGTGGGCCTGGGCGGCGGTGGCGCCGACGCGGATCGCGCCCGTGACCACGCCGGGCGGAAAGCCGGTGGGTTGCGTGTCGGCCTTCACGCCGAGGTCGCCGCGCAGCGTGGTGTGCGGGGCGCCGACGGCGTTGACGGTGTTGCCGACGGAGGCGCCGCTCAAGACGGCGTAGGTCGACGCCTCACCGAGGTCCACCATCGGCGTCGAAGCGGCGACCGCGGACGGGACGGCCGGCCCCAAAGCGGCGATCAGCAGGCCGCCGGCGAGCGCCGCGAAGCACAGTGCCCTGGCCGGCCCCGAACGGGGTCCGGACGATCCGGCGGCCAGCGATGCGGGCATGAGAAGACGAGCAGGTGACAACCGCAGATCGGACATGAACGAGTACCTCCAAAGGGACTGTCCGAGCCCGGCGGCTGACTTACCGTCAGGCGTCTATCGGCATTCGGCGGCGCGCGCTTGACCAGACGCACCGCAACTGCAGCGAAACCCGCGCAAGACATCCACAGAGTGCGGGCGCCGTGCGGGCGGCGCAGCGGCAGTCAGACCTGCGGCAGCGTCCCCGCGACCCACTCCGGCGGGCCGTCCTCGGGGTGCTCCTGCTTCCAGATCGGCGCCTGCGACTTCACGGCGTCGAGCAGCGCGCGGGCGCCGGCGAAGGCCTCCGCGCGGTGGCCCGCGGAGACCGCGATGACGATGCTCGGCTCCATCAGCTCGACGGTGCCCGTGCGATGCGCCACGGCGACGGCGGCCAGGCCGTGCTCGGCGACGACGGCTTCGGCCAGCTCGCGGATCTTCTCCTCGGCCATCTCGACGTAGGCCTCGTACTCGAGGCTCGGGACCTCGCGCGTCGTGCCGCAGAATACGACGGTCGCACCCGTCGCCGGGTGCGCGACGAGCCGGCGCACGGCCTCGGGATCGAGCTTGTCGGCGGTGACCTGGGCGAGCAGCACCCCACCCGCGCCCGCGCCGCCGCTGACCGGCGGGACGAGCGCCAGCTCGTCGCCCTCGGAAAGCGGGTGGTCCTGGTTGACGTACTCGCGCGCGACCGCGGCGACGAAGGGCGCGTTCTGCGGGAGCCCGGCCAGCGCGCCCTCGCGCAACTGCGCGATCGCGTCGGCGACGGTGGCGCCGTCGCCGAGCTGCAGCGCCAGCGTGCCAGCCCCGGCGTGCTCGCGCAGACTGG
>CADCVQ010000024.1 GCA_902806175.1 uncultured Solirubrobacteraceae bacterium
GCCGGTCGGCGAGCGCGCGCTCGTCCGTGCCCGGCTTCCCGAGGCCCACGAGCTCGACGTCGAACGGCGCGAGCGAGCGCGGCCACGAGATGCCGTGCTCGTCGGCGTACTGCTCGACGGCGGCGGCGGCGATGCGCGCCGGGCCGATCCCGTAGGAGCCCATCCACAGCGTCTGCTCGGTGCCCGAGGCATCGAGCACCTTGGCGCCCAGCGGCTCGCTGTAGCGCGTGCCGAGCTTGAAGATGTTGCCGATCTCGATCGCCGGCTCGAGCGTGATCGGGTGGCCGTCGACGGTGTCGCCCGCCTCCACGTTGCGGACGTCGCCGCGCTTGAACGGGAAGTCGCGGCCGGGCTCGACGCCCTTGAGGTGGAAGTCCTCGCGGTTGGCGCCGACGATGTAGCCGCGCCCGGGCTCGATCGCGTCGTCGAGCAGCACCGGCACGTTCGCGTTGACGGGGCCGATGAAGCCGGGCGGGCCGATCTTCTGCGCGACCTCGTCCTCGTGCGCGGGCCGGAAGGGGCTGCCGAGCGCGTTCTGGAGCTTGATCTCGTTGATGCGGTGGTCGCCGCGCACGAGCACGAGCACGAGGCCCTTGCCCTCGGCGACGACCGGGAAGGCCTTCAGGAACGCCCCGGCCGGCAGCTCCATGCGGGCGGCGACGTCGGCGATCGTCGTCAGCCCGGGCGTCGACACCTCCTGCGGCTCGTCGAGCGGGGCCGGAAGCTCGACCGGCTGCGCGTCGGCGGAGGCGACCTCGACGTTGGCGGCGTACCCCGGCGCGAGCGCGACCTCGTTCTCGCCGGCGCGGCAGGGCGCCATGTACTCGTGCGCGCCGGAGCCGCCCATCATCCCGACGTCGGACTCGACGCTGTACCACTCCAGCCCGGTGCGCGCGAAGATCCGGTCGTAGGCGCCCGCGTAGGCGTCGTAGCTGGCCTGCAGCCCCGACTCGTCGCGGTCGAAGGTGTAGGCGTCCTTCATGACGAACTCGCGCGTGCGCAGGACCCCCGCGCGCGGGCGCGGCTCGTCGCGCTCCTTGACCTGGAAGTGGTAGAGGCTGAACGGCAGGTCGCGGTAGGAGCGCACGACCTGGGCGACGTGCGTGGTGACGCACTCCTCGTGGGTCATCGCGAGCACGAGGTCGGCGCCCTTGCGGTCCTTGAGCTTGAGCAGTTCGTCGATGTCGTAGCGGCCGGTCTTGCGCCAGGCGTCGGCGGGCTGCAGGACGGGCATCAGCATCTCCTGGCCGCCGACCGCGTCGATCTCCTCGCGGATGATCGCGACGACGTTCTGGTGCACCCGCCAGCCCGCCGGCAGCCACGACCACAGGCCCGTGCCGATCTGGCGCACGAGCCCGGCGCGGACCATGAGCTTGTGCGAGACCGCCTCGGCGTCGGCCGGCGGTTCGCGCTCGGTCGGCAGCAGCAGTTGGGAGAGGCGCGTCACGTGATGGCGAAGCCTACGCGGGTAGAGTCCGCAGCGAGTCCGCCCGACCAGAGGAGAAACAACTTCATGGCCTTCGAGGTTCCGCCCCTGCCGTACGCCGCCGACGCGCTCGAGCCGCACATCGACGCGCAGACGATGACGATTCATCACGACAAGCATCACCAGGCGTACGTCGACAAGCTCAACGCGGCGCTGGATGGAACCGAGCACGCAGATCGACCGATCGACGAGGTCATCGCAGACCTCGACTCGATCCCGGAGGACAAGCGCACCGCCGTTCGCAACCACGGCGGCGGCCACCTGAACCACTCGCTGTTCTGGCCTTCGATGAGCCCCGACGGCGGCGGCACGCCCGCTGGCGAACTGGGCGCAGCGATCGACGAGGCGTTCGGCTCCTTCGACGACTTCAAGGGCACGTTCGAGGCCGCCGGTGCCGCCCAGTTCGGCTCGGGCTGGGCCTGGCTCGTCCTCGACGGCGGCAAGCTCGCCGTCACGAGCACGCCCAATCAGGACAACCCGATCAGCTCGGGCCAGATCCCGCTGCTCGGCAACGACGTCTGGGAGCACGCGTACTACCTGAAGTACCAGAACAAGCGCCCCGATTACCTGAAGGCCTGGTGGAACACCGTCGACTGGACGGAAATCGCAGAGCGTTACAGCGCAGAAACCGGCTGAACGGCCAGGACCCGCGCTACTTCCGCAACACTGCGGGTGTTGTACGAGCGGGACGGCAGCAGCCCGTCCCGCTCGCGCGTTCTGACACCCACGTCTGTAGGAGCTTCATGTCGCCCAGCATCCGCTCGACCGTCCTCGCGCTCGTCCTCGGAGCTCTGCTCGCACCATCTGCAGCGCAGGCGAGCCCGACGCAGATGTCGATCATGATGGACGATGACCTTCTGGTCTATCGCGATGACAGCACCGCCGCGAAGACGCTGACGCAGATGAAGTCGCTGGGCGTCGACACGGTCCGCGTGACGGTCCTGTGGAAGACGGTCGCCGAGTTCGCGAAGTTCACGAAGGGTGATCTCGCCAAGCTCAAGGGCGACAAGAACCGCCGCGCGCGCGAAGTGGCGCGACGCCAGAACAGGCGCTTCAAGCCGGCCAACCCGGGCACGTACCCGACCCGCAACTGGGATCGCTACGACAACCTCGTGCGCGCCGCCGCCGATCGCGGGATCCGCGTCTACTTCAACGTCACCGGGCCGGGGCCGGCCTGGGCGCACGCCAAGAAGCCAAAGGGGTCCAAGGCGCTGCAGTCGTCGTTCAAGCCGCGCACACGGGAGTTCAAGCTCTTCGTGACCGCCGTCGGCAAGCGCTTCAGCGGCACCTACCGCGACGAGAACGGCACGCGCTCGGCGCTGCCACGCGTGAACATGTGGTCGCTGTGGAACGAGCCCAACCAGGGCGGCTGGCTCTCGCCGCAGTGGGAGAAGCGCGACGGACAGACGGTGCCCGCCTCGCCGGCGCTGTTTCGCAAGCTGCACCAGGCCGGCTATCAGGGCCTCGTGGCGGCCGGCCACCGCGCCGACAACAGCATCATCCTGCTCGGCGAGACCGCGCCGCTGGGCCTCGACGACAAGACCGGCAAGTCGCCGATGCGCCCGAAGCAGTTCCTGCGCGAGGTGTTCTGCATCCAGCCCGACGGCACGCCGTACAGCGGCGCCGCCGCCGAGGCGCGCGACTGCGGCGATCTCGCCAAGGGACCGCTGCAGGCCAGCGGCTACGCGCACCACCCGTACACGAAGAACCTGCCGCCGACGCAGCGCGACCCGCATCCCGATGGGCTGACGATGGCGAACATCTCCGAGCTCGGGACGCTGCTCGACGAGATGGCGGCCAAGACGAACGCGGTCCCCGCCGGCCTGCAGCTGTTCATGACCGAGTACGGCTTCGAGACCAACCCGCCCGACCCGTTCTCGGGCGTGGCGCCCGCCCTGCAGGCGAAGTACAACACGATCGGCGAGTACCTCGCGTGGACCAACCCGCGGATCGCGTCACAGGCGCAGTTCCTGCTGGCCGACGTGGCCCCCGTGCGCGAGCGCCAGGTCAACTCCAAGGGCTACTGGTTCACCTACCAGTCGGGCCTGTTCTACCAGCGCGGCCAGCCCAAGCCGGCGGCGTACGCCTACTCGTTCCCGTTCGTCGCCACGCCGCTGGGCGTCGACCCGGCAAGCGGGGCGCCGGCGTTCAACCTTTGGGGGCAGATGCGCTTCATGGCCAACGGCGCCGCCGAGGCGGCCCAGATCCAGTGGCATCCGAAGGACGGCTCGGCCGGGTGGCTGAACGTCGGCGATCCGGTGGCGATCGACCACTTCGGCTACTTCAACGCCACGCGGGTCGCCCCCGCGGCCGTGCCGGGAGACTGGCGCGCGGCGTGGATCCGGCCCGACGGCAGCATCGGCTCGACGTCGATCAGCGCAGACGGAACCTGACGCGTCGCGCGCGCCGTCAGGCGCGCGTGAAGCGTCGACCGGCGACCGGCGACACGTCCTCGTCCAGCGCGGCGAGGACGTCGTCGCCGCCGCCGGCGGCGGCGTTCTCGGCGGCCTCCAGCGCGGCAAGCCGCTCGGGCGTCATCGCCGTGGCGTCCTCGTTGTCCTGCAGCCAGGCCGCGCCCTCGGCGGCCGCGCGCTCGTCGATGACGATCTTCTTGGACGTCGCGTACTTGTCGATCTCCTCGAACAGGACGTCGACGAGCTGCTCGGTCTTGACTTTGCGCAGCGGCTTGCCGCGGCTGAAGATCAAGCCTTCGTCCTTGGCCCCGGTGATGCCGAAGTCGGCGTGCGACGCCTCGCCGATGCCGTTGACGGCGCAGCCCAGGACGGCCACCTCGATCGGGTCGGCGTAGGCCTCCAGGCGGCGCTCGATCTGCGTCACCACGGTGTCCATGTCGAACTGCAGGCGGCCGCACGTCGGGCAGGCGATCAGGACCGGTCCGCGTTCGCGCAGCTGCAGCGCCTTGAGGATCTCCCAGGCGACCTTGACCTCCTCCTCGGCGTGGAAGGTCGACAGGCTGATGCGGATCGTGTCGCCGATCCCGTCGGCGAGCAGCGTGCCGAGTCCGACCGCCGACTTCAGGCTGCCCGACCACTTCGTTCCGGCCTCCGTGATGCCGAGGTGCAGCGGGTGGTCGATCTTCGCGCTCAGCAGGCGGTTGGACGCGATCGTGTTGGGCACGTTCGTCGACTTGATCGACACTTTGAAGTCGTAGAAGTCCAGGCGGTGCATGAGCTCGACGAACTCGAGGGCGGCCGCGGTAAGCGCTTCGACGGGGTTGTCGCGCTCGAGCACGTGCAGGTGCTTGGGCAGCGAGCCGGAGTTGACGCCGATGCGCATCGGCGTGGCGGCGCGCTTGGCGCGCTGCACGACCTCGGCGACCTTGTCGGGGCCGCCGATGTTGCCGGGGTTCAGGCGGATGCAGTGCGCGCCGGCGTCGATCGCCTTGAGCGCGAGCGTGTGGTTGAAGTGGATGTCGGCGATGATCGGGATCGGCGACTGCACGACGATCGTCTTGAGCGCGTCGACGTCCTGGTCGCGCGGCACCGCGACGCGGACGATGTCGGCGCCCGCCTCGGCGACCTTGTGGATCTGCTCCATCGTCGCCTGCAGGTTGGCCGTCTCGGTCTTCGTCATCGTCTGCACGGCGACGGGCGCGCCGCCGCCGACTGGGACGCTGCCGACCATGATCTGTCGTGCTGAAGGCATGTACCCGATTCTACGGAGGGCGCCGGGCGGGCCGATCACCCGATCGCGGACTACCGTGGTCCGATGAGCAGCGGCGCGCAGTTCGTGTTCGGCTACGGCTCGCTGGCGGGCTCAGACGGCCGACGAGCGCGCCTGGAGGGATATCGCCGCGTCTGGGGCGTGGCGATGGACAACCGCGTCGACATCGCCGGCTACAAGAGCTACCGCCGGCTGCACGACGGCAACCGGCCGGCGGTGTACGTCGCGTTCCTGGACATCGTCGAAGACGCGGGCGCAGCGGTCGAGGGCGTCCTGCTCGCCGTCGACGACGCCGCGCTGCGCACGCTGGACGCGCGTGAGCGCAACTACGACCGCATCGACGTCAGCGCGGCCGTGTCCGGTGCCGCCTGCCGCCGGGTCTGGACCTACCGCGGCAGCGACGCCGGCCGCGAGCGGCTGCGGATCGGCATGCAGGAGGCAAGCGCTGTCGCGGACGCCGACTACGTCGCTGCCGTGCAGGCCACGCTCGACGCGCTCGGGATCGACGAGGACGTGCGCCCCGGCGACGGGCTGGCGCTGATGTGGCTGGAGCGGATCGACCTGCCGCCCTTCAGGCCGGGCTAGCGCACGCCGAAGCCCTCGCCGCTCGACAATCGCCCGATGTCGTTGGACAGGCCGACGTAGAAGAGAAACAGGACGAGCATGAAGCCGACGATCGAGGCGCGCTCCATCACGCGCAACGAGATCGCGCGGCCGCGCACCTTCTCGGCGAGCGCCCAGAAGATGTGGCCGCCGTCGAGCGGCAGGAACGGAAACAGGTTGATGATGCCCAGCGACAGCGAGATCAGCGCGAGGATGCTGACCGCGCGGACGGTGTCGAACTCGAGCGTCTGGCGGGTCGCCTCGTAGGAGCCGACGACGCCGGAGACCTGGTCGCGCGCCTCGCTGTCGTAGAACAGCTTCACGATGCTCTCGACCGTCGTCGTCGTGACGTTCCACATCCCGGTGACGCTGAGCTGCGCGGCCTCGCCGACGCCGACGTCCACGCCGCGCGTCTCGAAGCCGAAGCCGACCAGCAGTCGCTGCGCCTGGGCGTCGTAGCGCGGCGTGACCTGCAGCGTGCGCCGCTCACCGTCGCGCAGCACGACGATCTCGACGGGCTCGGTTGCCGCGCAGTTCTGCCGCGGCTTGCCGGCACAGCGGTGGCTGCCAATCTGTTCGCGCAGCGCGAGCACGCGCTCCTCGCCCTGCTCGGGAGTGAGCCCCGGCGCGTAGCCCGGCTTGCCGTCGACGGACACGAGCCGGTCGCCCGGCTGCAGCACGTTCTGCGCCGGGCTGTTCTTCTCGATGCCATCGACGACCGGCTGGACGAGCTGCATCGGCCGCGCCGCGAACAGCACCCAGAGGATCAGGAACGCGAGCACGATGTTGACGATCGGGCCCGCCGCGATCACCACGATGCGCTTCCAGACCGGCTGGCGGAAGTAGGCACGGTCGGCGACCTCCGGTGCGATGACCTCCTCCGGGCTCATGCCCGTGATCTTCACGTAGCCGCCGAGCGGGATCGCCCCGATGCCGTACTCGGTCTCGGAGTTCTTCGGGCGCCACTTGGCGATGAGCGGCGGAAAGAAGAGCGCAAAGCGCTCGACGCGCATGCCGACGGCCTTGGCCGCGGCGAAGTGGCCGAACTCGTGCAGGATGATCAGCGCGGCAAACCCCGCGAAGGCCAGCAGATAGCTCACTGGTTCAGTGTAGGAGTCGCTGCGACCAGGCTTCGACGAGCTCCGTGGCGATCGTGCGCGCCTCGCGGTCGGCCTCGTAGAGCGACTCGAAGGCGCGCACCGGCGCCGCCGGCAGGCGCTCGAGCGTGCCCTCGATGACCGCCGCGATCCCGAGAAAGCTGAGCCTTTCGCCGAGAAACGCGTGCACCGCGATCTCGTTGGCGGCGTTCAGCACACACGGCCCCGTGCCGCCCGCGATCGCCGCGGCGCGCGCGAGCCCGAGCGCGGGGAAGGCCTCATGGTCGACGGGCTCGAACGTCAGCGCGCCGACTTCGGTGAGGTCCAGCGCGCGCACCGGCACGTCGACGCGGTCGGGGTGATGCAGCGCGTAGGAGATCGGCACGCGCATGTCGGGATAGCCGAGGTGCGCAAGCGCGGCGCCGTCGCACAGCGTGATCATGCTGTGGACGATCGACTGCGGATGCACGACGACGTCGATGCGGTCATAGCCGATGCCGAACAGGTGGTGCGCCTCGATGACCTCCAGGCCCTTGTTCATGAGCGTCGCCGAGTCGATCGTGATCTTGCCGCCCATGTCCCACGTCGGGTGGGCGAGCGCGTCCTGGATGCTGACGTCGGCCAGCTCGGCGCGGCTGCGCCCGCGAAACGGCCCGCCCGAGGCCGTCAGCACGAGCTTGTCGATCGACGCGGTCCCACCCGCCCCTTCGCCCGCGATCAGCTGGTGCAACGCCGAGTGCTCGGAGTCGACCGGCAGGATCTGCGCGCCGGTGCCCTCGGCAAGCGCCATGACGAGCTCGCCGCCGACGACGAGCGACTCCTTGTTGGCGAGCGCGAGGTCGATCCCCTCCCCCAGCGCCGCGACCGTCGGCCCGAGGCCGGCCGAGCCGACGAGCGCGTTGAGGACGAGATCTGCGTCGGATTCGACAACGAGCCGGACGAGCCCCTCGGCGCCGCTCAGCACCTCGCCGTCGGTCCACGCCTCGGCGGCGCGGGCGCCCGCGTCGGCGTCTGCGAGTGCGATGCGGTCGACGCCGAAGGAGCGCGCCTGCTCGATCAACGCGTCGGCGGAGCGCTCGGCGCTGAGGCCGACGAGCTCGAGTTCGGGATCGCGCGCGACGATGTCGAGCGCCTGCGTGCCGATCGACCCGGTCGAGCCGAGGATGAGAAGGCGCCGGGCCATGTGCCGCGCATTCTGGCAGGCGCGCCCTCCGGGCTCAGCGCGTGAGCGTCAGCGAGCGGCGGATCGTGCGCCGGTCCGTCGTGCCGGATAGCCCGGTCGCGGTCACCCGCAGCCGCACGCGCCGCGCGCCGCGCAGCTTGCTGCGCGCGGCCTTCGTGAAGCGCACGCTGAAGAGCTCGCTGCCCTGGAAGCTGCGTCCGGCGCTGCCGCGCGCGACGACGACGCGCCTGTCGCCGCGCGTCAGGCCCAGCCGCCGCGCGGTCTCGCTGTCGACGCTGAGGTCGACCTTCGCGGTGCAGCGCAGCGTGCAGCGCGCGCGCGTTCGCAGGCCGCGCTGCAGCGCACGCGACACGCGGCGCCGGTCGACGGCCACCGAGAAGTCCAGCGCGCAGAGATCAAGGTCCTTGCGCTCGCCGCGGGCGACGACGACGCTGCCGCGGGCCAGCACCGCACCCGCCGGCCGCTCGCACGTCACGGTCCAGCTCTCGGGCGCCGCCGCACCCGGCCGCGTGGAGGGATTGAGGTGCCACGCGAAGCGGCCGCTCGCGCCGACCGTCATCGTCGTGTCGAGCACGTCGCGATAGCTGCGCGCCGCGGCTGTGTTGCCCGCGAAGTCGAGCACGGGGCGCGCGGTCGTCGAGTCGACCTCCTTGTGCGCGCGCAGGACCGTGCCCGCGCTCGCGCGCCCCTCGAGCACCGCGTGGCGGGCGCTGTCGGCGGTGCTCTGCAGCGCGACGAGGTAGGCCTCGCGGTTGCGCGCGTACTCCGCCGCGACCACGGCGTACGGCGGATGAAACTCGTCGGGCCCGATCTCGAACGTGAACCCCAGCCCGCCGGTGACGGAGTAGGACCAGTCCTCGGTGGTGCCCGAGGTGTCGTAGAGCTCGAAGCCGAACTGGCTCGTGTAGCCGTTCTTGGCCGCCATCGCGTCGCCGAGCGTGCGCAGCAATGCCTCGTCGGGTGTCGCCTGCGATCCGGCGACGCCCGGCGGGCGCAGGATGAGGTTGCCGAACGTGTGGTTCGTGATCAGGGTCGTGACCTGGTGTGCGGACACGAGCTCGCGCACGTTCTGCACCTCCGGCTCGGAGAAGGGGGCGGGCCCGCGGTACGTGTCGTCCTCGACGCCGAAGCCGGAGCCGGGGCCGCCCCAGAAGCCGCCGTAGTTGCGGTTGGGATCGACGCCCCTGCGCCGGTTCGCAAGCGACTCGCACTCCCCGGGCGCCGGGTTGCGGCCGTCGGCGACGCGGCAGTTGCGTCGCTTGTAGGCAAAGCCGGTGCCGGGCGCCGGGGCGATGCCCTGATCGCCGAGCAGGGCGGCGGTGTACGCCGGGTCGTCGATCGGCAGCAGGCCGTTGAGCTGCGCGGGCAGGTCGATGCCCGCGACGGCGGTGCCGAGGTCAACGGGCCACTCGCGGCTGAGGTTGAAGCCGTCGGGATTGACGACGGGCACGATGATGTTGCGGGTGGCGTCGACGAGTTGCGTGATCTGCGGGTCGCGGCCGTAGCCGTTGACGAGGTCGTGGGCCCACTCCATCGGGTGCTCCGCGGCAGGCCACTCGCGGGCGTGGTGGGTTCCGAGCTGCAGGAAGACGGGCTGGCCGGCGTCGACGTTGACATCGCGCGCGATCTCGACGCCGAGGATCGGGCGGCCCAGCAGGCTGCGCTGCGCCAGCGTGACGAGCTTCACGAGGCCAGGGTGCTGCTGTGCCAGCAGCTTGAGCTCGTGCTCGATGTCCGCGAGGTGCCGGTAGGTGCTGCGGCCGGAGGGCACCGCACGCAGCGCGCCGCCCGCGGCGCGCGGCGATCGGGCCGCGCGCGCGGCGTTGCGCAGGTCGGTCGCGCGATTGACCGCCGCGCGCTCGCGCAGGTCGGCGATCTGCACCGTCCAGCTCAAGCCCGCGCGGGCGAGTGCGGCGCCATCGGCCTGGTCGTGCAGGACGACGTCGGTGCTGGCGGCGTCGGCACGCTCGGCGGGATCGAGGCCAAGCGCGGCGAGCCGCCGGCGCGCGGCGCGATCGGGCGTCGCGACGCGGACGACGCGCTCGGGCACGGCCCCGCGCGCCTGCGGCGCGGGCGCGACGGCCTGCGTGACCA
>CADCVQ010000025.1 GCA_902806175.1 uncultured Solirubrobacteraceae bacterium
GAGGCTGTGGACGATGGCCTCGCGGGCCGCCTGCAGCGCTTCGGGGAGCTTCTCGGGATCCCGGCCGCCGGCCTGCGCCATCGTGTCGCGCCCCCCGCCCCCGCCACCGGCGGCCGCGGCCGCCGCCTTGACGACGGCGCCGGCCTTGACCCCGCGCGCCACGAGCGCCGGCGTGACCGCCGCGACGAGATGCACACGCCCGTCGACGGCCGCCCCGAGCACGGTCACGGACTCCTCACCGAGCTTGCCCTTGATGCGGTCAGCGACGTCCATGAGCTCCTTCGCGCCGTCTGCGCCGGCAACGATCTCGGCGACGACATCGGCGCCGGCGATCTGTGTCGCGGCGGCGGCCAGCGCGTCGGCGTCGACGGCCGTCGCGGCGCCGTTGGCCGACGACGCCTTCGCCGCCGCCTGCCTGACGCGCTCGCGCAGCTCGCCGATCGCCTCGGGCAGGTGCCCGACATGCGTCTTCAGCAGCGCGGCGGCCTCGCGTGCATTCGCGTCGCTCGTGCGCAGCTCGGCGACGGCCGCCGGCCCCGTGATCGCCTCGATGCGGCGCACGTTGGCCGCGCTGGAGCTCTCGCTCTGCAGCTTGAAGACGCCGATCTCGGCTGTCGATCGGACGTGCGTGCCGCCGCACAGCTCGCGCGAGTACTCGCCGTCGCCGATCTGCACCATCCGCACGACGTCGCCGTACTTCTCGCCGAAGAGCGCCATCGCGCCGAGTGCGCGCGCCTCGTCGAGCGTCGTCGTGATCGGCCGCACCGGGTCGTTGCGCAGCACCCACTCGTTGACGCGGTCCTCGATCGCCTGCAGGTCCGCGGGCGAGATCCGCTCGCCATGGGAGAAGTCGAAGCGCAGCTTGTCGGGCCCGACGTAGGAGCCCGCCTGGCGCACGTGCGCGCCCAGGCGCTCGCGCAGCGCGGCGTGCAGCAGGTGCGTCGCGGTGTGGTTGGCGGCCGTCGCGGTGCGCGCCGCCCGATCGACGCGGGCGACGACGCGCTCGCCGGGCACGAGCCTGCCGTGCTCGATCTCGACGACGAGCGCCTGGTCGTCGCCGACGCGCACGACGTCGACGACGCGCGTCGCGCAGTCGCCGGAATCGCACTCGATCGTCCCGCTGTCGGCGACCTGCCCGCCGCCCGTCGCGTAGAACGGCGACTCGGCGAGCTTGACGAGCATCCGCTCGTGCTCTCGCCCTCCGGCACCCGTCACGGCGCCGATCGTCGTGTGCTGCTCGAGCGTCTCGTATCCGGTGAAGTCGGTCTCGAAGCCGGCCGCCCGCGACAGCGCCAGCGCCTGCTCGCGCAGCCCGCCGCTGGAGGTCGCCTCCGTGCGGCCGCCGGCGCGCGCGCGGGCGCGCTGCTCGTCCATGAGCGCGTCGAAGCCCGTCGTGTCGACGTCGAGGCCTTGCTCCAGCGCCAACTCCCGTGTGACCTCGAACGGAAAGCCGTAGGTGTCGTGCAGCTTGAAGGCATCCAGCGCGGGGATCATCTTCGTCGCGCGAGCGCGCTCGACGACCTCCTCGAGCAGCTTGGAGCCCTGCTCCAGGGTGCGGCCGAAGCCCTCCTCCTCGGAGCGCACCCAGCGCATGATCGGATCGCGCTCGCGGTCGAGCTCCGGATAGGCGCTGCCCATGATCTCGATGACCCGCTCGGCGAACGCCGGCAGGAAGCCGGGCTGCATCCCGATGCGATTGCCCTGCTGGATCGCGCGGCGCATGATCCGCCGCAGGATGTAGCCGCGGTCCTCGTTGGACGGCACGACGCCGTCGGCGATCAGGAACGTCATCGCGCGCGAGTGATCGCTGAGGATCCGCAGCGCGCGCTCGTCGGGCTCGCTCATCGCCAACTCCCGCCCGAGCGCCATGAGCGGCGCGAAGGTATCGGTCTCGAAGACCGTCTCGACGCCCTGCTGGATGACGGCCATCCGCTCCAGGCCGAGGCCCGTGTCGATGTTGTTGGCGGGCAGCGGCGCGAGCGTCGGGCGGCCATGCTCGTCCTTGCCGAGGTCGTACTGCGTGAAGACGAGGTTCCAGTACTCCAGGAAGCGCTCGTTCTCGCCGCCGGGCAGGTCGTCCTCGGTGCCGTACTGCAGGCCGCGATCGATGTAGAGCTCGCTGCACGGCCCGCACGGACCGCTGTCGCCGCCCTGCCAGAAGTTCTCCGAACGCGGACACAGGACGATCCGCTCACGCGGCACGCCCACCGACAGCCACGCCTCGATCGCCTCCTCGTCGGGCCCGAGACCGAGCTCCTCGTCACCCTCGAAGACCGTGATCCAGATGTCGTCGGGATCGAAGCCGAAGCCCGTCTGCGACAGCTCCCAGGCCCACTCGACGGCCTCCTGCTTGAAGTAGTCGCCGATCGAGAAGTTGCCGAGCATCTCGAAGAACGTCAGGTGGCGAGCGGTGTTGCCGACGTTGTCGATGTCGGTCGTGCGAAAGCACTTCTGGACCGTCGCCAGGCGCGGGTGCGGCGGCTTCTCCTCGCCGCGGAAGTACGGCACGAGCGGATGCATGCCGGCCGTCGTGAGCAGCACGGACGGGTCGTAGGCCGACGGCACGAGCGACGCCGACGGCAGGCGCCGGTGGTCGCGCTCCTCGAAGTAGCGCAGGAACGTCTCGCGGATGTCGCCCGTGGACTTGGCCATCACGCGGCGATTGTGGCGCATCCGACGATCGCGTCCCCGCGCAGGAAGACCGCCGTCTGCCCGGGCGCGGCGCCATCGCACGGCTCGTCGAGGCGGATGTGATCGCCGTCGAGGCGACAGGCGAGCGCAGGCGCGTGGTAGCGCAGGCGGACCGCGTCTGGCTCGGCGCCGTGCAGGCGCACGCCACGCACGCGCACGGTGCTCGTCGCGAGCTGCTCGCGGCTGCCGACGGTGACCGTGTTGGCGCGGGCATCGGTGGCGATCACGTACAGCGGCTGCGCCGCGGCGATCCCGATGCCCTTGCGCTGGCCGACGGTGAAGCCGTGGTGGCCGTCGTGGCGGCCGAGCACGCGCCCCGCGCTGTCGACGATGTCGCCCGCGCGCCGTCCGAGGCCGCCGTGGCGGGCGAGGAACGCCGCGCGGCCCGTCCCGGCGAGAAAGCACAGGTCCTGCGAGTCGGGCTTGTCTGCGACCTCGAGCCCCGCCTGCTCGGCGAGCGCGCGCACGTGCTTCTTCGTGTGCTCGCCGAGCGGAAAGCGCAGCCGCGCGAGCGCGTCGCGGCTCAGGGCGGCGAGCGTGTAGGTCTGGTCCTTCTCGGGGTCGACCGCGAGCCGCAGCAGGCCGTCGCGGGTGCGGCGGGCGTAGTGGCCGGTCGTCAGGGTCGCCGCGCCGATCCGGTCGGCGAAGTCGAGCATCGCGTCGAGGCGCACGTGGCCGTTGCAGCGCACGCACGGGTTCGGCGTCACCCCGTCGGCGTGCTCGCGCAGCCAGGGGCCGACGACGCCGTCGCGAAACTCGTCGCGCAGGTCCAGCGTGAAGTGCGCGAAGCCGAGGCTGTGCGCCAGGCGGCGCGCGCCACGGACCGCTGCCGCCGAGCAGCACGAGCGTTCGCCGTCGTTGTCGACGTCGGCCCACAGCTCGAGTGTCACGGTGGCGACCTCGCCCTCGCTGAGGATCGCGGCGACGGCGCTGTCGACGCCGCCGGACATCGCCACGAGCCTGCGCCGCGGGTCTGTCGGCAGCGCGCCGCGGGCCCGTACGGCGCCGCCGAGCGCGCGATGCAGCGCGTCGGAGACGAGATCTGCCGCGTGCAGCTTGCCGGCGCTGAGGCCGCCGAGCTCGGCAGCGATCTGCGGCGAGCCGATCCGGGCGGCGTCAAGCAGGCCGGCGCCCTCGACGAGCGCCACCGCGGCGCTGCCGGCCGCGAGCATCGTCCCGCAGCCGGAGGCCTCGAAGCCCGCCTGCATCACGCGCTCGCCGTCGGTTGCGAGCGAGAAGCGCACGAGGTCGCCGCAGGCGGCGCCGCCCGCCGCGCCGTCGAATGCGCCCGCGGGCGTGCGCCCGCGACCGCGCGGGTGGGTCAGGTGGTCCTCGAAGCGCTCGTCGGGCACGTGTTCGAGTCTAGATCGGCGGGCGGGCGGCGGCCGGGGATCGTCGATCGCTTCATCGGGTTCGAGTCTTCGAGCGCCCTCCGGTGCGCCCGCCCTGCACCCGCAGATCGGCGGGCTGACGAGCGGGCCGCGGGCGCCCGGCCGAGTGGGGCAGTCACGAAGGATCTGTGGCTACGATGGCTCCATGCAAAAGACATTTAGTTGGATCCGCAACCTGCTGCTGCTCACCACGCTGTGGCTCGCGACTGCCGACGTGGCGCACGCCGTCCAGCGCGACGTCTGGGTGGCGGCGGTGCCCGTGAGGTTCGACTTCATGCCGTGGGGACGGGACCCGATCTCGGGCAAGACGTTCACTGCCGAGCAGCGTTTCGCGCCGGCGACGATCTATCGCCGCACGACACGCAACTGGCGCAGGCCGCTGCGCAACTCCGACGTGAGCAGCCTGCCGCGCGACGGCGTGCCGGGCCCGCTGATCCGCGCCAGGGTCGGAGACACGATCAACGTGCACTTCAAGAACCTCGAGCCCGCCGGCGGGCGCGCCCACTCGATGCACTTCCATGGCGTGCGCTATCCGCCCAGCTCCGACGGTGCGTTCGTGCCCGGAGTCTCGGGGCCCGACGCCGAGGTCAAGCCCGGTCAGAGCTGGACCTACCGGCTGCGGGCGATCCGCGAGTCCGAGGGCGTCTGGCCCTACCACGACCACGCGCCCGACATGCACCACGCGATCGAGGAGGGGATGTACGGCGCCCTGTCGATCATCGGGCGCAAGGATCGCTGGCCCGACCGGGAGTTCGTCGTCGTCTTCAACTCCACGCACGAGTTCGAGACGATCAACAACCGCGCCTTCATCAACAACACGCCGACCTTCCGGGCGCGCGTCGGCGAGGTCGTGCAGTGGGACGTCCTCGCGCTCGGTTCGGCACACCACACCTTCCATGTCCACGGCCATCGCTGGCTCGACGAGAACCACACCCCGCTCGACACGCGCACCATTGGACCGGCGGAGAGCTTCAGGGTGCGCTGGACCGAGCGCGAGCCCGGCACCTGGCTGTATCACTGCCACCGCGAGGACCACATGTCGCGCGGCATGGTCGGGCTCTACAAGGTCGCACCAGCGGCAAAGGGTCAGCGACGCAAACGGCCGGGGGGCTCGGCGGGGCAGGCCCCGGCACCGGCGGCGCCGCCGGCGCACTCAGATGACGGGCACGCGCACGAGCACTGACCCGGACTGACGGCGTCGCGCCCGGGCTCCCGGGCGCTGGTTAGGCTTGGCCGAGCTCGAGGCGGTTGCCGAACGGTGAGCGAGCCGTGCGCCGCGTGATCGCGGGCCGAGGCCCGCGCCATCCAGTGGCGCCGGCCCTGCGTGGCCCGGTCGCGACAAACGCGAGACGGACGACGATCGGGCTTGCCTTGCCGGGTGGCCGACGAGCAAGATCCTTGGGGTGGAGGCTTCAGATGAGTGGCGTCGTGAGGTCGGGCGAGCGATGAGCGTCGTTGTCGCAGCGGACGTCGCGCGCGCGCGTGTCGCGGTTTGTGACGTGGCGCGGCGTACGCCTGTGCTGGAGTCCGAGGCGCTGTCGGAGCGCTGCGGCGCGCGGGTGTTGTTGAAGGCGGAGAATCTGCAGCGCACGGGGTCGTTCAAGCTGCGCGGCACGCTCAACAAGTTGGCATCGCTGGCAACGGGCTGCGAGCGCGGTGTCGTGGCCGGTAGCGCAGGCAACCACGCGTGGGCGCTGGCCGATGCAGCGCGGGCGCTTGGCGTGCCGTGCGAGGTGTTCATGCCGGCCCAGGCGCCGCTCGCCAAGATCGAGGGCTGCGCGGCGCTGGGCGCGCTGGTGCACCTCGGCGGAGACTCGCTGGAGGACTGTTTTGCGGCGGCGACGGCGCGGGCGCAGGAGGGCGGGCTGGCGTTTGTGCATCCCTTCGACGACCCCGACGTCGTGGCCGGCCAAGGCACGATCGGGCTCGAGCTGCTCGAGGATGTCGAGGACCTGGCGAAGGTCGTCGTTCCTGTCGGCGGCGGAGGATTGGCGAGCGGGATCGCGATCGCGGTGAAATCTGCCCGTCCGGGGGTCGAGGTCGTCGGCGTGCAGGCCAAGGCATGTGCGCCGTTCGCCGAATCGCTGCGGCGTGGCCAGCCGGTCGCTGTCTCATCCGCGCTGTCGATCGCCGACGGGATCGCGGTCAAGCGGCCGGGCGCGCTCACGCTCGCGCTCGTGGCGCACTGGCTGGATGATGTGGTCGCAGTTGGCGAGGATGAGATCGCCGAGGCGATGGTGCTGCTGATGGAACGCAGCAAGCTGGTGGTCGAGGGGGCAGGGGCCGTGGGCGTGGCAGCACTGCTGGAGGGCCTTGTCGCGCCCGCGCGACGCGGGACCACGGTGGTCGTGCTATCCGGTGGCAACGTCGACGCCGGGCTGCTTGCCGCGGTTACCCGCCGCCACGAAACCCAGGTCGGGCGGCGGCTGGCGCTCTTCACCCGCGTTGCTGACCGGCCCGGCTCGCTGGCAGGCCTGCTCGCTTGCGTCGCCGCCGCCGGTGCCAACCTCGTCGAGGTCGAGCATGTCCGCGAGGGCGTCGACCTGCATGTCCGCGAGACCGCCGTGCAGCTCGTGCTGGAAACCCGTGGGCGCGAGCACGCCCAGCAAGTACTCAAGGCGGTCGCAGACGACGGCTACGTGGCGCGGATGCTCGACTGACACGCCGCCGCGTGCACAGCACGGGCGCAACTGAGCGACTTGTCCGGCGTCGGGCACCCTACGGCTACCGCATCGTCGGGCGGGACGGCCGGAGGCGGCAGCGCGAGAGCGCCCGTTCAAGGCGGAACTGTTGTCTTGGCCGCAAGCGTCAGTTCGACCGCGCCGAGGTTCCGTATGTCCGCTTGAATCTGGTCACCAGGCTGAACGGGCACGTGAGTGAGAGCGCCGGCCAGGATGCGGTCACCCCGCTGTAGCTGCTCACCGGCGGCTGCGAGAAGTTGCGCGACGGCGCGCACAACATCGCCGTGATCCTCGCCCGCTGTCGCCCAGGCACGCCGCTTGGCGTTGATCGTGAGTCGGCCCTCGAGTGGGCTCACATCGACCGGTCGCGCAGGGCCGAGAACGAAGGCGCGGTGAAACGCATTATCGATCACGATCCCCTCGAGGTCATCGGGCGGTCGACGAACGTCGACGATCTCCAGCGCGACTGCCGCGCCGGCGATCGCGGCTCGGGCCTCGTCTGCGCTGGCATCGCCTGCGACGTCTTGCCCGATCACCAGGGCAAGCTCCGTTTCTGCGCGAAGCTCCGCTCGGTCCTGCGCGATGTAGCTGTCGCCTGTCCGAAGAAGGGTGGCGGTCGTGAGATGGCCGATGATCGGATCGTCGCCGATGACCGCTTCAACTTCTGTGAAGTTCAAGCCGAGCTTCCATCCGATCCGGCGCTCGCCTGCGTCAAGAGCAGTTCGCCAGCGGACGAGTTGTTCGTTCAGCGCCGCCGCAACCCGCGGATGAACATCACTCATCGCGTCATCGAACCACAACCGCCCGCCCGCCACGGGCGCGGATGCCGGGTGTTCGCCGGCGCGTGCCGGTCGCCGCCCCGGCCCGACGAGGCGTAAGACTTCGTCAGCTCGAGCCGTCCGTGGTCTCCACCATCGCGATCTCCGCTCGGAAGCCCTCGAGCGCCACCACGCGGTCCACGCAACCGCCCTACCTGCTGGTGCTGGTGATGGCCGTGCCGACCCTTGGTTATGCTCGCCGAGATGCTGCGCATGACGCGAAGGGCGGTGCTGCGCGGGCTCGCTGCAGCGGTCGCCATCGGTGTCGCGCTTCCCGCGGGAGTCCCCGCCGAGCAGGCCTCGCGACCGTCGTCAGCGGCGGCGGGCGGGCTGGACGTCGGCAGATATCACGCCTGTGCGGTGCTGACGACAGGCGGTGTGCGCTGCTGGGGCTATGGGTTCGACGGGTCGCTTGGCTTCGCCTCCAGGGAGTCGATCGGCGACGACGAGCTCCCAGCCGCCGCGGGTCCCGCGGATCTGGGTGCGGGCCGCACAGCGGTCGGGCTGAGCGCGGGATTCACCCACACCTGTGCCGTGCTCGACGATCGCAGCGTGCGCTGCTGGGGCTTCGGCGCGGACGGGCAACTCGGGTACGGCAACACCAACTCCATCGGCGACGACGAGACGCCGGGCTCAGCCGGCGCGGTGAACCTCGGCGTAGGACGCAGCGCCACGGCGGTCACCGCAGGGCGGGCCCACAGCTGCGCGGTGCTCGACGACGGCAGCGTGCGCTGCTGGGGCTTTGGCTTCGACGGGCGCCTGGGCTACGGCAACACCAGCGCCATCGGCGACAACGAGGTCCCGGCTGCAGTCGGCCCCGTGAAGCTCGGTGCCGGGCGCACGGCCAGGGCGATCACCGCGGGCGACTCGCACACCTGCGCGCTGCTGGACGACGGCGCCGTGCGGTGCTGGGGCTATGCGGGCAACGGCCAACTCGGCTACGGAAACCCGACGACCTTCTCGGATACGCAGACCCCCGACACGGCCGGTCCGGTCCAGTTCCCCACCGGACGCACCGCCGTCGCGATCAGCGCCGGCAGCTATCACACGTGTGCGCTGCTCGACGACGGTACGGTGCGCTGCTGGGGCTTCGGTGGCAACGGCCGCCTCGGCTACGGCGCCACGTTCAGCGTCGGCGATAACGAGCTTCCGGTGTCATTGGCGCCCGTCGCCCTCGGCGCGGGGCGGACCGCGGTGGCGATCAGCGCGGGCGCCGATCACACCTGTGCCGTGCTCGACAACGGGGCGGTGCGCTGCTGGGGCGCGGGCCGCAACGGCCTGCTCGGCTACGCCAACGCGAACGACGTCGGCGACGACGAATCCCCCGGCTCGGTCGGCCCGGTCGATCTCGGGCCCGGCCGCAGGGCAGTCGCGATCAGCGCCGGCAGCAACAGCACGTGCGCCCGCCTGGATGACGCCAGCGTGCGCTGCTGGGGCGATGGCGCCAACGGGCTGCTGGGCATATGCGACACAGACGTCGTCGGCGACGACGAGACGCCCGCCTCGTCGGACCCGGTCGCTCTCGGCGACCTGGGTCTTCCGGGTCCCGCATGCGCGACGCCGGCTGCACCGACGCGACCGGGCGGCGGAAGCTCATCTCCGCTTGATTTCGGGCCGAGTCTGCCCCCGCCACCCGCCGCCGCGCCGCTCACGGTGCGCGACGACGGGCTTGCTGCCCAACGCGCTCGCGCCCGCGCCCTGCGCGACTGCCGGTCGAGCGTCTCGCGCCGGATGCGCGCGCAGCAGCGCCGAGTGCGCTCGCGCCCGCCGCGTGTACGCGCCATCGCGATCCGTCAGATCATCAGCCGCGCCGGCACGGCTCGCCGCGCCTGCCTGGAACGCTTCGCACGCCAGCCCGGGCGCATGACCTCGGTGACCGCTCGGGTGACGAGCCGGCACGCCATCACCCTCGCCTTCAACGCCGCGGGCAGCGACGGGACGAAGCCGCCGCCTGCCCGCAGGTACCTGATCAAGCAGTCGCTGCGCCCGCTGCGCACGGCGCGCGACGTTCACCGTGCTCCCTCTCTGTGCAGGGGCGCGTGCACCTTCGACGTTTCCGAGCTCGGCGCCCCGATCACGCTGAACGTGACCGACCTGCGGCGTCGGCGCACGTATCACTACGCGGTGGCCGCCCGGGACAATGTCTCGGGCGTCCGTGGGCCGTACTCGGAGGTCGTCAGCGCCAACACGGGCTGATCTGGGCCTCGCCCCGCGCAGGACCGCCCGCCAAACCGCACGCGGATCTCGCCGATCCGCGCGCGCCTTGACGGGTGTGGTGGTTTAGCGGCGGATGCGTGGGAAGCGTGTCGGGGCGGTGGCGGGTGCGATGCGGGCGTTGCCGAGGAAGCGGGCGGTGATCCGCAGTTGCGGGATGGTCATGCCGAAGCGTCGCGCGGTGGCGAACGTGACGGTCGATCGGTATGTGCAGTCTCGTCGCTGGACGAAGACGCGGCGCGAGGAGATCGTCGTGCCGCCGCGCTTGATCGTGACCGAGACGGGTCCTCGGCAGCCGACCGCCCGCGAGATGCCGCGCGGCAGCGTCAGCCGTCCGGTGATCGTGAAGCGATACGGTGCGCGCAGGTCGCGTGCCGGCGTCACGCGGGCGCTGAGGCGGCCCCTGCGGCGCGCCGTCGCGGGTGTCGCCGCGCCCGCCGCTGCTGGTTGGGGCGTAACGACGGCCGCCGGCGCGTCGCTCGCGGGCTGCGCGGGCGACTGTGCGGGCGGCGCCGGTGGCGCCGGATCGCTTCCGCCCGTGCCGATCGCCGACACGACGCGATCGACGAGCGGCTCGACGCCGAGCGCGGTCAGCCGCGTCTGCGCCGTCGCGCTGCTGGCCGACGGCGTCAACAGCATCAGTCCCGACAGCCGCGCGACGGCCGCTGCGAGCACGCCGGCATCCAACGGTCGTGTCGCGTCGGCGACGTAGACGACGTTGGCCGGCAGGCCGCGGGTGCGGGCCTCGGTCAGCACCGCTTCGGACGTCGCGGACGCGTCGGCGCCATCCAGGCGCCGGACATTGGCCTCCCCCAGCAGGGTGTTCAGCTGGCCCTGCACGCCGGGATTGACCGACGTGGTGTTGCCGACGATCAGCACCTTCTTGATCCCCAGCGAACTGATCGCCGCGGTCGTCGGCGGCGGAGCCGTCGTGCGCGCATCGACAAACAACATCGGCAGCCGCAGCGCCGCCGCCAATGCCGCCGCCGACGCCGCCTCGGGCGTCGCCGGATTGACGATCACGGCCTCCGGATTGGCGCCGCCCGGCAGCGGTCGCAGCAACTCGGCGATCTGCCGCGCGACATCGGCTGGGCGGTTGGCGATCGTGACGTTCGACGCCGCGCCGATCCGCGACACGTTCTCGCCGCCGCGCGTCACATCGCGCAGATCGCCCGACACGCCCGTCGACAGCGACGACGTGTCGCCCAGCACGAACGCACCCACCGGCCGCAGCCGCGCCGCCTCGTCCCTGACGACCGCCGGCAACCCGCCCGCCGCCGACACCAACAGCGGACCAAGATTGGCGCGCGCAAGCACCGCGCCCGCCAACGCCCCCGCCACATCACCCTCACCAACCACCACCACCCGCGTGCCGGGCTCACCGGGAGCGATCGCCTCGCCGCCACCGGGGTAGGCCAGCCGCGACAGACGCACCGACAACCCCGCCGGCGACGCCGTCGCGACCGAGCTGCTGCCCACCTCCCCACCAGGACTCAACCGCGACAAGAAGATGTCCTGAATCCCGTTGTCGACATTGCCGGTCCGCGAATCCATGAACGCCGCCAGCACACTTCCGTCGGACAACGGCAACGAGACCGGCCCGTAGAAGCTGTAGCTGCCGAGCTGGGAGTCGATCCCGGTGTCTCGGTTGATCGATCGGTCCGTGACCCGGCGGTTGGGGCCGAACGTCGCGCCGCCGTCGGTGGAGCTCGCAAAGTAGATGTCGCCGATGCGGGTCCCGCCGGGCCCCGGGTACCCGTGCCGCCTGTCGAACCAGGTGACGTTCACGCGCCCGCCAGGGCCGACCGCGACCTGCGGGAAGGACTGGACGGCGCCCGCGGGATCGTCGTTGGGTCGAACGACGGTCGACCAGGTTTGCCCGCCGTCGGTCGATCGCTGCAGCTGGATGTCGTCGGGGTCGCTCCCGACGGGCTTGTAGTAGGCGACGTAGAGCGTCCCCGTTCCCGCGGGGGTTGCCGGATCGATCGCCAGCCGGGGCTGGCCGGTGCTGCCGGACAGGGGGACGTTGGTGCTGCGATGCGTCCAGGTCTGGCCGAGGTCGGTGGACTTCGCGACGACGATGCAGTTCGTCTGGATGACTGGATTGGGTGGGCACGTGACGCCGGCGAGGCGATCGACGCTCCGGTAGGCCGCGTATACGGCACCGTCCGGCCCGACGACCGGCTGGGAGAGCTCGCGCACGATCTCGTCCGGCGTCCCGACGGTGGTCGCGTCGGCCGCGTTGCGCACGTTCCGCGCACTGCCCACGACCGCCGGGGTCCATGTGGCTCCGGCGTCGTCGGAGCGGGCGGTCAGCATGCGCCGCGGCCCACCGGCAGCAGTGATGTGCAGCTCCCACGCGTTCACGTAAAGGCGGTCAAGGCCAGCGGTTCCCGCTCCGCGCTGGACGGCGATCTGCGGACGGGTGGCGACCGGCTGGCCGCGCGGAGCGCCCGCGATCGCCCGCAGGGCGGGCTCGAAGGTGCGGCCCCCATCGGTCGAACGCGCCACCATGACGTCGTCGCCCGCGCCGCCCTCGAGCGGCGGGGAGGTGTCCAGGCGGTTGGGTTCGCCGCGGTGCACCGAGAACGTGATGTAGACGTTCTCGTTCGAGCCGAACACGATCCCGGTGTTGAAGTGCGCATATCCACCGGCGTCGAAGTTCTGCTCGCAGGCGGGCGTGGGGAACGGCGGGTCCTCCCCGCCGATGCGGTTCCTGAGGCGCCCACCGCTCCACGTGCGACCGCCGTCGAAGCTCACGTTGTAGTTGCATTCCAGGTTGATCGGGTCGATCTCGGCCTCGACCATGTGGTTCGGGTTGGCTGGATTGACGGCCAGGCCGGGCACGTCGCGACCGCGGGCCGTGCTGAGGGGAGGTAACAGATAATTCTCGCCGAACCGCGGCCCCGGGGCCGCCTGAGCCGGCACGACGGCGACGCAGCAGACGGCGGCAACCAGCGCCGACGCGGCGACGAAGACCAACCCTGCCTTGCGGAGTCCTCCGCGCATGCTCTCAGCCCCTCCCGGTTAACCGCAGACCCAAGATTTCGTCTAGGGACACGGGCAAACCTAGCACCGTGTTCACGGCGGCCCGCCGGCGTTCACCCCGTCCTCCAGCGCGAGCGGTCTGACGTGAAGGGCGCGTAACGTCCCCGCAGTCGCCAAGCCGCGGTCGACGGCTTGGGCCTGCAGCATGAACCGATCCTCGCCGAGTCCTCGCGAGCATGTGCGCCGCCGCCGCTCTCGTGGCAACCGGGCGTGACGAGACGCAGGTGAGGCTGTCGGCGCCCGTTCGAATCGCCGGCAGGCTCGCCGCGTGGCGCCGTACGAGGATTGCAAGACAACGTCCGGCTCTCCAGCCGGTCCTTCGATTCGCGCATCGGAGCCCGCGCCGCGCCTGACCTGCCGATCGACTTCGGCTCGCGCCTCGGCCTGTCCAGCCGAGACGAAGCGCTCCTTGGCCGTCTGGACCGACAGCCGCCTCGGAACCGACGCCACCGGCCGCCAGTACATCTTCGCCGCGGCCTACGAGCCCGCTCCCGAGCCCGCTCTCGCACGCGCACCGGTCATCGGAGCGCTCCCGGCGCTGGCCATGGGCTTTGCGACCTGACCGCGAGGACCCGAAGGCGAGAAAAACGGGCGCGTGACGGTCGTTTGAAGCCGAGAGTTGTTCCTAGGGCCTTTCCGCTACATGAAGTTCGTCCCCAGCGTTGGTATGGTCGGGCGAGCATGTTCCATCGTCGTCAATGCAAAGGATCGTTCATGCACCCTCTTGCGAAGCGCGCCTGGCTTTTCGTGGCACTCGGGCTGCTGGCGGTTCCGGTCACCGCCGCCGGCGTGGCCTACGCCTGTACGGCGCTGGCGACGGTCGCCGCCGAGCGGTCCTCGGTCGTCGCGGGCGAGATCGTCACCGTCTCGGGCAAGGGCTTTGCCCCGCACGATGCATCCGATATCCGCACGGCACCCGCGGAGGTTCACCTGGACTCCGCGACGGGCCCCGTGCTCGCGAAGGCTTCGCCGTCGTCCAACAACACCGGTGGAACGTTCAGCGTGCCCGTCACCATTCCGGATGTCCCCGCGGGTACCCATGTTCTGGTCGTGACGCAGAACGGGATCGACGGGCGCCCCGCCTACGGAACGCCCGCCCGCACCGTCCTGGAGGTCCAGCCGAAGCCGGCGCCGCCGCCGCCGGCCGCGCAGCCGGCGCTGACGGTCCCGGATGCCGCCCCGGTGCTGCCGGTCGCGCCGCTCGTCGCACCACCGGTCAACACGCCCGCTGCCCCGACTGCCTCGACGACGGCGCGGGCACGTGCAAGGGCACGTGCACGGGCACGGGCCATCTCCTTGTGCAGGTCCAAGTACAGCACGAAGCGCGCGAAGACCTCGGCCGCCCGCAGGCGCATGGCAAGGAAGCGGGCATCCTGCATCCGAGCGGCCAGCAGCCGGGCAGCCGAAGCCTGAGCCGAGCCTCCTTGCTTGACGCAGGGCCGCCATCACGGCGGCCCTGGCAGCTGTTGGCATGAACCGCGTTCGGTTGATGACGTGGTGTCCGAGGTCGGTCAGCGGCATGCATCTGCCGGCCTTCGCCGCGGTGGAGGCCGGCCTGTTCGCCGGACAGGGTTTGGACGTCGAGTACGTTCCGTCGGCCAATGCCCCTGAGGCGGTGGCCGCGGGCGATGCCGACTTTGCACTGACATCCGCGGTCCACGTGCTCGCGGGGCAGACGCAGGCGGGCGGCCGCCTGCCTGTGCGCTTCGTCGCCACCCTTCACCAGCGCAACCCGATCGTCGGGGTCGTTCGCGAGGACTCCGGGCGCCGGAGGCCCGAGGACCTGGCCGGTGCCCGCGCCGCGCGCTGGAACATCCCGTGGTTCGCGCGCGAATACGCAGGCGCGATACGCCACATGGGTCTCAAAGCGCCGGTCCTGATCGACGCGCCGGGAGGGCTTGACGAGGCGCTCGGATCGGGCGCCGTCGAGGTGCTCCCGATGTGGATGGACGACACGACGCCCGCCCGGATCCAGGGCATGGTCCTCCACCACCACGGCGAGGAGATCCCGATTCGTGCGATCCCGCTGGACGTCCCCGTCTACAGCACGGGGCTCATCGCCGCCGACCATGTCCCACTCGACGTGGTGACTCGGATGAGGGATGCGCTGGCCGGCGGGCACGAGCTTCAGCGCGAGGAGCCCGAGCCGGGGCTGGCGGGCTTCCGGCGCCACTTCCCGGCGGTCTCCGAGGAGCACGCGCGCGTCAACTGGGCGCTCTACGAGCCCAACGCGTTCGACGGCGGGGGCCCGGGGAGCATGAACGCGGGTCGCTGGGAGGACACGATCCCCTACACCGCCGAAACGCACGGCCTGTCGACCTTGCCTGCCGAGCGGGTCTACCGGCCCGAGCTGCTGACGCCTGCGCTCGGGCAGTCCGCGGCTGGCCCGGTCGTCCGCTAGGTGGATCTACGCCAGCGCTGCGTCGGCGGCGCGCGGGCTTCCGGTCGAGCCTCGCGACAATCGACATCCACGTCAGCGATCGCGCATTGATCGGCCGCGCACAGCACGACGATCCCTCAGCGCCGCAACGAACAGGTCCGTTCATCGCAGACCACATCGACACGGTGAAGTGGCGCGATACGTCGTCCCGGTGGCTCCGCTGCCCGCTCAGCTTCAGTCGGCGGCGGGTCGCCGTGCACGTCCCGCTTGCGGTCCTTGAAAGACTGCGTTGATGTCGCGCTCCGAGCGCCGCCCGGCTGGTCTGCACCGGACGATCCCGGCGCTGCCCGTGCGCGACGTGCGCGCGTCCTGCGCTCATTACCGCGATCGGTTCGGCTTCGAAGCTCGCCACGAGACCGACGGCTTCGCCGTGCTGGTCCGCGACGCTTCGGTGTTGCACCTCTGGGGCGCGAGCGACGAGAGCTGGCGCACGCGCGGGGACCTGACGCGTCGGCCGATCTGCTCGGGCGCGGAGTCGTTCATCGCCGGAACCGCAAGTTGCCGGATCGAGGTCACCGACGTCGACGCGATGTTCGAGGAGTTGCAGCACGCCGACGTGCTGCATCCGACCGTCGGCGACCAGGCGGCGACGACGGACTTCGGTACCCGTGAGTTCGCCACGCTCGACCTCGACGGCAACCTGCTGACGTTCTTCCAGCGCGACCCCGCGTAGCCCGGCGCGCCGTGGGAGCCACAGGGCGCGTCACAACAGGAAGCGCCGGCCAGCGCCGGGCTTCACGGGGCTACCACTGCCACCGCGCGACCACATGGGAGCCCGGCCCGACGGGGCACGGGCTCCCGAAGCCACCGCGGCGGCAGCGAAGGCCTCAGCGACGGACGCGATCTCCCGGGCCGCGGGAGACGCGGTCCTGGCTGTCGGCGTAGAGGAGGTCGCGGCCGCCCTGGCCGGAGAGGCGGTCACGGCCGGCGTTGCCGCGCAACGTGTCCAACCCGAGGCCGCCGCTCAGCACGTCGGCGCCGAGGCCGCCGAACAGCTTGTCGTTGCCGCCGGCACCGAAGATCTCGTCGTCACCGGAGCCGCCGGTCAAGTTGTCGTTGCCGATCGCGCCGCGGATCTCGTCGTCGCCCGCGCCGCCGTTGACGCGGTCGTTGCCGCCGCCGCAGTCGATGAAATCATCGCCGCCGCCCGCCAGCACGACGTCGTTGCCTGCTCCACACCTGATCACGTCGCGCCCGGACGTGCCGACGAGCCGTTCGCCGCGGGCGGTGCCGGTGATGACCTTCCCGCCTGCGCCGGGCGTCGGGGCGAAGGGGTTGATCGACGGGGGGTTCGCGCCCGTGCCGGGCGTCGGCGCAGGCGCCGGACCCACGTCGCCGCCCGTGACCTCGAACGCCGCCTTTCCTTCCGAGTGCGACGCATGCTCGTCCGCCGTCGCCGCCGAGATCACGTAGGCGCCCGCCGGCACACGCGGCACGGTGACGTTGACCGTGAGCGTCGGCCCCACCCCGCTGGCCAGCCGCGGCCCATCGAGGCCGTTCCAATGCACGTCGACCGGGACGTCGCGCGGGAAGCCGGTTGCGGTCACCGACACGGTGGAGCCTGTCGTAGCACTCGCCGGACTGACCGTCACGGTGCCGTTCGGGACGCATGCCCACGCCAAAGAGGCGAGCGTGAGCGGCAGGGCGAGAACACCCAGAAGACAGACGAAGATACGACGCGAGACCATCCAGATCCTCCTCGAGGGCAGTTCCGCAGCTGCGCGAGCGACGCGAGCCTTGTGCGGGGACCGTTAGGGGCCGTTCACACTGTGTGCTACCCACCTTAGCGATGGCCGAACGCCTACCTGCACGCGCACGGCACCGGTGGTGCGGCTCTGAGGTGGCCGATCGCTGCGCGTGATACCCGCTGTGGCTGCCTGCACGCCCGTCGAGCTGACGGTCGCCGTCTCACAGACCTGCCGCCGCCTGCCGATAGCAGTTCCATGGCGTCACGCGACCCACGTCCCGCGCTGAGCGCAGCGAGCCTCGGGGCCCTGCGCGGGCTCTTCAACGCCGATGCCGAGGGTGAGCTCGCGGCGCGGCGCGCGCCGCAGGGCCGCCCCGGCTACGCCGACGCCGTCGACGCCGAGGTTCAGGCCTCACACGAGCTGCGCGCGGAGCGCGAGCGGGTCGCCGATCAGGCCGCGCTCAACGACGCCGTGCTCGCGACCTCGCACGACGCGTTCATCTCGATCGACGCGGGCGGGCGGATCACCACGTGGAACGCTCGCGCCGAGGAGATGTTCGGCTGGCCGGCCGCGATCGCCCAGGGCCGCTCGCTGGCGCGCACGATCATCCCGCCGGCGCTGCGCGCCGCGCACGAGGCCGGGATGAGGCGCTTTCTCGAGACCGGCGAGTCTGGGGTGTTCAACAAGCGCCTGGAGCTGACGGCGCTGCATCGCGACGGCACGGAGTTTCCGATCGACATGACGATCACGCCGCTGCGCCTCGCCGGCACGTACAGCTTCAACGCCTTCATCACCGACGCCACCGGTGCGCGCCGGGCGGCGCGCCATCGCGAGGCGCAGCACGGCGTCGTGCTCTCGCTCGCCGAGGCCGCCACGACCGAGCGGGCGCTGGCGGGTGCGCTCGAGGCGCTCGCGACCGGCCTGGAGTGGGAGGTCGCGAGCTTCTGGTCGGCCGACCGCGAAGGCAGCGGGCTGCGCTGCGAGGGCATCTGGCATACCGGCGCGCCCGGGATGGACGCCTTCGAGGACATGACCCGGGCGCTCGTGCTCGCTCCCGGCGAAGGGCCGCCCGGGCGTGCCTGGGCGCAGGGCACCGCGATCTGGATCGACAACGTGCAGCGCGATCGCGGGCTGCCGCGCCGCGGCCTCGCCGCCCGCGCCGACCTGCTCACCGCCGTCTGCGTCCCGGTGCGCTGCGAGGGCGAGCTCGTCGGCGCCCTGGAGCTCTTCACGACGCAGGCTCGCCGCCGCGAGCGCGACCTGCTCGCGATGCTCGACGCCACCGCCTCGCAGCTGGGCCAGTTCGTCGAGCGCAAGCGCGCCGAGGCCGAGAGCGACCGCCTGAAGAACGAGTTCTTCGCGCTCGTCTCACACGAGCTGCGCACACCGCTGACGTCGATCATGGGCTACGTCGAGCTGCTGAGCGAGGAGCCCGATCTCGCGCCCGACCTGCGTCACTTCGTCGACGTCATCGACCGCAACGCGTCGCGGCTGCAGCAGCTGCTCGGCGACGTCCTGTTCGTCACCCAGGTCGAGGCGGGCCGCTTCGACCTGCAGCCCGGCCCGGTGGCGTTCAACGAGCTCGTCCAGGCGGCGGTCGATCACGCCCACCCGCAGGCGCAGCTCGGCGGGATCACGGTCCGCACCGCGCTTGCGCCGGTGCCGCCGCTGCTCGCCGACCGCGATCGGCTGCATCAGCTGCTCGACCACCTCATCTCCAACGCGCTGAAGTTCACGCCGCCAGGCGGCGACGTCCACGTCGGCCTGGAGCGCGACGGCGAGGAGAGCGTCGTGCTGAGCGTGCGCGACACCGGCATCGGGATCGCCGAGGACGAGCAGGAGCGCCTGTTCGAGCGCTTCTTTCGCACCTCAGAGGCGACCGCGCGAGCGGTCGCGGGGGCCGGCCTCGGGCTGACGGTCTGCAAGTCGATCGTCGAGGCCCACGGCGGCCGCATCGGCGTCACCAGCCGCCCGGGTGCGGGCACGACCGTGCGCGTGGACCTGCCCGCGCACCCGGCCACCAGCGCCGGCCGCGGCGAGCTGCGCGTCGCGGCTCAGTAGCCGGGCGGCGGGCGCGACGTCAGCACGCGCGGTATCGCGGGCGCGGGCGGTGTCCGCTCGTCAGCGGGCACCGGAGTGCGAACCGAGCCGCTACGCCAGGCGTCAGCCGGGCCGAGCGCGGCGTCGACGGCCGCCATCAGCGCGGGGGCGACGAACGGCTTGGTGAGGTATGTCGCGCCGAGGGCGCGGCCGGCGGCGATGTCGGCCGGCAGGATGCGGGCGCTGAGAAAGATCGCGGGCAGCTGCTCGAGGCCTTCGCGCCGGCGCAGCTCGACGAGCAGCTCCAGGCCGCTCATGCCGGGCATCGTGACGTCGAGGATCGCGAGATCCGGCGCTCCGCGGTCCTGCACCAGTTCCAGCGCGGCGGCGCCGTCGGGCGCAACGAGAACCTGATGTGCCGCCTTGCGCAGACGGAAGTCGACGAGGCCGCGCACGTCGCGGTCGTCGTCGACGACGAGGATGTGAGCCATCGCGACGAGCGCCCCAGGGAGGCCGCGCTTCAGGGGCGACCGGCGAGAGCGTCGTTGACGGCCTGCGTGAGCTCGCCACGTTCAGACAGTCCGACGATCGCGCGGCTGCGGCGCTGCTTGTCGATGACGAGCGTCGTCGGCGACTGGTTCACCGTCACGCCCTGCGTGATCGACTCGTACTGGCCCACGCGGCTGATCGGGATGACGTGCACGGCGACCTTGCCGCCGTGGCGGCTGAGCCCGCGGACGGCGCCGCGCGTCGCGACGTCATCGGCGCCCTTGGCGTTCCAGAAGAGCAGGACGACGACCTTGCCGCGGCGGATGTCGCGCACGACGGCGGCCTCGCGCCTGTTGGCGGGCTTCACGTCTCGCGCGGGCTTCGCGGCGGGCGTGGCGCCGGCGGGCGCGGCGGCCGCGGCTGCCGTCGCCGGCGCGGCAGTGCCGCCGGCAGCGCTCGTCGCGTCGGCCAGCGTGGCGTCCGCCGCCTTGGATGTGGCGGCGGCGTCCTTGGCCTTGCCGATAGCGGTTACCGGCGCGGCCGGCGTGTCGGCGACGTCCGCGGGCTTGGGCCGCAGGGCGACGAGCCACAGGGCGGCGAGAATGACGGTGGCCGCGAGGGCGATGAGCATCGGGCGCGAAACCTGGTCCATGGCCCCGTAGTCGGCACCGCGCCGGCGCGGCGCAAGCAGCGCCCTGCCGGGCTAGTACACGTGTCCGGAAGCTCTGTGGGGTTTTGCCGGATGCCCGGCCGTGATCTGACGGTCGACGGTGTCCCGCCTTCGTGCTGGTGGCACGGCGGCGGGCGCCGGCGGCCGTCAGGCGCGGATCGGGCGCCGGGAAACCCGCAGAACTTGCGGATGCGTGTACCAGTACACGTGTCCGTCCCGCTGCGGGCAGATTGGCGCGGGATCCGTCGCGCAGCGCCGCCGGGAGCATCGGGTAGAACATGGCGCATGCCGCAGCGCGATCACGAAGCCGACCGCGAGGCGACCCGCCGCGTGCTCGAGGAGCGCCGCGACCGCAACCGCGAGCGCGTGGCGGCGCTCGCCAGGCCACCCGAGCTCGGCGCCGCCCAGGGCTTCGGCAAGCGCATCGGGGACGGCACCACGGAGGCGATCAGCCGCCTGACCGACATCGGCGTCGGCAGCTCGCTGGAGAGCGCGATCGGCCGGACGGAGCGAGCGCTCGCAAAGCTCGAGGAGGGCACGTACGGGTTCTGCGACAGCTGCAGCGAGCCGATCGCGCCCGCGCGCCTGCAGGCGATGCCCGACGTCGCGCTCTGCGTCGCCTGCGCCGCAACCGAGCGTCGCGAGCGGCCCGCGCGGCGGCGCTGACGGCCGGCCGGGTCGCTGCCGCTACTGCCCGGGCGCCGCCGCCGAGCGCAGGCCCAGCTCGCGCAGCTGCCTGGCATCGACCGGCGCAGGAGCGCCCGTCAGCGGGTCCGAGCCGCTGGCGGTCTTCGGAAACGCGATCACGTCGCGGATCGAGTCGCGGCCGGCGAGCAGCGTGACGATGCGGTCGATCCCGAAGGCGATGCCGCCGTGCGGCGGCGCGCCGAAGCGCAGCGCGTCGAGCAGGAAGCCGAAGCGCTGCTGGGCCTCCTCCTCGTCCATGCCGATCGCCCCGAAGATCATCCGCTGCACGGCAGGATCGTGGTTACGGATCGAGCCGCCGCCGAGCTCCCAGCCGTCGACGACGAGGTCGTAGGCGCGCGACAGCCACGCGCCGGGGCCGTCGCTCGCGGCGAGGTCCTGCGCGGTATTGCCGCCGGGCGCCGTCGGCGCCGTGAAGGGATGGTGCGACGCGTCCCAGCGCTGCTCGGCCTCGTTGAAGGCGAACATCGGGAAATCGACGACCCACAGCACGTCGTGCCGGCCCTCGGGCACGAGGCGCCAGCGGTCGGCGAGCTCCAGGCGCAGCACGCCGAGCGCGTTCGCCGCGACGGACGCCGTGTCGGCGACGGCGAGCAGCAGGTCGCCGCGCTGCGCCCCCAGCGCCGTCGTCACCGCGGCGGTCTCGGCCTGCGAGAGGAACTTCGCGATCGGCGAGCGCCAGCTGCCGTCCTCCTGCACGAACGCCCACACGAGCCCGCCCGCGCCCGCGCGCTTGGCGACCTCGGTCAGCTCGTCGAGCTCCTTGCGGGCCACCTCGCGCGCACCGGCGTTGATCGCGCGCACGGCGCCGCCGTTCGCGACGACGGAGGCGAAGACCTTGAACTGGGAGTCGCGCAGGTGCTCGGAGACATCGCTGATCTGCAGCCCGAAGCGCCGGTCGGGGCGGTCTGAGCCGAAGCGCAGCATCGCCTCCTCGTAGGCCATCCGCTCGTACGGCGGCGGCGGCACGCCGAGCCCGCCGACCTCGAAGACCTTCGCCATGAGGCGCTCGTTGACGTCGATGACGTCGTCCTCCTCGACGAACGACATCTCGAGGTCCAGCTGCGTGAACTCGGGCTGGCGGTCGGCGCGCAGGTCTTCGTCGCGAAAGCAGCGCGCGATCTGGAAGTAGCGCTCGTAGCCGGCGACCATCAGCAGCTGCTTGAAGAGCTGCGGCGACTGCGGCAGCGCATAGAAGTTGCCCGGCGACAGGCGCGAGGGGACGAGGAAGTCGCGCGCCCCCTCGGGCGTCGAGCGCGTCAGGATCGGCGTCTCGACCTCGAGGAAGTCCTCGTCGGACAGCGTCTCGCGGATCGTGCGCACGATCTCGTGGCGCAGCACGAGCGCGTCGACCATGTAGCGCCGGCGCAGGTCCAGCGTACGGCTGCGCAGGCGCGTCATCTCGTCGAGGTCGGCGTCGGTGTCGATCGCAAAGGGCGGCGTCGCGGACTCCGCGAGGACCGTCATCTCGCGGGCCTGGATCTCGATCTCGCCCGTCGCGAGGTCCGGGTTGACGTTTCCCTCCTCGCGCAGGACGACAGCGCCGGCGACGCTGACGACGTACTCGCTGCGCAGCCGCTCGGCGGCGGCGAAGAGCTCGGTGCCGTTCTCCGGATGAAAGACGAGCTGCACGATCCCGGCGCGGTCGCGCAGGTCGATGAAGATCAGCCCGCCGTGGTCGCGGCGGTTGTGGACCCAGCCCGAGACGCGCGCGGTGCTCCCGGCGCTCGCGGCGCCCAGGCCGCCCGCCCAGCTGTCGCGGTACGGGTTGGCGCGCGGCGCGCGCCTCACCGCATGCCCCGCCGGTCGCGCAGGATCCGCGCGACCAGGCCGACCGTGTCGACCTCGAACTGCTCGCCCGCCTGCGTGTCCTTGAGCATCGTCTTGTCGTCTCCCACGATCGCAACGTACCGGGCGCCGATCCGATCGGCGTGCTTGAGCTGTCCCTTGCGCGAGCGCCCCGCGAGCTCGACCTGCGCGTTCATCCGCGCGCGGCGCGCCTCGTCGACGATCGCAAACGCGCCCGGGCGCTGCTGCGGGGAGTCAAACCCGACGTACAGGTCGACCGGCGGCGGCGCGACCGGCAGGCCCGACGAGGCCAGCAGGATCCGCTCGATCCCGGCGGCCCAGCCGCAGCCGGGCGTCGCCGGACCGCCGAGCATCTCGACGAGCCCGTCGTAGCGCCCGCCGCCCGCGACGCCGCTCTGCGCGCCCAGCGCGACGGACGTGAACTCGAACACCGTGCGCGTGTAGTAGTCCAGCCCGCGCACGAGCGTCGGGTCGACCTCGTGCGCGACGCCCGCGCGCAGCAGCAGTTCGCGCACGGTCGCGAAATGCTCGGCGTCGGCGGCGTCGAGGTGATCGAGCAGCAGCGGCGCGCCGGCCATCACCGCGCGCGTCCCCGGGTGGTCTGAGTCAAACGCCCGCAGCGGGTTGAGCTCGATGCGGCTGCGCACGTCCTCGGAGAGCTCGTCGGCGTGTGCGCGCAGATAGGCCTGCAACTGCTCGCGGTAGGCCTGGCGCGCCGCGAGCGTGCCGAGACTGCCGACGCGCAGCCGCAGCCCGCCCACCTCGCACTCTGCGAGGAGCGTGGCGAGCAGCACGATCAACTCGGCATCGACGGCCGGGTCGTCGGATCCGACCGCCTCTGCGCCGATCTGCCAGAACTGCCGGAAGCGGCCCTGCTGGGGCTTCTCGGAGCGAAAGAAGCTCGACAGGTACCAGAGCTTCACCGGCTGGGGCAGCTTGTGCATGCCGTGCTCGACGTAGGCGCGGCAGATCGGCGCGGTCCCCTCGGGGCGCAGCGTGACCGAGCGCCCGCCGCCGTCGTCGAAGGTGTACATCTCCTTCTGGACGATGTCCGTCGATGCGCCGACGCCGCGCGCGAAGACCTCGGTCTGCTCGAAGGTCGGCGTCTCGATGCGCCGGTAGCCCGCGCCCTCGAGGATCCTGCGCGCGGTCGCCTCGATCGCGACGCGGGCGTCGGCGTCCTCTGGCAGCACGTCGTACGTGCCGCGCGGAACCTGCAGGCGCTCGGGCACTACCAGTTCGCGGGCTGCGTGAGGAACGGGTTCGTCGCGCGCTCGCGGCCGAGCGTCGTGATGCCCATGTGGCCGGGATGCACGACGGTGTCGTCAGCGAAGCGCTCCAGCAGAAGAGCGATCGAGCGCATCAGCGTCGGACCGTCGCCGCCCGGCAGGTCGATCCGCCCGACCGAGCCCTGGAACAGCACGTCGCCGGAGAAGAGCGCGCCCTCGTCGCGAACGGCGTACGTGACGTGGCCGGGGCTGTGGCCGGGCGTGAACACGACGTCGAACGTCAGCCCCGCGAGCTCGAGCGTCTCACCGCCGGCGACGGTCTGCTCGGGATCCCAGGACTCATAGGGGCCGAAGCCCGGCCAGGGGACGAAGGCCATGACGTCCTGCAGCACCGCGACCTCGATGACCGGGCAGTAGACGGGAGCTCCCGTGGCCCGCGCGACCGGAGCGACCGCCCCGACGTGGTCGAAGTGCGTGTGCGTGAGCAGGATCGCGTCGAGCGTGACGCCCGCGTCCTCGATCGCGCCGAGCAGGCGCGGCGCCTCCTCGCCGGGGTCGACGAGAACCGCGCGGTCGCTGCCCTGCGGGCGGACGAGATAGCAGTTCTCCTGCACCATCCCGACCGTGAACAGCCCGACGTCGAGCGTCATCGGACGCGCACCTACTTCACCTTGGACGCCTTCGTCGCCTCCTGCTTGACGCGCCGGCGATAGATCAACATGTCGGTGTAGTAGCCGAGCGGGATGTAGAAGAGAAAGACGAAGCCCGTCAGCGAGATCGCCTGCGCGATCTCGGTCTGAAAGGCGAACACGAGCAGGACGCCGAACACGATCGCCGCGAGCGCCGCGCGCTTGGCGGCGGAGTTCCAGGACGGCTCGCGCATCATCCGTTCGCGGCGGCGCTGGGCGGCAAGCTCCTTGTCGGACAGCTTGCGCTCGGCGGCACTCGGCGGACGCCCGGTGCGCCCGCGCGCCTCGACCATCCCGGCGGCGTTGCCGCGGTGCTTGCTGCGCCGCTTCTTCTTCGTCTGCGCCATGGCTGCCGGTCAGCTTAGCCCGGATCGGAGCGCGTCCTCGAGGCTGCGGCGGTTGCGCACGTCGACGCCGTCGGGAAAGCCGTCGAACGCCTCCTCGGGCGCCAGCCCGACAAGCTCGCAGGACGCGACGGCCGCGTGACGGGCAACCGCGGCGACGACCGCCGCAAGCGGTACCGCGCGATGGTCCTCGACGTTCGTGGAGACCTGCGCGACTCCCGCTCGTGCGGGCAGATCGAGGCCGATCGCGCGCACGCCGGGCAGCCCGTCGTCGCCGCCCTCGCGGATCAGCGCGGCGATCCTGCGGGCGTCCTCTTGCGAGGCCGGCGCCGCCAGCTCGACGTTGAACGCGACGAGCGGCGCGCGGGCGCCGACGAGCACGACGCCCGTGCGCGGATCGATGAGACGCGGCCCGAAGTCCGGCGCGAGGTCGCCGGCCGCGACGCGCTCGGTCAGCGCGCTCAGTCCGCCGCGGCGGATCTCGTGGCGCGTGCGGCCGTCGGCGAGCACGCCGTAGAGGAAGACCGGCAGACCCGTGCGGCCGAGCTCCTCGCCGGCGACGAGCGCCGCCGCGCAGGCAGCCCCGCGCCGCGCGTCGTCGAGGAAGACGATCGGGGCCACGTCGAGCGCGCCGACATGCGGGTGGCTGCCGCGCTCCTCGCGCAGGTCGATGTGGTCGCGGCATGCGCGCGCGCCGGCGACGAGGGCGTCGACGAGCTGGTCGCTGCTGCCGGCGAGCGTGTAGACCGTGCGGTGGTGATCGGGGTCGGAGTGCACGTCGAGCAACCGCGTGCCCGGCGCGCCGAACGCGGCGCCGATCGCGGCGATCGCACGCTCGTCGCGACCCTCGGAGACGTTCGGGATCGTCAGCAGGATGTCGTCGGCGGGGTCCACCTGGTGGCGCACCTTCCGGTCGCGTTCTAGTCCAGCAGCCAGCGGCCGCGCTCGAGCACCTGCGCGTCGCCGATCCGCAGGCTCGGCTCGAAGACGACGACGTCGAGGTGCACCGGGACCGTGACCGTCCCGCCGATGCCGGCGCTCGCGCCGAACGCGATGTGCGTCGTGCCGAGGATCTTCTCGTCCTCGAGGATGTTGCCGGTGACCGTCGCGCGGTCGTTCGTGCCGACGCCGAGCTCCGCGAGGTTGCGACCCAGCGGGCCGTGCGCGTCGAGCACGCCGAGAAAGCGGCGCACCCCGTCGGCGTCCCCGTCGGTGCCCGCCAGGACGCCGTCGCGCACCGTCAGCAGGACGGGTTCATCGGTCAGTCCGACGCCCGCAAGCGCCGACGTCGCGATCGTTCCGTCGCCGCCCGCCGGCGACATGAAGCCCTCGCCGCAGGGCAGGTTGCCAAATGCGCCCGGCGCTGTCAGGTCGCCCTCGTCGGAGATGCCGCCGCGGCCGCGCAGATCCAGGCGCAGGTCGGTGCCGCGAGGGCACGTCACATGGGCCTCGTCGGCCTCGGTCAGCAGCGCCGCCACGGCGCGGCAGCGAGCGGCCAGCACGTCGAAGTCGGTGCTCATCAGCCGTGCGAGCATGTCGGCGGTGACGCCCGGCAGTGTCGCGCCGCGGTGACCGAGCTCGCACGCGTGCTTGCGCGCGCTCGTGTGCGACAGCGACGGCATGCACGGCGCGATGAAGACGTCGGCGGCAGCGAACGCGGCGGCGACCGGCGCCGGCGGCTCGGTGCCGCGGCTGGGGTTCGGCGGCAGGATCGTCAGGACGGCGTCGCCGCCCGCGGCGCGCGCGGCCTGCAGCAGCGACTCGCCGAGCGGCGCGCTGTCGGGATCGGCGACGACCAGGACCGTCTCCCCCGCGCGCACGCGCAGGCAGCGCTCGACGACGGTGACGACGGCCTGCTCGAGCTCGCTCACGATGGCGCGAAGGCTAGTGGCCGCCCCCTGTCTCGATCGTTCGTCCACCCGAGTGCGCGGCGGCCAACCTCGCGCGCGACAGCCCGTTGTGATCCCCAACATGTCCATCTGCAGAGGAGAACCCATGAAGAAGCTCGCCGTGATCGCGGCGCTGGCGGCTGGTGCCGCGGTCGCCGTCCCCGCGCAGGCCGCCAGGCCCGCGGATCCCGGAAGCCAGCGCTCGGCGCAGGGCAAGGCGCACGAGCAGGGCAGCGCCCACCGCGCTTCCTCCAGGGCCGACGGCTCGAAGGGCAAGGGGCGCTGCGCGCCGCGCTCGGTCGGCTACGTCGCGTCCGGCGACTTCGTCTCGAGCACGCTGGTGCAGACGCAGGGCTCCGACACGGCCGACGTGTCCGGCGACGACCGCTGGAGCGGCGCGCTCGTCGTCGCGGTCAAGCGGACCAACCACCACGCGCGCGCCGACAAGGGCACGACGAAGACGTACACGCTGAAGGACGCCAAGGTGCGCCTCGCCGACCGCGACGACGACGGCACCCGCGATGTCCCGGTCGCCGGCGACCGCGTGCGCGTCCAGGGCAAGATCACCCGTCTGAACCGCGGCTGCGAGGCGGCCGCCTTCTCACCGCAACTGACGATCCGCTCGGTCGGATTCCACGAGCCGAAGTCGGCTGAGACGCCGGCTCCGAACCCCGCTCCGGCTCCGTAACCGGCGGCGGCGATGCGCGCGCTCCGGTGGTGAGCCGGGGCGCGGCGCGTCAGCCCGGCGGCGTCAGCCGGCGATGACCGCGACCTTGACGCGACCCTCGCCCACGGTCCTCGTGAGCTGCGCGCCGGCGGTCACGATGCACGTCCTGGCGTTCGCCATCGGCAGCGGCACCTCACGCGTGTTCGGCGGCTTGGTTCGGTAGGAGCCCCTGCCGACGCGGGCGCGGCGGTCGCGGAAGCAGCCGAGCTGATAGTTGACGGTCACCGTCTGCTTGGGCGCCGCGCTGACCCTGATCCGCACGCGCGTCGGTTCGATGATCGTGCCGCGCGCCTGCGCGACGGCGAGGCGGCCCTCGCGCCGCGCCTCGTCGAGCAGGCCGCTGCGCGCCACGGGGGCTCCCCTGGGCGCCCGGTTCCTGCGGCCCGGAAGCTGCGACGGATCGCCCTCGCCGACGCCGACCGAGGGATCAGGCCCGTCGGGGCCATCGTCGCCACCGGACAGCACGAGGACGAGGATGCCGGCGACGATCAGCAACGCGACCAACCCGGCCACGATGAGGTACAGCGGCCTGATCTCTGTGATCTTCCCGACGAACTTCTCCACGCCGTTCCTTCCGTCGTCTCAGAGGCTGCCCACGAACGCGCACCTTACGGCGCAGCGCCCGCAGGCGACGCGCAACCGCCATCCCACCTCAGCCGAGACCGAGACCCCGGCTACACTTCGCGCCCCCGCCGGAGTAGCTCAGTCGGTTAGAGCAGCGGAATCATAATCCGCGTGTCGGGGGTTCGAGTCCCTCCTCCGGCATCGCGAAACGCCTGCATATGCGGGATTTTGTGTTTTCGGGCGTTGCGCGGTTTGCAATTGTGTCCCGAATATGTCCCGGGATCGACCTAGAATCGGCGCATGCAGGCGGTCGGAGAGCGCGCGATATCGGGTCATGTCTTCCGCGTGGAGGGCAAGCGCCGGCCGGTGTGGCGAGCCAAGTACCGGCTGCCCGACGGGCGCCAGGTACAGCGCACGATCGGCCCCGCCTGGACGGCGCGCGGCCGGCCGGCGGCGGGCTACTTCACGAAGCGCACGGCGGAGGCATGGCTCGCGTCGGTGCTGTCGGCGGCGCGTGCGGGAACGCTGCCGGGGATGGTGCGGACGGGCGTGACGTTCGCCGAGGCATGCGAGGAGTACCTGCGCTGGCTCGAGCAGGACCGCGATCGCAAGCCGTCGACGGTGCGCGACTACGGATCGGTGATCCGCGCGCATCTGCTGCCGGCGTTCGACTCGCGCCCGATCGAGGACATCAGCGACGACGACATCGAACGCTGGAAGGTCGGCTTGGGCGTCGAGAGCGGGATGTCGAACGCAACGAGGCTCAAGATCCTGACGATCCTCAGCGGCATCTTCGAGCGCGCACGCAAGGTCCACAAGCTGCCGCGCAACCCGATGGCGGCGATCGAGAAGCCGATCCAGCGCGTGCGTGGCGACATCGACGTCTTCAGCGTCGAGGAGGTCATGGCGCTCGTGCGCGCCGCGGCCGATGAGCAGGACGCCGCGATCTACCTGACGGCCGCGCTGACCGGTCTGCGCCGCGGCGAGATCGTGGCGCTGCGCTGGCGCGACGTCGACTTCGCAGGCCCGTCGATCCGCGTGCGCGCGAGCTACACCGAGGGTGGCCTGACAACGCCGAAATCCGGCAAGGTCCGCGCGGTGCCGATGGCGCCGCAGGTCTCGTCTGCCCTGGCCCGGCTCGCTTCGCGCGACGCGTACACCGGCAACGACGATCTCGTGTTCCCCGGCACCGGCGGTGGCTACCTCGACGCGTCCGCGCTCCACCGCCGCTACAAGCGCGCGTTGGAGCTCGCGGGCCTGCGCCCGCTGCGCTTCCACGACCTGCGCCACACGTTCGGAACCCGCACGATCGCGACGGCGTCGATCCTGCAGGTCAAGGCGTGGATGGGCCACGCCGACGTCGCCACGACGATGAAGTACCTGCACTGCGCGCCGCGCGCGGCGGAGGCGCGGCTCGTGGCCGAGGCGTTCGCGTTCGAGGAGCCGGGCGCCGAGGCCGCGCCGGCGTCGGCGGCCGCGGCGGGCGAGCGGTAGCGCCACCGGCTGTTGGCGGTGCGCGTAGCGAGCCACTCCTCGAGCATCGGCCGCGTGAAGCGGATGTGCCGGCCGACCTTCAAGCACGGCAGCGAGCCCGATCGGACGGCCTCGTAGATCCAGCTGGTCCTGACCGACAGCAGCTCGGCAGCCTGCTCGGGCTTGAGCAGCGGCTCGGCGAGGGACGGTGGGATTGGGTCGGCGTGGAATGACATGGGCGGCGTTCGCTGCGGTCCTCTACAAAAGAGGAGCCTGAAGCGCGAGAACTGGCCCCCCGCGCGCAGCGGCCGCGCGTCTGGAGCCGCTGGCGAGCAGAGCCAGCGGCGCGAGCGGCACGGTCCAGCCGGCCGTTGCGGGTGCGGCGCCGCACGGCCCTCAAGCAACAAGACGGCGACAACGCCATCCAAGTCGCGCCGCACCACGACAACACCAACCGCGACGACAACACCGTTGACCCACAACACCGTCGCCCGCCCGTCCCCCGTCTCCCGTCCCGGCTCCCCCAGCGACCGCCGCTGACTTCTCCAACCATTCCGCTACCCCTTGCTCAACCTCCTGCTCGACCTTTTGCGCTTGCCGCCGCCCCGCCTCCGGCCTCCGCTTTCCGCCTGGAAGGCCCAGGCGCTACGGGACTTTGCGTCCGGAGGCGGTGCGGCGGCCCCTTCTCGGCGCTCGGCGTCCTGTTCGTGGTCGCCGGGGCGCTGGCGTGGGCGCGGCGCCCGAGCAACCGCATGGGTGCGCTGCTGGTCCTCGGCGGCGTCATGGTGCTCGTCGCGGCGGGCGGCAACACTTCGCTGCCGCTGCTCGCGCGGGTCGGCGAGTACGCCGCCGTGCTGCCGCTCGCGGTCGTTGTCCACCTTCTGCTCGCGTTCCCGTCGGGCCGGCTGCGCCACCGCTTGCCGCGGCTGATCACCGCCGCCGCGTACGTGTCGGCGCTGGGGGTGCAAGCCGGGCAGATCGTGGGCGACGACCCGACGGCGTGGTCGCAGGCGCAGCACGTCTTCGGGGCGGTGATCACCGGCCTAACGGCGGCGGTCCTCGTCCACCGGGCGCGCACCGCCACGTCGTTCCAGCGGCGGACGCTGATGCCGCTGTACGCCTACGGCGCCTTCACGATGCTCGCCATCGTCTTCAGCGCGCAGGTGCTCTCGAAGTGGTTCGGCGTCGGGCCGTTCGGCGTGTTCGGCGTGCAGCAGGCCGTCATCGCAGGCGTGCCCCTCGCGTTCCTCGCGGGCGTGCTGCGCGGCGGCTTCGCGCGCACCGGGGAGCTCGCGGAGCTCGGGAGCTGGCTTGGCACGGCCGACGGGGCGCGTCCGACGTTGCGCGACGCGCTGGCCGCGACGCTCGGCGACCCGGCGCTCGGGCTGTGGTTCTGGCTGCCCGAGGACGGCCGGTACGTCGACGCCGACGGGGCGCCGGTCGGGTCCAATGGCCGGGCGGTCACCGAGGTGGAGCTGCGGGGGGACCGGATCGGGGCGATCGCCTACGACGACGAGCTCATCGCAGACGCGGACGTCGTGCGCGCCGCGGGCCGCGTCGTAGCCGTCGCGGTGGACCGCGCGCGCCTCAACGCCGTGTTGCAGGCCAACCGGCGGGAGCTGGAGGAGTCGCGCGCGCGGCTCGTCACCGCGGGCGATCGCGAGCGCCGGCGGATCGCGCGCGACCTGCACGACGGCGTGCAGAGCCGCCTCGTCGCCCTCGCCAGGGGGGCCGGTCGCCTGGTGGCCGACCCCGCGACCCCGGCGCCCGTCGCCGCAGAGGCTCTGGCGCTGCGGGCCACAGCCGAGGCGACGCTCGACGAGCTCCGCAACCTGGTGCAGGGCGTCATGCCCGCGCTGCTGGTCGAGCGCGGGCTCTGCGCGGCCACAGAGGACCTCGTGGACCGCGTGCCGGTGCCGACAGAGCTCGTCCTCGCCGTCGACGACGAGGACCTGCCGCAGGAGGTCGAGACGACCGCGTACTTCGTCGTGGCCAGGCGCTGACGAACGCCGTCAAGCACGCGGACGCGAGCCGGCTGACGGTGCGCGTCGGCCGGGACGCGGACGTGCTGGCGGTGGAGGTGCGCGACGACGGCGTGGGCGGCGCCGTAGGCCTGACGAGTCTCCGCGACCGCGTCGACGCGCTCGGCGGGCGCCTGCTCGTCGAGAGCCAGGCCGGCGCCGGAACCCGAGTCCGCGCGGAGCTGCCGTGCGCGTCGTGATCGGCGAGGACGAGGCGCTCCTTCGGGAGGGCCTCGTCCTCATCCTCGGGCAGTCGGAGTTCGAGCTGGCGGGCGCCGCCGAGGACGCCGACGCCCTCATGGCGCTCGTCGAGGAGGCGAAGCCGGACGTCGTCGTCACGGACATCCGAATGCCGCCCGGCCGCACCGACGACGGCCTCCGCGCGGCGATCGCGATCCGCCGCCGGTGGCCCCACACGGCCGTGCTTGTGCTGTCCCAGCACGTGCAGCGCCGCTACGCGCATGAGCTCCTGGGCGACCGGCCCGCCGGCGTCGGCTACCTGCTCAAGCAGCGTGTGGCCGACGTGGACGCGTTCCTCCGCGCAGTGCGGACCGTCGCCGCAGGCGGCGCGGTCATCGACCACGAGGTCGTCGAGATCATGCTCGACCGCTCGGCCCGCCATGACCCCGGCCTCGCCGCGCTCCCCGCGCGGCAGCGCGAGGTCCTCGGGCTCATGGCCGAGGGGCTGAGCAACGCCGGGATCGCCCACCGCCTCTACGTCACCGAGAAGGCGGTGGTCCAGCACTGCTCGAAGATCTACGCCGCGCTCGGCCTTGCGCCGACAACCGACGAGCACCGGCGGGTGCTGGCCGTCGTGCGCCACCTCGCGGGCTGAGCCGAAGACGGTTCGCAGCGATCGGGCGACCGCGGACAGCCAGGAGGTGATGGCAAGCCGCAGCCGAGCGCGCGGTGAAACCCGCCGCCAGTACTTGACGACGTCGCGGTGATGACCGGCGTGCCGTTGAGGTCGTTGCGGGGGCGCAGGTAGGCGGCGGCGACCGCATCCGGGTCGTACTGGTGCTCCGTAGGGCACGAGGCGCACGGTGGTGCTCGAGCCCCCGGCCAGGCAGATGAGGACGATCGCCGACAGGTGAACGCGCGATGCAGACACGACGGACCCAACTCCCATTGGTCCCGCGACCGACCCGCTCACTGCCCGTCGACGGACAACGAGGTGCAGCGACACCCGCGCACACGGGACCTAGGTCCTCTTCCCCCAAGAAGCAACGGTCGCTACACTCGCGCGCGATACTGGACCCCGGAGGGTGCTCCGACGACTGCGTAGCGGTCGTCTCACGGGTCCGCTGCACGTGGCGGCAGGGACTTCGATCCGTGACATAAGGAGGAATCTGGCGTGGAACGGGGCGGGGTGCGGGAATCTCAATACAGGACGACAGGTGCCGACCATGACGGAGGCGACGGCGTTCTGTCCGGTGCGGACGGCGTACCCCAGCATGTCGGAGTAGTTGACCAGCCGATCGTTGATGCGCCGCCGGAGGTCGTCTCCGATGCGCCGCCGGAGGTCGTCTCCGATGCGCCGCCGGACGTCGTCTCCGATGCGCCCGTCGCGCCGTTCTATCGGCTGCCGCAGGTCACGCCGTTGTCGAAGATCGGGACGCCGGATGAGCGTCGGCGCTGGTGGGCGCCGGCCGGTTGGTTGCTCATCGCCGTTACGAGCCTGGTCTTCTACGCAATTCTGGTGGCGCTGTCCCCGCTGCTGCTGACCGCGATCGTCGGCCGCCGGATCTGGCGCACGACGCTGCGCTACCGCCGCTCGCCGGCGGACCTGCGCATCGCCGTGATCGGTGGCGGTTGGAGTGGTCTGCAGTGTCTGCAGCGTTTCCGTGAGATCGGCGTCGAGCAGGTCGATGTGTTCGAGCGCTACGACGACGTCGGCGGCACGTGGAGTCCGCACCTGCGCTACCACGGGCTTCAGACCCACGCCAGCATGACGGTCACCTCATTCGATGGGGTCCCTTACAGCGAGGACCCCGACGTGCAGGGCGGGAAGGTCATGGCCGAGGAGGTCCAGCGCTATATCCACCGCTTCGCCGACGCGCGGAACCTGGGTTCGCACTGTCAGCTCAACAGCAATGTCGAGTCGCTGAGCTACTCATCCGCGGACCGCACCGGGACGTTGACCGTCACCGACACCCGCACGGGCGAAGCACGGACTGCTGGACCCTATGACCTCGTGATCTGGGCGTCGATGGCGGCTTTCGGCCCGATCCCACATCTTCCAGGAGCGGAGGAGTTCCGGGGTCGGCAGCTCCACACCGTGTCCTTCTCAGATGCCGAATTCGACGACATCGTGCGCCACAACCGGCGGGTCGTCCTGGTCGGCGGAGGCAAAGCTGCCTGCGACATCGCGTTGGGCCTCCGCCGGGGGGGTCACGACAACTTCGCGTGGGTGATGCGCAGGCCTTACCTGTTCTACAAGTTCGAGGCGCTGCTGCACGATGCATCGCCGATGAACAAGCTGCGTGGTCTCAGTTACCTCGCGACTGTGGTCTGGACCGGCGTGTCACGACGGTTCGGAGCCATCCTGCACTGGTCATCCGGCCACCTGCACGCCATCGGTCGCCCGCACACCGACTTCACCCGCTTCCACGGTGGGGTTCTTTGCCCGACGCAGCGCCGACAGCTGCGAGATATTTCATACACGATCGGAAACCCGGTTCGGTTCGAGAAGGACGCAGTCGTCCTCGAAGACGGAGCGGAGTTGCCGGCCGACGTTGTCATCTGGGCCACCGGCAACAGCACCGGCATCGACACCCTGGGGCTGGCGAAGGACGGGAAGCCGTTCACCTTGGACCCGAAGGCCAAGCTCTACAACCACTTCGTCGTTCCGGACCTGCCGGTGCTGGCTTCCTCGACCGCACTGTGGACGACCTTCGGGCCGATGCGTGCCACCAACGCAGCCGACCTGGCCGTCTACCACCTCGCCGTGCGCAAGGAGCGCTCGCAGAGGGAGATGCAGAGGGCCGCACGGCGACAGATCAGCCGGAACAGCATCCTGCACTCCTTCATCTGGGCGCGCGACGCGTGCTGGCTACAGCGATGGGTGCATTTCCACATCGACCTCGTGCTGCAAGGCATCACTCCGGTGGAGGCCTTCTTCAAGCACGCTCTAGAGGTCTTCGTGTTCGCGAAGGAAACGCCACTGCGGTTCAATCTGCTGCCGTCTGGACCTGCCGGCGCGCCTGCTCGGGGTCCCGAGGCGGGAGCTGTATGGCGACCGGTCGCCAACGGCGACGGAGTGGCGGGCGTCGCGGGGGTGAGCGCGGTGATCGCCCGCGAGGAGAG
>CADCVQ010000026.1 GCA_902806175.1 uncultured Solirubrobacteraceae bacterium
CGCTGATCACCGCCTGGCGGCGTCCTCGCTCAGTCATGGGCCTAGAGGCCCACTTCTTCACTGCGTCCTTGCCAGCCGGCGCCAGCGACCGCCTGGACAGGGCACGTACCTACGGGGACGACCACTCGCGCCTTCACGCCGAATTGCGGTGCGTAGGGCGCTGCAGGGCTCGTTGCAGGGCGACGTAACCCTGCGCGGCGACGTGAATTGCGGGCGCCGGCCCGGCAAGGTGACGGCAATCCGAAGGAGAGGAAGCCCATGCGCCCCCTGCCAGTCAGCGTCCTTGCGGCAGCCGTCGCACTGCTAGCAGCACCTGCCGCGAACGCCCACGTCGCCCACACCGTCGTGCCCGGCGAGAGCCTCTGGTCGATCGCCGCACAGTCGAACATGACGACGCGGACGGTCGCGCTGTTCAACGGCTTGCGCGAGGACTCGCACGTCCTGAGCGGAACGACGATCAAGATCCCGTCGATCCCCGAGGGGCAGGCCGCGCTGCGCGCGGCCGGGATCGTGCCCGCCGGCACCGCAGGCGCGAAGGTCGCAGCGCCGGCTTCCTCTGCAGGCGCGCCTCGGCCGCTGGGCGCCTACGTCGTGCGCGCCGGTGACACGCTGAGCGGGCTCGCCGCGCAGACCGGCGTGCCGACGGCCCAGATGGCGTACATGAACGGCGTGCGCCCGACCGCGCACCTGCTGACGGGAACGGTCATCAAGCTGCCGACTGGCGCGCCGGCCCCCGCGAAGGCGGCCGTGCCGGCGCCCGCGACCCGCGTCGTCCCCGCGGCAGACCCGGTGCCGACCTCGGGCCGGCTGGGCGCCGAGCAGATCAAGGCGCTCGCGGCACAGCACGGCGCACCGGCCTCGCTCGCCGCGGCGATCGCCTGGCAGGAGAGCGGCTTCAACAACGCGATGGTGTCGTCGGCCAACGCGCGCGGGATCATGCAGGTCATGCCCGGCACGTGGGACTGGGTCAACAAGAACCTGGCCTCCAAGCCGCTGGACCCGCAATCGCCGTCCGACAACGTCCGCGCCGGCTCGCTGTACCTCGCGCAGCTGCTGCGCCAGACCGGCGGCGACAAGCGGCTCGCGGCCGCGGGCTACTACCAGGGGCTGTCCTCGGTGCGTGCGCGCGGCATGTTCGACGACACGAAGCAGTACGTCGACAACGTCATGGCGCTCTCGGCGCGCTACGGCGGGTAGCCCGACCGCGGATTTCGCACGCCCGCGCGGCGAGCGATCAGTCTGCGGCTTCGCCCGAGCCGTAGGTGACGGGGCGCAGCACCTTCGCCGGGGCGCCGGCGGCGATCGAGAACGGCGGGATGTCCTGCGTGACAACGCTGTTGGCGCCGATCACGCAGCGCTCGCCGATCGTGACCCCGCTCGTCACGACGACGTTGGCGCCCAGCCAGACGTTGTCGCCGATCCGCGTCGGGCCCTTGGAGTCGAAGCCCTGCCAGGGGACGGGCCTGTCGGGGTCGCCGAAGCGGTGGTTGGCGTCGGTCACGAAGCAGCCGTTGGCGAGCATGCAGTGCGAGCCGATCTCGACGAGCTCGTGCGCGGCGACCATGACCGCGATGTTGAGGAAGGTCCCCTCGCCGATGCGGACCCGTGCCTCGTCGCCGACGGTGATCCACACGTTGGGCTCGAAGAGCGTGTTGGCGCCCACCTCGAGGCGCCCGTCGCGCAGGGCCTCGAGGACGTTTCCGTGCAGCGGCCACCGTGCGAAGGCCTCGCGGCGCAGAAGCTCCCAGTGCAGGCGGGCGCGGTTCCACGGCAGCGCGCTGCGCTCATACCAGCGCCACTTCTGCAGCCACAGCTTGGCCGGGCGCGCGAGATCGTCCATGCGCTGAGAGGCTACGCGCCGGGGTGGGTCAGGCCGCCGCGGCGACCGTGCGCGTGCGACCGCGCGTCGCCTTCGGCGCGGGCGGCACGACGTCGGCCTGCAGCAGAAACGCGCCGGTGTAGGAGCCGGGCGTCCCGGCGACGTCCTCGGGTGTGCCGGAGGCGACGAGCTGACCGCCCTCCTCCCCGCCCTCGGGCCCCATGTCGACGATCCGGTCAGCGGTCTTGATGACGTCGAGGTTGTGCTCGATCACGACGACGCTGTTGCCCTGGCCCACGAGCCGGTGCAGGACCTCGAGCAGCCGCTGGACGTCGGCGAAGTGCAGGCCGGTGGTCGGCTCGTCGAGGATGTACAGCGTCCGCCCGGTCGCGACCTTCGAGAGCTCCGTCGCGAGCTTCACGCGCTGCGCCTCGCCGCCGGACAGCGTCGTCGCCGGCTGGCCCAGGCGGATGTAGCCCAGCCCGACCGCGGCGAGCGTCTCCAGGCGGCGGCGGATCTTCGGGATGTGCTCGAAGAACGCGACCGCCTCCTCGACGGGCATGTCGAGCACGTCGGCGATCGTCTTGCCCTTGAAGCGCACATCGAGCGTCTCGCGGTTGTAGCGCTTGCCGTGGCACTGCTCGCACGGCACGTAGACGTCGGGCAGGAAGTGCATCTCGATCTTGATCTGCCCGTCGCCGCGGCAGACCTCGCAGCGGCCGCCCTTGACGTTGAACGAGAAGCGACCCGGCTTGTAGCCGCGCGCCCGCGCCTCCTGCGTCTTTGAGAACAGGTCGCGGATGACGTCGAACAGCCCGGTGTAGGTCGCCGGGTTGGAACGCGGCGTGCGCCCGATCGGCGACTGGTCGACCTGGATGATCTTGTCGAGCTGGTTGAGGCCGAGGATCGCGGTGTGGCGGCCCGGCCGCGTGCGCGCGCGGTGCAGCCGGTTGCCGACCGCCTTGAAGAGCACCTCGTTGACGAGCGTCGACTTGCCCGACCCGCTGACGCCGGTGACCGCGGTCAGCACGCCGAGCGGGATCTTGACGTCGATGCCCTTGAGGTTGTTCTCGGCCGCGCCGCGGATCTCGACGTAGCCCGAGGGCGTACGCCGCTGCTTCGGGATCTCGATGATCCGCGTGCGCGCGAGGAACTGCCCCGTCAGCGACTCCGGCACTGCCTCGATGTCGGCCGCGGTGCCCTCGGCCACGATCTCGCCGCCGTGCTCGCCCGCCCCCGGCCCGATGTCGACGATGTGGTCGGCGGCGCGCATCGTCTGCTCGTCGTGCTCGACGACGATCACCGTGTTGCCGAGGTCGCGCAGGCGCTCGAGCGTGCGGATGAGCTTCGCGTTGTCGCGCTGGTGCAGGCCGATCGACGGCTCGTCGAGGATGTAGAGCACGCCGACGAGCGAGGAGCCGATCTGCGTCGCGAGGCGGATCCGCTGTGCCTCGCCGCCGCTCAGCGTCGCGGCTGCGCGTTCCATCGACAGGTAGCCGATGCCGACGTTCTCGAGGAAGTGCAGGCGCTCCTCGATCTCGCGCAGGATCAGGCGCGCGATGTGGCGCTCGGTCTCGGTGAGCTGCACCTCGTCGAGCCAGCGCAGCGCCGCGTGCACGCTGAGCTTGGCGAAGTCCTGGATCGCCATGCCCGCGACGAGCACCGCGCGCGACTCGGGCCGCAGCCGCGCGCCGCCGCAGGCGGGGCACGCCCGCATGCTCATGTACTCCTCGATCTTCTCGCGCGAGAACTCCGAATCGGTCTCGCGGTACCGGCGCTCGAGATTGGGGATGATTCCCTCGAAGCGCGTCTGGTAGGAGCGCCGGCGACCGTAGCGATTGCGGTAGGTGACCTGCACCGGCTCACCGTTCGTGCCGTACAGGAAGAGGTCGCGGTCCTCGTCGCTCAATCCTGCCCAGGGCGCCTCGAGATCGACGCCGTAGCGCTCGGCGATCGCCTCGCTGATCTGCTCGTAGTAGTTCGACGTGCTGTTGGCCCACGGGGCGAGCGCGCCCTCGCCGATCGACAGCGCCCCGTCGGGCACGATCAGATCGGGATCGATCTCGCGCTGCGAGCCCAGGCCGGTGCAGCGCTCGCAGGCGCCGTGCGGCGAGTTGAAGGAGAACATCCGCGGCTCGAGCTCGGGCATCGACGTGCCGCACTTCAGGCAGGCGAACGACTCGCTGAACGTGAGCACTTCGCCATCGCCTTCGCGTGGCGTGAGCTGGACCTCGACGATCCCGTCGGCCAATCCGACCGCGGTCTCGATCGAGTCGACGAGGCGCTTGCGCACGTCGTGGCGCATGACCAGCCGGTCGACGACGACGGAGATGTCATGCTTGAACTTCTTGTCGAGCTCGATCGGGTCCTCGAGCAGGCGCAGCTCGCCGTCGACCTTCACGCGCGTGTAGCCGTCCGTGCGCAGCTCGTCGAACTGCCTGCCGTACTCGCCCTTGCGCCCGCGCACGATCGGCGCCATGACCATGAAGCGCGTTCCCTCCTCGAGCTCCATGACCTGGTCGACGATCTGCTCGACGGACTGGCCCTCGATCGGGGCGCCGCAGACGTGGCAGTGCGGCTTGCCGACGCGCGCCCACAGCAGGCGCAGGTAGTCGTAGATCTCCGTGACGGTGCCGACCGTCGAGCGCGGGTTGCGCGACGTCGTCTTCTGGTCGATCGAGATCGCCGGCGACAGGCCCTCGATCGAGTCGACGTCGGGCTTGTCCATCTGGCCGAGGAACTGGCGCGCGTACGCGCTCAGCGACTCGACGTAGCGGCGCTGGCCCTCCGCGTAGATCGTGTCAAACGCCAACGACGACTTGCCCGATCCCGACAGGCCGGTGATGACGACGAGCGCGTCGCGCGGCAGCTCGAGGCTGATGTCCTTGAGGTTGTGCTCCCGGGCGCCGGAAACGACGATGCGGTCGTGCTTGGCCACGGGCCCATTGTAGGTGGGCGAACAGACGTTCGGCAGCGGCAACTTCTCGCAAAATGCGGCGATCGCCGCGCGTGAGCGGCGCGGGCGCCCGCTGGTGCGCGTCACCGAGCGGCCCAAGTCGCGCCCCGCAACGTGGCGTTCTCGCCAAGAGACGGGTACTCGACTTCAGATTCGACTGGCAGGAGGCTGATGAAGGCGACAGGTGAGACAGGATGTGACGATGTGCCATACCACTGCTGTCGGGGCAGCACCACTCGCTGAAGGCAGGCACGACGACGGGCAGTACGTCGTACGCCAACAACGGCGGGCGCGAGGACGTCGCATCGTTCTTCGAGTGCTGGCGCAGGACTCCGACCGCGCCGCCAAGCGCTATGAGTTCCTCAAGGACCCCCCGGCGAGTCAGAAGGGACGATCGGCCGACGTCCGGACGCTGGGGCGGGAGCGCGGCCCGGTGACCGGCCGCGCGCGGCCTACCCCTCGACCGTCGCGTAGACCTCGTCGAGCAGCGCGTCGCGGTCGCTGAGGTCGAAGTTCTCCTTGAGGTACTTGTCGGTCTCCGCGCGCGGCTGGCCGTTGAGCGCCATGTTCAGCGCGATCAGGCGCGCGCCCTCGAGCTCCTCGTCGCCCGCGGCGGTGTCACCGTCGACGGCGGGCGCGACCTCCTCGACCGGCTCGGGCTCGGGCTCGGGTTGCTCGAAGGCGTCGGCCTCGTCGACGATCGCGACGTCCGCGACGATCGGAGCGGCGGGCAGCGTCTCTTCTGACGGTCGGCCGGCCGCCTCGTAGAGCTCGCCCATGTTGCCCGACAGCAGCGAGAGGTCGGCGTTGAGGCGGTTGGCGCCTGTGCGCAGCGACTCGACGAGCGCGCCGAGCTCGCTCTCCATCGCGTCGACGCGCTGGAGCATGAGGGCCGTCGCCTCGTGGACCTTGCCGACATGCTCCTGCGAGCGCTCGACGGCCTCGTCGCGGATGCGCTGCGCGTCGCGCGCGGCGTCCTGGGCGGACTGCTCGGCCTGCTCGCGTGCCTCGCGCTCGATCGCGGCGGCGCTGGCCTCCGCCGCCTCGACGATCGCCTGGACCTGCGCGCTGGCGACGGACGCAAGCGACGCGCGCGGACCGGGGGTGGCGGCGGCCGGCGGCGCCGGCTCGCTGGCCCGTGCGCGCTGGAGCGCCTCGACCTCCCGCGCGATGGCGCTCAGGTGCGCGTCGACGGCCGCAGGCTCGTACCCGCGGCGGCCGAAGGGAAAGTCTCTCTTCTCGATGGACTGACGGTCGAGCGCCAAGGGTGCCTCCGGGATTCCTTCGCGGGCGGACGAAGCCAGAGCAAGACCCTAGTGGGTCTCGCCGGGGAGTCGTACCCCCGACGGGCCCCGCTCGACGAGGCCGTCGCGCTCGAGCCCCGCCAGCACCCGGGCGAGGCGGTCGGGAGCGATCTGCGCGGGAAGCTCCTCGCCTGATGCGAGCGCGGCGACGACACGGCCGCGGGCCCACCGGTCGCTGTCCTCGAAGCGCTGCCGCGGCGCGCGCGGCGCGCGCGCCGGGCCCGCGATCCGCCCGCGCGACGGGCACCATGGGGCCGCCGGGCAGTCGCCGCAGCGCGGTGCGCGGGCGGTGCAGATGCGCGCGCCGAGCTCCATCGCGGCCTGGTTCCACGTGTCGTGGCGCGCGGCCGGCAGCAGCGCGTCAGGCGCGACGTCGAGCCGCGCCGCGACCCGCCGCACGTTCGTGTCGACCGCCGCCACCCGCTCGCCGAACGCGAACGACGCGACGGCCGCGGCGGTGTAGGGGCCGACGCCCGGCAGCGCGCGCAGGCCCCTGCCGTCGCGCGGCCAGCCGTCGCGCGCGACGATCACGCATGTGTCGCGCAGCCGCAGCGCCCTGCGGTTGTAGCCGAGCCCGACCCATTGCGCGAGCACCTCCGCGGGCGTGGCGGCGGCGAGCGCGGCCGCCGTCGGCCAGCGCTGCAGCCAGCGCTCGTAGCGCTCGAGCACGCGGACGATCTGCGTCTGCTGCGCCATGAACTCCGAGACGAGGATCGCGTACGGGTCGCGCGTGCGCCGCCACGGCAGGTCGCGACCGTGCGCGTCGTACCAGGCCAGGACGGCGTGCTGAAGCGGACGTACGGACAAGCTCAGGCGGTTACCGCACGCGGGTGCGGCACATCTTGTCGTGCAGCGTCTCGTTGTTGGCGTCCCACAACGCAAGGAGGTAGTTGACGATCGTGAGGACGTAGAGCGTGAACTGCCCGATCGTGTCGAAGAGCAGGCCCTTCACGAGCGCCTCGCGCACGAAGCCGCGGCCGCCCGACATCCGCGACCCGTCGGCCATGACGACGCGCGTGCTCGTCGCCTTGTGCCCGACGGCCTGTCCGTCGGTGCGCGCGAGCATCACGGGCGCATAGACGAGCGACGTCAGCACGAAGCCCATGCCCAGCCCGACGCCGAGACCGATCTCCCCGGCCTGATCGTCGCTGAGGTACAGCAGCGCGCCGGCCCCGGCGCAGGCGGCCAGGAGCGCGAGCCGCACGAAGAGGTCGATCGTTGCCGCGCCCGCGCGCGCCCCCAGCTCGCGAGCTGCTGCGCTGCCTGCGCCGCGGGCGGCTCGTCGCCGGCATCGAACGCCGGCGCCGGCGTCATGTCCATCAGGCCGCGTTCGTCGTCGCCGGCGCCATGACGGCGATGATGTCAGCTACGCCGGAGCCTCGTTGGCCTGCGCCGTCAACAGCTCGCGGCGCACGTCGCGGATCTCGTCGCGCACGCGGGCGGCGTACTCGAAGCGCAGCTCCTCGGCGGCGGCGAGCATCTCCTCCTCGAGCTCGACGATCGTCTGCTCGAGCTCGGAGAGCGACATCGCCTCGACGGAGCTCTTCGCGGCGCGCCGGCGACGCTTGCCCTTGCCGGGCACCTTGGACTCCGACTGCAGGAACTCGGCGATGTCGGAGATCCCCTTGACGATCGTGGCCGCGGTGATGCCGTGCTCCTCGTTGTAGGCGAGCTGGATCGCGCGGCGGCGGTCGGTCTCCGACAGCGCCGCGCGCATCGCGTCGGTCTCCTTGTCGGCGTACATGAGGACCTTGCCCTCGATGTTGCGCGCCGCGCGGCCGATCGTCTGGATCAGCGAGGTCTCCCCGCGCAGGAAGCCCTCCTTGTCGGCGTCGAGGATCGCGACGAGCGAGACCTCGGGCAGGTCGAGTCCCTCTCTGAGGAGGTTCACGCCGACGAGCACGTCGTACTCCCCCAGGCGCAGGTCGCGGATGATCTGGATGCGCTCCAGCGTGTCGATCTCGGAGTGCAGGTAGCGGACCTTGAAGCCCATCTCGAGCAGGTAGTCGGTGAGGTCCTCGCTCATCTTCTTCGTCAGCGTCGTGACGAGCGTGCGCTCCTCGCGGTCGACGACCGTGCGGATCTCGTTCATGAGGTCGTCGATCTGGTTGCGCGTCTCGCGCACCTCCACCACCGGGTCGACGATCCCCGTCGGGCGCACGATCTGCTCGACGACGCGGCCGGAGTTCGCCTTCTCGTACTTGCCGGGGGTCGCGCTCACGAAGACGAGCGTCGGCGTGATGCTGAGGAACTCGTCGAACTTCTGCGGGCGGTTGTCCATCGCGCTCGGCAGCCGGAAGCCGTAGTCGACGAGCGTCTGCTTGCGGCTGCGGTCGCCCTCGTACATGCCGCCGATCTGCGGCACGGTCTGGTGTGACTCGTCCAGGAAGCAGATGAAGTCCTCGGGGAAGTAGTCGATCAGGCAGTACGGGCGGGCGCCGGGCCGGCGGCCGTCGAGGATGCGCGAGTAGTTCTCGATGCCGTTGCAGAAGCCCATCTCGCGCAGCATCTCCATGTCGTACTGCGTGCGCTGGCGCAGGCGATGGGACTCCAGCAGCTTGCCCTCGGCCTCGAGCTCCGCACAGCGCTCGTTGAGCTCGTGCGCGATCTCCTGGACCGAGCGCTCGATCATGCCCTCCTTGACGTTGTAGTGCGTCGCCGGCCAGACGGCGACGTGCTCGAGGTCGTCGGCGATCAGCTCGCCGGTGAGCGGGTCGAAGTGCTGCAGGCGCTCGACCTCGTCGCCGAAGAGGGTGACGCGGAAGGCGGTCTCCTCGTAGGCCGGAAAGACCTCGAGGGTCTCGCCACGGACGCGGAAGGTGCCGCGCCCGAGGGCGGTGTCGTTGCGCGTGTACTGGATGCTGACGAGCTTTCGCAGCAGCTCGTCGCGGTCGACGAAGTCGCCCTTGCGCAGGACCTGCATGTTCATCTCGTAGGTCTCGGGCGAGCCGAGGCCGAAGATCGCGGAGACGCTGGCGACGATGATCACGTCTCTTCGCGCGAAGAGCGCGGCGGTGGCCGCGTGCCGGAGGCGGTCGACCTCCTCGTTGATCGCGGAGTCCTTCTCGATGTACAGGTCCCTGCTGGGGACGTAGGCCTCGGGCTGGTAGTAGTCGTAGTAGGAGACGAAGTACTCGACCGCGTTGTCAGGGAAGAACGTGCGGAACTCGTTGCACAGCTGCGCCGCGAGCGTCTTGTTGTGGGCCAGGACGAGCGTCGGGCGCTGCAGCTCCTGGATCACGCCGGCCATGGTCATCGTCTTACCGGTGCCGGTCGCGCCGAGCAGCGTCGTGAAGCGGTCGCCGGCGCGGACCGCGTGCGAGATGTCAGCGATCGCGTTGGGCTGATCGGCGGCCGGCGTGAAGATGTCGTCGAGCTTGAACGGGGGCATGTGGATCGGCCGTCCACGATAGCCGTGGTTGCGGCCACCGCCTGTCCTTGATGGCCGCGGCGGGTTGGGGTCGTGGCGCTTGTGCGGCGGTATCCGCGGCAACCGCGCCACGACCACCGCGCGAGGGGGCGAATTTCGCGGTCGTGGCGCCTATGCAGTGGTATGCGCGGCAACTTCGCCACGACCACCCGAATCGCGGCCGTCCAGCACGGCCGCGTCGCGTCGTGGCAGCTCAGCGGTGCGGACATCGACCGGCACACGATCCAGCGCTGGCTCGCAGACGGACGGTTGCACCGGGTCCACCACGGCGTCTACGCGGTCGGGCACGTGGCGCCTTCCGTCCACGCCGACTACATGGCCGCAGTGCTGTGCTGCGGCGCGGGCACGATCCTCACCCACCGCGCAGCCGCTTACCTGAGGCTTGCGCTGCGCGGCGCGTGCCCGCCGCCCGCGGAGGTCACGGTGCCGACGATCGCGGGCCGCAGACGACCGGGCATCGTCATCCAC
>CADCVQ010000027.1 GCA_902806175.1 uncultured Solirubrobacteraceae bacterium
GGCCGCGCGCAGGGCGGCCCGAGCACGAGCCGTCGCCCGCGCCCGTGCGCGCCGCGCGCGGCAGCTGCGCTTGCGCTTCGACACGCACGGCCACCGCCACAGCGCCAAGATCGGCCACGGGCGCAGCTGCCATCTGCACCGTCACGCCTACCGGCTAGGTGGCCGGACGATCGTCGTGCGCCACAACCACTGCCACAACCACACGCGCGGGCGCTGACGCCGGCTACCGGCGCACGGCGATGCCGGAGGCCGCGAGGTGCTCCTTGGCGTCGCGGATGCGAAACGTGCCGTAGTGGAAGATCGAAGCGGCGAGCGCCGCGTCGGCGCCCGCCTGCAGCGCGTCGGCGAGGTGCGCCAGCGTGCCCGCGCCACCGGAGGCGATCACCGGCACGCCGACGGCGTCGGCGACCGCGCGCGTCAGCTCGAGGTCATAGCCGTCGTTCGTGCCGTCGCGGTCCATGCTCGTCAGCAGGATCTCGCCCGCGCCGCGCGCGACGCCCTCGCGCGCCCACTCGACGACGTCGCGGCCCGTCGGCGTGCGGCCACCGGCGACGTGGACCTCCCAGTGTGATGTCGCCGGCAGGCCGCCGGATCCGTGGCGAAACGGCTCCCGGTGCGCCTTGGCGTCGATCGCCAGCACGACGCACTGCGCGCCGAAGACGTCGGCCAGCTCGCCGATCAGCTGGGGCCGTGCAACCGCGGCGGAGTTCACGGAGACCTTGTCGGCGCCCGCGTCGAGCACGCCCTGCGCGTCGTCGACAGAGCGGATCCCTCCGCCGATCGTGAACGGGATGAAGCATTCGTCGGCGACCCGCCGCGCCAGCTCGACGACGGTCTCGCGCTTGTCGCTCGTCGCCGTGATGTCGAGGAACACGAGCTCGTCGGCGCCCTCGGCGTCATAGCGCGCCGCGAGCTCGACGGGATCGCCGGCGTCGCGGATGTCGACGAAGTTCGTCCCCTTCACGACGCGCCCGGCGTCGACGTCGAGGCAGGGAATGACGCGCTTGAGGTGCACTTGGCGAGCGTACTGCGCCTGCACTCACACGCCGGCGCGCTCCTGCCGATATCGGTGCGCTGCCACGCCTCGCGCGCACGGGCGCGCCGCTCGACGCGCCGCTGACGCCAGTCGCGCCGGACTCCCGCAGGCCGCGCTGTCAGCCTGGCGGGCTGAGTGCCGCGATGCCCTCGGCGACGGTGAAGCGCCGCTCGTAGAGCGCCTTGCCGACGATCACGCCCGACAGGTTGGGCTGGCGCAACCCGGCGAGCGCGGCCAGGTCCTCGCGCCTGCCGATCCCGCCGGAATACATGAAGCGCCCGCGAACGACGGCGCCGAGCTCGCGCACCTCGTCGAGGTCCGGTCCGCCGAGCAGCCCGTCCTTGTCGACGTTCGTGAAGACGAACCGCGAGACGCCGCGATCCTGCATCTGCTCGATCGCCGCGGCTGCGGGCAGCTGCGTCGTCTGCGTCCAGCCCGCGGTGGAGACGAGGCCGCCGCGCGTGTCGATGCTCACGACGATCCGCTCCCCGAACCGCGCCAGGACCTCGTCGAGGAAGTCGCCGTCGGCAAACGCCGCCGTGCCGAGGATCGCCCGCGTCGCGCCCGCCGCGATCGCGTCGGCGACCGCTCCGACGCAGCGCAGCCCGCCGCCGTACTGCACCGGCACGCCGAGCTCGGCCACGACGCGCTCGAGATGGTCGAGGTTCTGCGGCGAGCCCAGCCGCGCACCGTCGAGATCGACCATGTGCAGGTGGCGCGCCCCCGCGTCGGCCCACGCGCGCGCGGCCTGCAGCGGGCTGTCGGCGTAGACGGTCTCGGCGTCGAAATCGCCCTGCACGAGCCGCACCGCCCTGCCGTCGGCGATGTCGATCGCCGGATAGAGGATCACGTCGCGTGAACGGCCGAGCAGATGCCGACGAAGTTGCGCAGCAGTGCGAGGCCGTGCGTCGAGGACTTCTCCGGATGGCACTGGGCGCCGAAGACGTTCTCGCGGGCGACGAACGACACGAACGGCGAGCCGTACTCGCCCGTGCCGAGCACGATCGACGGGTCGTCGGGCTCGGCCACGAACGTGTGCACGTGGTAGAAGGCCGCGGGGTCCGGCAGCCCTGCGACCAGCGGCGAGGGCTGCTCCCAGGAAACGGCGTTCCAGCCGATGTGCGGCAGCTTCAGCCCGCGTGCGTCCAGCCGCACGACGCGGCCCGGCAGCAGCCCGAGCCCGGTCGCGCCCTCGTGCTCGGCCGAGCCCTCGAAGAGCAGCTGCATGCCGAGGCACAGGCCGATGACGGGCTTTCCGCGCTCAGCATGCGCCCGCACGACATCGTCGAGGCCGAGCGCGCGCAGGCGCCGCATTGCCTCCGGGAACGCGCCGACGCCGGGGACGACGAGGCCGTCGGCCGCGCCCAGCTCGTCGCGATCGGCGGTCTGCGTGATCGGCGCGCCGACATGCTCGAACGCCTTGGCGACCGAGCGGCGGTTGCCCATCCCGTAGTCGACCATCGCGATCGTCATGCCCTGAGCGTCCCCTTCGTCGACGGCACGCCGGACTCCGTCGGGTCGATCGCGATCGCGGCGCGCAGCGCCCGCGCGAACGCCTTGAACGCGGCTTCGATCATGTGATGGGCGTTCGTCCCCGCCTGCACCTCGAGGTGCAGCGTGATGCGCGCGTTGTTGACGACGGCGCGGAAGAACTCCTCGAGCAACTCGTGCTCGAAGCCGCCGGTCTCGCCCGCCGGCACGCTGGCGGCGTCCAGCGCGAGAAACGGCCGGCCGGACACGTCGATCGCGCACAGCGCGCGTGCCTCGTCCATCGGCACGACCGCGTGCCCGTAGCGGAAGATGCCGGCGCGATCACCGAGCGCCTCGTCGAGCGCCTGGCCGAGCACGATGCCGACGTCCTCCACGGTGTGATGCGAGCCGGTCTGCAGATCGCCCGCCGCCTGCACCGTGAGGTCCAGGCGCCCGTGGCGTGACAGCAGGTCGAGCATGTGGTCCAGGAAGCCGACGCCGGTCTGGCGGCTGCCGCCGGCGCCGTCGTCGAGCGCGAGCGTCAACTCGATGTCGGTCTCGCCGGTGCGGCGCTGCTTGTGGGAGGCGCGGATCGTCGTCACGACGGCGCATTCTCCCCGACGCGCGCCTCCATCGACTCGGCATGCACGGAGAATCCCTCCGCTCGGGCGATCGGTGCGCCGGCGGCCGCCAGCGCGGGCGCGGCGTCGCCGATGTGGACCTCGCTCATGCGGCGGCGAAACGCCCGCGGCGACAGGCCCGAGGCGAAGCGCGCCGCGCCGCCCGTCGGCAGGCAGTGGTTCGAGCCGGCGACGTAGTCACCGAACGCCGTCGCACCGCTCCCGCCGACGAAGACGCAGCCCGCCGCGCGCACGCGCGGCGCCAGCCGCTCGACCGTCGGACCGACGAGCTCGAGGTGCTCCGGCGCGAACGCCTCCGCGAAGGCCAGCGCCTCGCGCAGCGACTGCGCGTGCGCGAGGACGAAGGCGGCTGGGTCGCTGTGGTCGCGCGCGGGCGCGAGCGCCTCGAGTTGCTCGGCGACCGCGTCGAGCAAGTCGCGCGAGTCGCTGGCGGCGACGACGGGCGCGCCCGGGCCGTGCTCGCCCTGCGCGAGCAGGTCGAGGGCGACGAGCCGCGCCCCGGCGCCCGCGTCGGCGAGGACGAGCACGTCGCTGGGCCCGTAGAAGCCGTCGATCCCGACGACGTCGCTGACCTGCCGCTTGGCCTCCTGGACGAAGAGGCTCCCGGGGCCGGCGATGACGTCGACGCGCTCGATCGTCTCGGTGCCGTACGCCAGCGCCGCGACGCCCTGCGCGCCGCTCATCGCGTAGACCTCGTGCGCGCCGCACAGCGCGCATGCGCCGAGCAGCGCGGGCGCGATCGGCGGCGCCGTCAGCACGACGACCTCCTCGACGCCCGCCGCGCGCGCGGTCACGACGCCCATCACGACCGTCGACGGGTACGGCGCCTGCCTGCCCGGCACGCAGATCGCCGCGCGCCGCACGGGCACCTCACGCAGGATCACGCGGTGGCCCTGCGGCAGGTCGACCTCGACGTCGTCGCCGATCGCGGCGTCGGCGACAAGCGCCACGTTCGTGATCGCCGCCTGGAGGCCCGCGCGCACGGCGTCGTCGAGCAGCCCGGGATCGAGCTCGGCCGGATCGACGCGCAGCGACTGCGGCGGCGCTGCGCCGCCGCTGTCATAGCGCGCCACGAGCTCGCGCAGCGCGCCGTCGCCGCCGTCACGCACGGCCGCGAGGATCTGCGCGACCGCCTCGCTGACCGACGCCGGCGCGGGCGCCAGCGCCCGCACGCCAGCGGCCGCGGCGACGGGCTCGCCGCCGATGTCGATGCGCTCACAGCGCACGCAGCTTCTCCAGCATCTCGTCGATCGCGGCGGCCTTGAGCTTGTGCGCGACGGGGTTGGCGATCAGCCTCGCGGTCGACGCGAAGAGCTCCTCGCGGATGACGAGGTTGTTCTCGGCGAGCGTCGTCCCGGTCGCGGTGAGGTCGACGATCGCCTCGACGAGGCCCGTCAGCGGCGCGAGCTCGACCGATCCCTTGACCTCGACGATCTCGGCCTGGCGGCCGGTGCGCTCGAAGTACGCGGCGGCTGTCTTGTAGTACTTCGTCGCCACCCGCATCACGCCCAGCCGGCGCAGCGCCTCGGCCGACGGATCGGGGCCGTCGACGGTCGCGAGGATCATGCGGCACATGCCGTAGTCGAGGTCCAGCAGCTCGTAGATCTCGCGCTCGGGCTGCTCGGTGAGCACGTCCTTGCCCGTGATTCCGACGTCCGCGGCGCCGGCCTCGACATAGGTCGGCACGTCCGACGGGCGCATCGTCACGACGCCGATGTCGGCGAACAGCAGCTTGCGGTCGTTCGTGCGCACCTCGCGCGTGTCGATCCCGATCGCGTCAAGGCGGTCGAGCGTGCCCTTCATCAGAGCGCCGCGCGGGACGGCGATCGTCAGCGCGCCCGTCGTGCTCACGACTGAACGCCTCCGAACGCGTCGACCGCCGGCTCGCGCGCCAGCGCGGCCGCCTTCTCCTCGCCGGTCAGCGCGATGTGCAGCCGGTCGATCGTCAGCGCGAAGCCGACGGCCGGCAGGGGCCGCCCGAAGCGCCCGAGCAGATCGTCGTAACGCCCGCCGCCGCCGAGCGGCGCGCCGAGCGCCGGATCGTAGACATCGAACACCGCGCCGGTGTAGTAGCCCATCTTGCGGATCAGGCCGAGGTCGAAGATGACGCGCTGGGCGACCTCGGGCGCGAGCCGGTCATACACGCCGCGCAACCCGGCGACCGCGCCGGCGACCGGGCCCTCGGCGTCGGCCAGCACCTCGGGGCCGCCGCGGACCTGCGGCACGCGCAGCAGCAGCTCCGTGTCGGCGTCGCCGAGCCCGAGCTTGCCCAACTCGTGTTGCAGCGCGACGAAGTCGCGCGCGACGAGCGCGTCCATCAGCGCCTTGCCGGCCTGCTGCGCGATCCCCAGCGAGCGCAGCAGCGTCGGGTACAGCGACGCGTCGCCGAGGCCGATCCGGTAGTCGCGCAGCCCGACGGCGTCGAGCGCATGGCACGCGACGCTCAGCGCCTCCGCGGTTCCATGCGGCGCGGGCGCGCCGACGAGCTCGATTCCGGCCTGCAGGAATTCGCGCATCTGCCCGCGGTGTGGGCGCACCCCGCGGTAGGCGTGGGCGAAGTAGCAGAACTTCAGCGGCGGCTCGGCGCTCTGGTAGCGCGTCGCGACGAGGCGGGCGATCGGCACGGTCATGTCGGTTCGCAGCGCGAGCACCTCGCCGTGGTCGTCGAAGACGCGGTAGGCGGGCGGCGCGCCGCCGCCGCGGCCGAGCACCTCCTCGTACTCGAGCGCGGGCGTCCAGACCTCGCCGTAGCCATCGAGCTCGAAGACCGCGCGGATCGCCTCCGTGATGTCGCGCAGCTCACGCATCTCGTCGGGCAGCACGTCGCGGGTGCCGGAGGGAATCGGGTGGATCTGCGGGCGCACGGGTGGCTGCCAATCTAGTGGGCGCAGTCGCGGCCGGGGACGGCGGGGTCGAACCCGGGGTTACTAGCTGTAGACGGGCTCGGTCGCGACGCGCTCGATGCGGGCGCCGAGCTCGCGCAGGCGCTCGTCGATGCGCTCGTAGCCGCGATCGATCTGGCGGATGTTGCCGATCTCCGAGCGCCCCTCGGCGCACAGGGCGGCGATCAGCATCGCCATCCCGGCGCGGATGTCCGGCGACTCGACGCGCTGGCCGCGCAGCCGCGACGGCCCGGTGACGATCACCCGGTGTGGATCGCAGTACGTGATGTCGGCGCCCATGAAGACGAGCTTGTCGATCCAGAACATGCGGTTCTCGAACATCCACTCGTGGATCAGCGCGGTGCCCGAGCACTGGGTGGCGAGCGCGACTGCGATCGAGGTCAGATCGGCCGGAAAGGCGGGCCAGGGACCGTCCTGGACCTTGATCTTGTGCTCGCCGACGTCGCGCGCGACGACGAGGTCCTGGCCGCCGGGGACGACGACGTCCGCGCCGTCGATCTCCGACCGCAGCCCGAGCCGCTCGAAGACGAGGCGGATCATTCGCAGGTCGCCGGGGATCGTGTCGCGGATGCGCAGCTCCCCGCCGGTGACGCCGGCGAGCGCCATGAACGAGCCGATCTCGATGTGGTCGGGCCCCACCGTGTGGTCGCAGCCGTGCAGGTCGGCGGTGCCGTTGACCGTCAGCACGTTGGAGCCGATGCCCTGGATGTCGGCGCCCATCTTCACGAGCATCCGCGCGACGTCCTGCACGTGCGGCTCGGAGGCGGCGTTGCCGATCACCGTCGAGCCTGGGGTGCGGGCGGCGGCGAGGAGCGCGTTCTCGGTCGCCATGACCGACGGCTCGTCCATGAAGACGTCGCCGGCGCGCAGGCCGCGGGGCGCGCGCAACTCGATGTCGCGGCCATGCTCGAACGTCGCGCCCAGCGCGGCGAAGGCGTCGAGGTGCGGGTCCAGGCGGCGGCGCCCGATGACGTCGCCGCCGGGCGGCGGCATGCGGACGCGGCCGAAGCGCGCCAGCAGCGGTCCGGCGAGCAGAAAGGAGGCGCGGATGCGCTCGGACAGGTCGCGGTCGATGACCGCCTCGTCGGGCGAGACGTCGGCGGCGCAGAGTGCGACCTCGTGGTCAGACAGCCACGTGACGCGCACGCCGAGCGCCTCGAGGATCGCGAGCATCGCGCCGACGTCCTTGATCTTCGGGACGTTGCGGACGACGACCTCGTCCTCGGTCAGGACCGAGGCGGCAAGGAGCGGGAGGGCAGCATTCTTGTTGCCGGCTGGAACGACCGTGCCGGCCAGCGCGATGCCGCCGTCGATGACGAACTTCTCCATAGGGGGGCGCCTTCCAGCGACGGGAGCAGGGCCGAAGGCCTGGGCTAGGGTAACAGCCATGCCCTCCCGGATTTCGCGCGACGACGCGTGGTCCCTGCTCACCGATTGGGTCCGATCGGAATCTCTGCGTCGCCACTGCCTCGCCGTCGAGGCGGCAATGATCGCCTATGCGCAGCGTGACGGCGAGGATGCTGAGCTGTGGGGCGTGACGGGCCTGCTGCACGATGCCGACTACGAGCGCTTCCCGGACATGGACGACGCCGCGCAGGGCCACCCGCGCACGATCATGGCCGAGCTCGAGCGCCGCGACGCGCCGCCCGAGATGGTGCGCGCGATCGCCTCGCACGCCAGCTACCTCGGCGAGGCGCCCGAATCGGCGCTGGAGCGGACGCTCGTCGCCGTCGACGAGCTCTGCGGCTTCCTCGTGGCGTGTGCGTACGTGCGGCCGGAGGGAATCCGCGGGCTGACGCCGAAGTCGGTCAAGAAGAAGCTCAAGCAGCCGTCGTTCGCCGCGGCGGTCAGCCGCGAGGACGTGCGCGGCGGCGCCGATCAGCTCAGCGTCGACTTCGACGAGCACGTCGCATTCGTGATCGCCGCGCTGGAGGCACGCGCCGACGAGCTCGAGCTGCACGGGCGCGGGGCCGGCAGCAGCGACGCCTGACCTCGCGCGAGCGCCGTCAGTCGCGCGGCGCCCGCGCGCCGGCCGCGACCGGCGACTGGGCCAGGGCCTCGACATGGCGCCGGCGCCGGCGGTCGTACATCGAGCGCTCCACGAGCAGCGTCGACACGCCGGCCAGCAGGATCGCGCCCAGGTTGACGACGAGCTGGCCGAGCGACCCCCCGAACGTCGACCAGTCGCCGTACGCGGCCGCGATACCGGCGTTGGCGGCGGCCGGGATCGTCGTGATGGAGATGAAGACGCCGATCAGCGCCGCCGACTTCGCGGTGGTCAGCGACAGCATTCCAGCGACTCCCGCACAGAACGCTACGAAGAAGGCAAAGAAGTCCGGACGCGAGATCAGATCGACGAACGCGTGCTCCTGCGTGGCGAACTCGTCCGAGACCAGCCCGGTCCCGTCGAAGACCAGCGCAGCCACGACGACGGCGCAGATCGCCAGCGGAAACCCGACGCCGAGTGCCACCGCCGACTGGGCGGCGAGGTCGCGGCGGCGCTGCAGGACCGCGACGCAGATGCCGGCGATCGGGCCGAACTCCGGTCCCACCACCATCGCGCCGACGATCAGGATCGCCGAGTCCAGGAAGATCCCGACCGCGGCGATCAGCGCGGCGAGGACCATGAACAGCGCGAAGCTGACCGACAGCGCGGCGCTCTCGGAGGTGCGCTTGGTGACCTCCTCCCACACGACGGCATCGGCAGGCGAGCCCTGCGCCTTCTCGACAGCTCGGTCCATGTAGTCCGACAGCTCCGTCTCGATCGCCTGCACGGCAACCGAGCCGGTGTGATGGATGCCGGTCTCGCGCAGATCGGCGAGCACCACGCTCGCGTCCTCCCGTGGCACATCACACAGCACGAGGTCCCCGCGCGGACGCCTCGCGGCCTGCGGCAGAAGGACGATGTTGCACACCGACGCCGTGCACTCCAGGATCTCGACGACCCGGTCCGTGCTCTCGTGCGGCGACACGATCCGCAGGTGGAGCATCGGCGCAATGTAGTGCAGACCGTCCGCTGCAGGATCCCGTGCACGCGCTCAGGCCCAATCGCCCTGCCCTGCCGGCGTTTCTGCGAGCGCACGCGCGTTCCGTCCGGTTACGCACCTATGTTCGGAACATATGTTCGCCTCCATCATCCGCCGCCTCCCTCCGGCGCTGCGCCGCGCGGGCGCTTACCTGCGGGCGTTCGCCCTCCTCGAGGACCGGCCTGCGGCGCACCATGCGGCGCGCGGCACCGTGCCCCGAGGACACGCACCCGCCCGCTCGCCACGCCCGGCCGACCGCCCGCCGCCGATCCCTCACGCAGCACCGGCCACAGCGTCGCACGTTCACCGCCGCCCCCCGCGAACGACGGTTGCTCGCGACGCCCGGCGCCGACCGGGCTCCGTGCCAGCCGGACCGCAACCGTGCCGCACGCAGATCGCCGGGTTCGCCGGCACCGCCGGGCGATCGCGGCGGCCGCATCGCTCGCCGCGGACTTGAGGGCGGCGAGCACTGGCAACGGCGCGCAGCGCCGTAACGCCCGGCAGCGCCGTGATGGTTGGCACCGCGGCAACAGCCCACCCAGCAACGAACCGCACCGCCCGCGACGGCCCGCACAGCCGCAACCGCCCGCACAGCCCTAACCGCCCGCACAGCCCGCATAGCCCGCCAGCCCGTACGGCCGTAACCGCCCGCGCGCCGGCCCGACGCTGCGTCAACGCCGCAACCACCCACTGCTGGACAACGACGAACGGGCCGCCCATGGGCGGCCCGCTTGCGAAACTACACCGGCGGCGACCTACTCTCCCGGGCCCTTGCGGGCCAAGTACCATCGGCGCTGAGGGGCTTAACTGCTCTGTTCGGAAAGGGAAGAGGTGTTTCCCCCTCGCCATAGCCACCGGAAACTCGTGAGAGCCCGCTTGGAGGCCCTTCAAAACTG
>CADCVQ010000028.1 GCA_902806175.1 uncultured Solirubrobacteraceae bacterium
GCTGCGCCGGCCCGCGCCGCGCGAGCGCGCGCTCGGCACGCTGCTCAGCGTCCCGCTGCTGCGCTCGGCGCTGGGGCGCCGCGATCCCTACGCGGCGCGCTGACGGTCCAGGTCCGCGCGCTCCGCCGTCACGCCGGCGGCACGAGCACGCGCAGCCGCTGCGTCAGCGAGATCGTGCGCCAGCCGGCATCGATCGCCCAGCCCTGGGCCGGCGTGTTCTGGCGCGCGATGTCGCTTCTGCCGATGACGAGCACGTCGTAGCCACCGTGCCTGAGCGCCTCGCGGAAGCTCGCCGCGTCGCGATATGGGGTGAGGAACCCGTCGACGAACTCACCGACGAACTCGACCTCGTTGTCGATCCGCGTCCCGAACGCCGGCCACACGGGGGAGAGGTCGCCGAGCGACCAGTACGTCGCGAACTCGAGGCCGACCCGCTTGTCGGCGGGGGCCGCGCGCAGCAGGGCGTCGAGGCCGCGGTCGAAGTGCCCGTAGCGATCGGCGTTGATGCGATCCTGCATGCGGTCGGCGGCGACCAGGCCGACGAGCGCGGCCGCGACGCCGGCGGCGACGAGCACGAGGCGCCGCTCGCGCAGGCGCCAGAGCCCGTATCCCGCGCCGCCGAGCGCGCCGAGCGCGACCGTCGCCGCGACGATGTCGCGCCCGCCGACGACCTGGTAGCCGTCGTAGGCGCCGAACAGCACCGCCAGCGCGAGCACCGCCTCGAGCGCGCGGCCGGCGAAGGGCCGTATCTGTCCCGTCACCCAGGCGAGCACGGGCAGCGCGAGCAGCAGCGCCGGGATCGCGTAGCGCGTGTTGGCGTGCGCCAGCGACGGGGTGTCGCGCAGCCCGAGCGCCGTCGCGGGGGTCAGCGTGTAGAGCAGCGCCAGGGCGGCCGCCGCGGCGGTCAGGAAGAGCACGCGCGGCTGCGGCGCACTCGGGTTACGGCGCGTGATGATCGCCGCGACGACCAGCGCGATCGCGCAGAGGATCGGCGCCCCGCCGAGCCCCTCGACGACCTTGATCGCGACCTTGCCGAGCACGTCGGGCGCGCCCGCGTAGTCGGCGATCGAGAAGCCGACCTCGTCGCGGATGACGTCGCGCGGCGCGGAGAAGATCGTCACGCCGAAGAGCTCGACGTTGAGCGGGAAGACCGGGTTGCCCGACAGCGCGAGGTTGCGCACGAGCCAGGGCAGCATCCCGAGGACCGCGAGGCCGCCGACGAGGACGCCGTCGCGCAGGACGGCGCGCGGGCGGGCGGGTGCGCGCGCTCCCTCTCGCACGCGCCGCCGCGCGGCGAGCGCCCGCGCGGCGATCCAGATCGCCACGACGACCGGCACGGAGCTGACGCCGTACCACTTCGTCCCGGCGGCGATCCCGAGTGCCGTGCCGGCCAGGACGAGGTCCGAGTCGCGCCGCGTGCGCGCGTGACGCAGCAGAAAGAGCGCGCCGCAGGCAAACGTCGTCCACATGATCGCGTCGGGCAGCGCGCGCGGGATCGTCACGAAGCCGACGACCGGCAGCGAGACGACCGCGGCCGCTGCGATCAGCGACGCCGCGTGCGGCGCGCGCAGCTCGCGCGCGACGGCGAAGGCCGCAACCGCCGTCATCGCGAGGAAGAAGACGCTCGGCAGGCGGACGAGGAAGTCGTTGTGCCACGGCAGGATCGTGCTGAGCAGCACGACGTCGCCGTTGTTGGGGTAGTTGCCCTGTGCGAGCAGGGGCACGAACTGGTCGATTTTCCACATCGTTGCGTCCTGGATCCAGCGCCCGATGCCCGGCAGGTGAAAGGAGGTCGGGTCGTCGCCGATGACCTCGTCGCCGCCCCAGCGCCCGAGGTGGGCCACCGCGGCCGCGGCCGTGAACCCGCAGGCCAGTGCGGCCATGGCCCACGAGGCGCGGCTGCTCGGCGCGACCGGCCCGCCCGGCCCGCGCTCCTGCGCCGCGGCCGTTTCGCCCGTCGGCCTGACGAGCGTGGCCAGACCGACGGCCAGCGCGGACGCCGCGAGCACCGTGCCGCGCGCCAGGACGCCGAGCATGAGCGGGACGAGGTGCACCGCGATCAGGACCGCGGTGCCGATCACGACGCTCGCGAGGGCGCTCTCGAGCGCGTCGAGGTGCTTGAGCCGGCGGCGCACGACGCGCGCCGTCGCCACGACGACCGCGACGAGCATGACGAGAAAGAGCGCCGCGCCGGCGAGGAAGTCCTGCAGGGGCATCGAAGAGGCGCAGCCTAGTCGTCGTGCCCGCGAGTACGCCCTGTTCAGGCGGTCGCCGGCGCCGGCTGGCTAGGAGGAATCCGACCGGGTCGGCGCGAGACAACGCTGATCCGCGAGCTGCCGTTGCGCCGCGAGTCCGGACGGATGCACCGTATGACGCCCCCGAGCGGGATTTCGATTCGGACGGGTCTATCGGGACGACTGCGACCCGACGCAGCTGCACACACGGCGTCGGAAGGGAGTCGTTCCGGTTGCCGACCGGCTACCGACACCCAGAGCGACTGCCCCTCTGCAGGCGAAAGCGGAAGTGGCTCGGCGGTGGATCGGCCTGCGCCTCATACTGGCCGCAATGGTGCAACGTCCGGAAGTGAAGCCGGAGACCTGGGCCGTGATGGCGGGACGAGGGGCCGATAGCGCGGGGGGG
>CADCVQ010000029.1 GCA_902806175.1 uncultured Solirubrobacteraceae bacterium
TCGCGTGGAGCTTGCCGCCTGCTGCGGCGCCACGGAAGCCGTGGCCGGCGCAGCCGGCGCCGGCGCCGGCGCCGGGTTCGCAGCGGGAACCGCCGCAGCAGCGGCGACGGCCGTCGGCGCGGCGGCCGCTGCCGGCACCTGCGCGGGCTCGTCCTTGTCCGTCCGCCGCACCGCGCTTGTCGATGCGGCAGTCTCCCGCGGCTGCGCGTCCGTGCGCGAGAGGGCGTCCTTCTCCTTCTCCTTCTCCTTCTCCTCCTGGCCGGGAGCGGCGCGCGCCGCGACGGACGCGGCAGGCACATCGTCGCGGCCGGTGGGCTGGACCTTCTTCGCTTGGCCCGGCGCGACATGCGCCTGGCCTGCGGCGGAGTTGCCGTTGGCGTGGCCCTTGGCAGCCGACTTCGCCTGAGCGGCCGGGGCAGACGAGGCCAGCGCGCCGGCGAGCAGCACCGCCACCAGCGCTGCGGGCGTCCAGCGACGCCCGACGAGGGACCTGCGGCTGTCGTCCGTGGCCTGATCGGAGTTCACGACGTCCTCACGCTGCGTTGGCAGAAGAAGCTGGACGCCAATAGTCACGCTCCGCGGCGTAGATGCGAAGCGCAGCGGACGGACGTTCTAGAGTCCGCGCATGATCGCGATCACCGGTGCGACGGGAGAGGTGGGCGGTCGTGTCGCGCGGCGCCTCGTGCAGGCGGGCTGCGAGCAACGCCTGATCGTGCGCGATGCCGCGCGCGCGCCACAGCTCGACGGGGTGGTGCAGGTCGCGGAGTTCGGCGGCTACCTCGACGCCGACGGCATGCAGCGCGCGTGCGATGGCATCGAGACCCTGCTCCTCGTGTCGGCCCGTGAGTCCGGCGACCGGGTCGCGCAGCACCTCACCGCGATCGATGCCGCCGTCGTCGCGGGCGTGCAGCGCATCGTCTACCTCTCCTTTCTCAGCGCCGCACCGGACGCGACATTCACGTTTGCGCGCGACCACTACGCGACGGAGGAGCACATCCGCTCCAGCGCCGCGACCTTCACGTTCTCGCGCCAGAGCCTCTACATGGACCTCGTGCCGCTCATCGGCGGCGAGCAGGGCGTCATCCGCGGGCCCGCCGGCGACGGGCGTCTGGCGCCCATCCTGCGCGACGACGTCGCCGACGCGCTCGTCGCGATGCTCACGCAACGGGGCCATGACGGCGCGACGTACGAGCTCACAGGACCGCAGGCGTTCACGCTCGCCGAGATGACGGCGCTCGTCAGCGCGTTGACCGGATCGGCGATGCGCTTCGAGAACGAGACGCTAGAGGAGGCGCAGGCGTCGCGCGCCGGCTACGGCGCGCCGGCGTGGGAGGTGGCGGGCTGGATCAGCACGTACACCGCGATCGCGGCGGGCGAGATGGACGTCGTCACCGATGACGTCGCGCGGCTGACAGGACACGAACCGACCGCGCTGCACGAGTTTCTCACCACATAGGTTGCGCCGCGCGCAATGCTGCTCTATGGTCACTACCAGATGCGAAACCGCTTTGACATCCACACCTCGGTCACCGGGCTTCGAAGCTCGCGACTCCCCGTCCTCGCAGAGGCCCGCTTCCGCTGATTCACCTTTAGCGGCATAGGCATCTTCTGCGAGGGCGACCACAGGTCGCCTTCGGTCGTTCTGGAGGCGAACCCGGCGAACGACTTCACAACCGCAGACAGAAAGGAGATGCCCCGCAAGAGACATGACGACGCTGTAGCAGGCAGACGCCCGTAGCTCAGTGGACAGAGCGCCGCCCTACGAAGGCGGAGGTCGCTGGTTCGACTCCAGCTGGGCGTGCTGCTGCTGCGGGCCGGAGCGGTCACCGGTTATCGGCTCAACAGGTCGCGGGATTCGAACCCCGCTCGTCGCGCGTGCGCGCGTCGGTGGCTCAGCGAGAGCGGTTGACTTCGGTCCGCGTGTCCACGACCGCAGCAGTACCCTGAAAACCATCGGCTCCCGCCAGACACGGCGGGCGCCCTTCACATCAACGCCGCGCCGGCGCCGCGGGCCGGAGCGTGCTGGTTATCTGCTGTCACATACTCGCCCGGGAGGGGCGAGTCACCGGTGCGCGGCATATGACCGCAGCAGCCTTACCCGTAACCAAAAGCATCGAGAAAGGAGGAGCACATGTCATACCTGGCTCGCTTCGCCCCCCGCGCGACGCCGCAGTCCGAGCCCATTCCGGGCTCGCCGCAGGTTGCGAGCAGCGCCGCAGGCTCCGACGTGCACGCGCGCCTGTTCGAGTGGATCGTCCGCGGCGGCGAGACGGCCGGGCTGCCCGCAATCCCGCGCGAGGCGCTGCAGAGCGAGCACCTCGTCGCGCGACCTCTCGCCGACCCGGCGGATCGCGGGATGCTCGACGTCGTCGGCTTCGACACGGCGACACCGCAGCTGATCGCGGACTTCGCCCGCGGCACCCTCTAATCGGAGCGTGCCGCGAAGTCCGGGCGGCCCGCGTGGGCGCCGCCGGCGGCGCGGCCCTTGGGCTCCTCCCACTCCTCTTGGCGGCCGAGCGCGGTGAGGTCGAGGAAGTAGTACGAGCCGCCGGTCTGCTCGGCACCGCGGGCATAGGACGAGTACGTGTGGAAGACGCGGTCGCCGTCGCGCAGGAAGAAGCTCGTCCCGGGCATCTCGACCGGCTGCTGCTCGGGATCGGCGATCCACGCCTGGCCGCGTTGCGCGTGCTCGTCGGCGCTGCGGTAGTTGTACTGCACGGGCGCGACGCGCTCGTCGAGCGTCACGTGGAAGTCGTAGTTGAACTCGCTGCCGTGCGACGAGTACCACGGGAAGCTCCAGCCCTTGCGCGCCTTGTAGTCCTCGATCTTCGCGATCGGCGCGCGCGAGACGAACACGAGCGTCGTGTCGCGCGCGTGCAGGTGCTCGAGCAGCCCGTTCGAGACCTCGTCGCAGCCTGCCGAGCAGCTCGCGCAGCCGTCGTCCCAGCTCGGGTCGAACATGAAGTGCCCGACGATCAACTGCCGGCGACCGTCGAACAGGTCGAGCAGGGTCGCGCGGCCAGCCGGGCCCTCGAAGACATAGTCCTTGTCGATCTCGACCATCGGCAGCATCCGGCGCTCGGTGTTGAGCGCGTCGCGCTGTCGCGTGAGCTGCTTCTCCTTGGCGAGCAGCGCCTTGCGCGCGGCCAGCCATTCCTCGCGCGTGGCGATCGGCGGAAGGCTCATGTGGTCAGCTCCTGTTCTCCGGGGTCATGTCGTGATGACCGGCCGCGCGGCCCAGACTCATCGGTCTTATTGCAGCAGCTCACATCCGTTCGCCTTTGCGACCGCGGCGACGTGCTCCCAGTCGGGCTCCTCGTCCGAGGGGGGCGGCAGCGTGCGGCTCTGCGCCGGCGTGCTCATCCCGCGGACGAGGTCCTCGAAGCCGCCGGGCGTCATGACGAAGAGCATCCGGCACCCGGCGTCACCGGTGCTGTAGCGATGCGGGACGCCGCGCGGGCCCCACACGAAGTCGCCGGCGTGCGCCTCGATCGTCGTGTCGCCGACCTCGAACGTCGCGTCGCCCTCGAGGATCCAGAAGCCCTCGTCCTCGCGGTGGTGCACGTGCAGCGGCGCTTCGATGTTGGGCGGGTCGGTGATCTCGATGATGCTCAGCAGCCCGCCGGTCTGCTCGCCGGTCACCTTGATCTCGGCGAGGCCGCCGACCCACCACAGTGCCTCTCCTTCGCCTGCGCGCGTCGCCACGGGATCGAGTAGCTGCGTCTGCTCTGTCATGTCGTCCTCCGGTTGGTGATGTGTCACCTCGAGCAAGGAGATCGCCGCCCGCCATGCCGCCGTCGCTGTCGCGGCGCAGCACGTGGATGCCGGCATCGGCGACGACGAGCGCCGTTTCATGTGTCTGCAGCACCCGCCGCGTGCGGGCGACGTACGTGCAGCCGCGTTCCCACAGCTCGGCGAGCCCGCGGCTGATCGCGTCGTGGCCGCGCGCCTGCAGGCCACCGCGCTCCGCGATGACGGCGCCGGCATGAAACAGCGCCTCGAGGACCGTGCTGTCGCGCAGCACGAAGGCGTCCTCGAGCAGCTCGTCCAGCTCCTCCGGGGTGCGTGCTCCTGCGGCCATGGCGCCAAGCTATGCAGCGCCGCTGCGCCGCGAAATACCAGATAGATGGCATTCCTTTCACGCTCGCCGCGACGTACAGTCGGCGCATGGCGTCGGGTGGCATGGACCGCGCGCACGAGCGGATCGCGATGCTGGCGCGCGAGGGTCGCGACCTCGTGAGCCTGTGGCGCGACGCGAGCGAGATCCTCATGCCGGTCGTCCCGCACTCACTCGGAGGGGCGTGCTGGTACACGCTGGACCCCGCCTCGCTGCTGATCACGAGCCACTTCAACGACGACATGCCCGAGCTTCCGCCCGACGCGCTGGCGCTCGAGTACTACGCCGACGACGTCAACAAGCTCGCCGACGTCGCGCGCCCGCCCTCGGCGAGGGCGCGCGCCGCGCGCTGCTGCTGGGCGAGGCGACCGATCCCGAGAGCCCGGAGTCACCCGGGCTGCTCGTCCTGTCGTCGGAGTGGGAGGTGGAGTCGGCGACGCCCGGGGTGCAGCGCTGGGTGTCCGACCTGCCTGGCGGCGACTGGGACGCGAGCCGCCTGCCGCCGTCGATCCTGACGGTCGCGGTCCGCGCGCTGTGCTCCTCGGAGGGCCGCGAGGCCGCGGGCGAGGTCGCGGTGGCGCGCGTCCTCACCGAGTCGGGGACCTGGGTCGTCCTGCACGGCGCGACGCTCGTCAGCGCCGGCGGCGCGCGCGTGGCCGTGATCGTGGAGCCCGCGCATCCGGCGCGCATCGCGCCGCTGCTGATGTCGGCGTACGGCCTGACCGAGCGCGAGCGCGACGTGACGCGACTCGTGCTCCAGGGCGAGTCGACGGCCGCGATCGCGGAGCGGCTCGTCGTGTCCGCGCACACCGTCCAGCAGCACCTCAAGAGCATCTTCGACAAGACGGGCGTGCACAGCCGCCGCGACCTCGTCGGCAAGGTGTTCTTCGCCTACTACGAGCCGCGGCTGCGCGACAACGAGGCGCGCGTGCCGCAGGACAAGCCGCTGCGCGGCGGGCCGCTGGAGCGCGACTGACGCTCAGCGCTCTTGCAGGACCGACAGCACGTTGCCGGCGGGGTCCGTGAACCAGGCGATGTAGGGCCCGCCCTCGCGCATGATGCCGCGCTCGTCCTGGGGTACGCCGTCGTAGCGCAGCAGCTCGACGCCGTTAGCGGTCATCTCGTCGACGGCGGCCTCGATGTCGTCGACGGGGAAGTTGAGGATCGTGTACGTGGCAGGCGCGTGGTCGGGCTTGGGATAGACGAGCGTGTCGCGGTCGCCGGCGAGGTGCAGCCACATCAGGCCGTGCTCCTCGGATGTCCTCAGGCCGAGCGTCTCGCCGTAGAACGCGCGCGCCCTGTCGAGGTCGTCGACGGCGAATCCGCTGAAGGCCTTGGTGTTGGCGAACATGGTTCAGCTCCTCTGGTCCGTTGGTCGTGCTTAACGACCGCGGCCGAGGCGCAAACTCATCGCGCCAGAAACCTCCGCTATCCGCGCGCGCAGCCGAGCGCCTCCGTCACGAACGACTTCCACTTCGCGGCGTCGTCGCCGGGCACGACGATCCAGTCCTCGAGCGTCTGGCCGTCGTCGACGTAGAGCCGGCCCTCGCCGGCGTCGACGAGCATCGCGCAGCGCTCGGGGGGCAGGCGCACGATCAGCTCCTCGCCCGCCAGCGCCGCGAACGGCGTTCCCCCCGAGCTGAGCGCCGGGCCGTCGCCAAAGGCGGTGCCGAGCTTGATGTCGAGCCGGCCGGTGTAGATGCGAGCCAGCGAGCGGAAGATCGCGTCAGGGTCCTCGATGGGTGTCGACATACCGCTGGTTATATCCCGCGCACGCGGATGCCGGAGTGCCAGGACCCGCTCACGGCGACTGCCGCCGCAGCAGGTAGGTGTCCATGATCCAGCCCTTGCGCGTGCGCGCCTCGGCGCGCACGCGCTGGATCTCGTCGCTCACCTCGCCGAGCGCGCCCGCCACCAGGATCTCGTCGGGCGTCCCGAGGTACGCGCCCCAGTAGATGTCGATCGGCTCGCCGCGCAGCGCGTCAAACGAGCAGTGCGCGTCGAGCATCACGACGACGTCGGGAGCGTTGGGCGCAAACCCCTCGCGCGCGAGGCGCCGCCCGGTCGTGATGTGGACGGCCTCGCCGACGCGGTTGAGCGCGATCGCGTGGCGCGCGCAGAGCGCGGCGATCGCGCTGATCCCGGGGATCACCTCGACGCCGAATCGCACCCTGCCGGTGGCAAGGATCGAATCCATGATCGTCAGCGTCGAGTCATAGAGCGACGGGTCGCCCCAGACGAGGATCGCGCCGACCCCGTCCTCGCCAAGCTCGTCGGCGATCAGGCGCTCCCAGATCTCGGCGCGGGCGCGGCGCCAGTCGTCGACGGCCGAGGCGTAGGCGGCGGCCGTGCGGTCGCGCTCGGGGTCGCGGACGGCGACGATCCGGTAGGACTGGTCCTCGATGAAGCGCTCGCACACCTCGCGGCGCAGGGCGACGAGGTCGTCCTTCTCCGCGCCCTTCTCCATGACGAAGAACACATCGGCCGCGTTGAGCGCCGCGATCGCCTGTTGCGTGACGTACCGCGGGTCGCCGGCCCCGATCCCGATGAGCAGCATGCGCCTCATCCGGCGGGCGTGACGCGATGACGACGGTGCTCGTGCTCGGCGGAACCGGCGAGGCGCGCGCGCTCGCCGCCGCGCTCGACGGCGGGGCGCGCGGGGGCGGTGTCAGGGTCATCTCCACGCTCGCCGGCCGGATCGCCGACCCGCGCCTGCCGGCCGGGGAGGTCCGCGTCGGCGGGTTCGGCGGCCCCGACGGGCTGGCGGCCTACCTCGAGGCCGAGGGCGTCGACGCGGTCGTCGACGCCACGCACCCGTTTGCCGAGCGGATGTCGTGGTCGGCCTTCCAGGCCTGCGCTGCGACCCAGACGAAGCTCGTGCGGCTCGAGCGCCCGCCGTTCGCGCGCGACCCGGCGATCGACTGGCGCGAGGTCGGCTCGCTGGAGGAGGCCGCGGCACTGCTGCCCGCTGCGGGTCGCCGCGTCTTCCTCACGACCGGGCGCCAGGGCCTGCGGGCATTCGCGCCCGTCCGCAGCGCCTTCTTTCTCATCCGCTGCGTCGAGGCGCCGGATCCCGACGGGCTTCCGCCCGACCGCAGCGTCCTGCTGCACCGCGGGCCGTTCACGCTCGCGGGCGAACTCGCGCTGATCGACGCGCACGCGCTCGACGTGCTGATCACAAAGGATTCCGGCGGCGAGATGACGCAGGCGAAGCTCGCGGCGGCGCGCGAGCGCGGGCTGCCGGTGATCGTGGTCGCGCGCCCGCCGCGGCCGGCCGCGCGGACCGTGGAGAGCGTCGAGGAGGCGCTCGCCTGGCTCGGCGAGCACGCTCACGGGTAGCTGCGCGGCGTGTAGACGAGCGTCCGCCCGCCGGCGCCGCTGATCACGCGCGTCGTCGTCGAACCGATCACGAGCAGCGTGCGCATGTCGACCTGTTCGGTATCGAAGCCGCCGAGCGTCGAGACGCAGACCGACTCGCCCGCGCCGCCGACGTCGCGCGCCACGACGACCGGGCAGTCCGCCGCGCGATGGCGCAGCAGCACGTCGCGCGCGCGCTCGAGCTGCTCGCGGCGGGTGCGCGACGCGGGATTGTAGAGCGCGAGCGCGAAGTCGCCTGCGCCGGCGGCGTCCAGGCGGCGCTCGATGATCTCCCACGGCTTGCGCTGGTCTGACAGCGAGATGACGGCAAAGTCGTGGCCGAGCGGCGCGCCCACGCGGGCGGCCGCGGCGTGCATCGCCGAAAGGCCTGGAACGACGCGCAGATCGACGTTCGCGAACTCGCCGTTGCCGCTCTCGACTGCTTCGAGAACCGCCGTCGCCATCGCGAAGATCCCGGGGTCGCCCGACGAGACGACGGCGACCGCCGAACCGGCCGCGGCGAGCTGCAGCGCATGTCGCGCGCGGTCCATCTCGACGCGGTTGTCGCTGGCGTGGCGGCGCTGGCCGGCGCGCTCGGGGACGCGGGCGAGGTATGGGCCGTAGCCGACGAGCTCGTCGGCGGCGGCCAGCGCGGCGCTTGCCTCCGGTGTCAGCCAGTCGGGCCCCGCGGGGCCGAGGCCGACGACCGACAGCGTGCCGCGGCCGGCGGCAGCGCCGGCCCCGTCAGCCGGTTGGGCGATTGCCGGCGCGCGGCGCGCCGTCGGCACGAGCACGAGCGACATGTACGGCACGTCGCCCTGCACCTCGTGCAGCGCCGCGACGCGCTCGTCCTCGCGCGACGCGCGCTCGACATACACGCCGCGCTCGTCGACCCCGGCGGCCGACGCCGCGTCGCGGACGTCGTCAAAGCGCCGCCCGAGCTTCATCACGACGGCCGCATCGGCGTCGCGCAGGTGCGCCGCGAGCACGTCGCTCGGCAGCGTCCCCGGCGCGATGACCAGGACGTCGTCGCGCTTGGCAAGCGGCGTGCCGGCCGCCGCGGCGGCGGCGCTGAAGGCCGTCACGCCCGGGACGACGTCGGTTGCGTAGCGGTCGGCGAGGCGCTCGTGCAGGTACATGTAGGAGCCGTAGAAGAAGGGATCGCCCTCGCACAGGACCGCGACGTCGCGCCCGGCGTCCAGCGCTGCGGCGATCCGCGCGGCGGACGCGTCGTAGAAGTGACGCAGCGCGCCCTCGTAGCCCTGCGGGTGGTCGGTCTCGCCGGTCGTGACCGGATAGACGAGCGCGAGCTCCTCGCAGCCCGCTGCGATCCACGGTGCCGCGGCGCGGCGGGCGATCGAGCTGCCGGCCCGCTTCTCGGGATAGGCCACGACGGCACACGCGCCGATGATCCGCTGCGCCTTGACCGTGACGAGCTCCGGATCGCCGGGCCCGACGCCGACGCCGAACAGCCGCCCGGCCGCGGCGCTCATTGCGCCACCTGCGCCAGCGCGTTGACGGCGGCCGCGGCGATCGCGCTGCCGCCGCGCCGGCCGTGCACGACGAGGTATTCCAGGCCGCTGTCGTTCGCGGCCAGCGCGAGCTTGGACTCGGCCGCGCCGACGAAGCCGACCGGCACGCCGATCACCGCCGCGGGCCGTCCGACGGCGGCGTCCTGCGCCAGCATCTCCAGCAGCGCGAAGAGCGCCGTCGGCGCGTTGCCGACGACGACGAGCGCGCCGTCGATCCGGTCGCGCCAGTGCTCGAGCGCGGCGGCGCTGCGCGTCGTGCCAAGCGAGCGCGCGAGCTCGGCGACGCCCGGGTCGGCGAGCGTGCAGACGACCTCGTTGGATGCCGGCAGCCGCGCGCGCGTCACGCCCGCGGCGACCATCGAGGTGTCGCAGAGGATCGGCGCGCCGGCGCGCAGCGCGCCCTCGGCGGCGGCGCCGAAGCCCGGCGAGAACGCGATGTCGCCGACGAGATCGACCATCCCGCAGGCGTGGATCATCCGCACCGCGACGCGTTCGAGGACCGGATCGAGCCCGGCGAGGTCGGCCTCGGCGCGGATCGTCGCAAACGATTGGCGGTAGATCTGTGCTCCGTCGCGCTCGTAGGCGATCATCGCCCGGCCTCTGCGAGCAGGTGCTCGCTCGCGCAGCGCAGCGACGCCACGACCGTCGTGGCGCCGTGGCGGCGCAGCTCGACGTCGCCCCTCGCGCGCACGGCGACCGCGACCGGCGTGCCGCGCACCTCGCCGCAGCGCCGCTCGCAGGCCGCCCAGTGCTCGGCGGGATCGGTCGCCGCCCGCTCGCTCGCGCGC